>CAZISF010000010.1:0-51532 GCA_964541915.1 uncultured Caulobacter sp.
TGAAGGTCGTCGTGCTGATGACCGACGGCGCGTTCAACACCACCTACTGCAAGGGTGTGATCAGCCAGGACTCGGGAACCGGAAGCGGCGCCTCTTCCGATCACATCAACTGCAACGCGCCTAACGGCGACGCCTTCGGCCAAGCCCAGGCGCTCTGCGACAACATGAAAGCGGCCGGGGTGATCGTCTACACTGTCGGCTTCGACGTGGGCAGCCAAGCCGAAGCCCAGGCCATCGTGCAGCAGTGCGCTACCGACGCCGATCACGTCTATCTGCCGTCGACCGGCGCGGCCCTGAAGGATGCGTTCCACGCGATCGGCGAGGACATTTCCCGGCTTCGAATCTCGAAATAGGCCAAAGGGCGCAACCTCTGATTCACCATGCCTGTTCGCGGTTCCCTTACCGCTGTCTGCGAAACTGCCGGCCTGAAGGGACTACGATTGATGCTTGGCACCTTGATCCGACCCGTCCTGGGGCTCGCCGCGCGCCTGACGCGCTTCATTCGCCGCTTTCGCAACGAGAGCGGCGCCGTCGCCGTCTGGTTCGCCGTCATGGCGCTGCCGATGGCCGTGCTCGGCTTCGGCCTGATCGACATCAACCGCGCCAGCGTCGAGAAACGCCAGCTGCAGGACGCGCTCGACGCCGCGACGCTGCTGGCCGCCCGTTCCACGGCGTCGACGGATGCGGACCTCCAGGCGATCGGCGCGGCGGCCCTGGCCGCCCAGCTCAGCAGCATGAGCGACGCGACCCTGAAGAGTTCGACGTTCAAACTCGTCGGCACCCGGGTCTCCGGCGTGGCCACCGCCTCGGTGACCCCGGTCATCGCCAATCTCTGGCTGCAGGGCGACATGACCATCGGCGCGGAAACCGAAGTGGCGCGCGCCTCGACCAATCTCGAGGTCTCGCTTGTGCTCGACATCACCGGCTCGATGCGCGGCAGCAAGATCGCCGACATGCGCACGGCAGCCAAGGACCTGGTCGACTCCATCGTGTCGGACGTGCAGACGCCCTACTATTCCAAGGTGGCGCTGGTGCCGTTCGATATCGGCGTCAATCTCGGCAGCTACGCCGACGGCGCCCGCGGCGCCGTCACGGGCGCCAAGAGCATCACCGGCGCCTCCTGGACCACCGGCTCGTCGAAGTCGATTTCCGGCATAACCAAGGCCAACCCGGCGGTCGTCACCTCGGCCGGACATGGCTTCAACAATGGCGACGTCGTCTGGATCAGCGATGTGAAGGGCATGACCAACGTCAACGACCAAGCCTTCGTTGTCGCCAACAAGACGACCAACACCTTCGAACTCCAGGGCGTCAACAGCGGGTCCTACAAGAAGTACAAATCCGCCGGCACGATCCGGAAATGCCAGGTCTCCGACTGTTCCATCGTCATCACGGCCGCGAGCCACGGGCTCAACGACGGAGACGACGTCTACATCACCGACGTTGGCGGCATGACCGACCTCAATGGCGAGGTCTTCACCGTCGCCAACAAGACGACGAACACCTTCGTCCTGTCAGGGGTGAACGGCGCCGACTTCGGGACCTACACGTCGGGCGGGTCGGCCTGGTGTCTCACCGCCGGCTGCAAGTACTATCAGTTCACCAACAACGACAACGATACCACCCGATTCGAGATCACCACCTGCGCCACCGAACGGGTCGGGGCGGACGCCTATACCGATACCGCGCCCGGGACGTCGCCGGTGGGACGCCACTACACCGAGGACGGCGACGGCTGCCCGTCGGCGACCGTCGTGCCGCTGTCGAGCGACAAGGCCGCCCTGAAGTCCGTGATCAACGGGTTGACCGACGGCGGCTCAACGGCCGGTCAGATCGGCACGGCCTGGGGCTGGTACATGATCTCGCCGAACTTCGGCTCGCTCTGGCCGACGGCCAGCCAGCCGGCGCTCTACACCGCGCCGGACGTGCTCAAGGTCGTGATCATCATGACCGACGGCGAGTTCAACACCGCCTACTGCAACGGCGTGCTCAGCCGCGACTCCCAGGGCAGTGACAGCCAGCAGATCAAATGCGACGCGACCAACGGCGACGGAACAACCCAGGCTCTGGCGCTGTGCGCGGCGATGAAGGCCAAGGGCGTGGTGGTCTACACCGTGGGCTTCGACCTTGGCGGCAACCGCACGGCGGAGAACTACATCAACAGCTGCGCGACCGACTCCAGCCACGTCTACCTGCCTTCGAGCGGGACCGCGCTCAAGGACGCCTTCGCCGCGATCGGCCGCGACATCATGAAATTGCGGCTGTCGAAGTAGCGTCGCGGCCGCTCCGGCGAGGCCGTCAGGCGCTGAGCGCCTCGGCCGGCCGGCGCGGGGCGCAGGCCTCCTCGACCACGCCGAACAGGGCCTCGGCCGAAATCGGCTTGCTCAGGTGACCATCGGCGCCCGCCGCCATCGACGCGGCGCTGTGTTCGGGCAGGGCGTTGGCGGAGAGGGCCCAGATCGGCGTGCGAGGGCCCTGACCGGCGGCTTCCGCGGCCCGGATCGCCCGGATCGCCGTCAGCCCGTCCATGACCGGCATCTGCATATCCATCAGGACCAGGTCGAACCGTTCGCCGGCCGCCGCCGCGACCGCTTCCGCGCCGTTTTCGACACTGGTCAGCTCCACGCCCGTGCCCTCGAACAGCAGCTCGACGACCTTGCGGTTGATCGGATGGTCCTCGGCCAGCAGCACGCGCGGCGCGCGGACGTCGCCCAGGGTCGGGGTCGACTGCCGGTGCGGATCGGCCAGGTCGCCGTCCCAGGCGGCCAGCGACACGGTCAGGGTGAAGCGCGATCCGGCGCCCGGTGTCGACTGCGCGTCCAGGGCGCCGCCCATGGCTTCCGCGAGGGCGCGGGAGATGGCCAGGCCCAGACCGGTTCCACCGAAGCGGCGGGTGATCGAGCCGTCGGCCTGTTCAAACCGCTCGAACAGGCGATCCTTCACGTCCTGGCCGAAGCCGATGCCGGTGTCGCTGACCGTGATGGCCAGCCCGCCGTCCGGCGCCATGCCGGCTTCGAGCTGAATGCCGCCATGGTGGGTGAACTTCACCGCGTTGGAGAGCAGGTTGCAGATGATCTGGCGGACCCGGACCGCGTCGCCGACGAAACAGCCATTGGCCGCGTCGTCGATCGCCAGGGTCAGGGTCAGGCCCTTTTCCGCCGCGCCGGGCTGGAACAGCGCCGCGGCCGATCGCAGGCAGGCGCCCAGGTCGAAGGGCTCTGGCTTCAGCTCCAGGCGGCCGGACTCGATGCGCGCCAGATCCAGGACATCGGCCAGGATCGCTTCGAGCGTCTGGCCGGAGGTCTCGATCAGGCCGACCATTTCCGCCTGGGCCGGGGTCAGGTCCGTGCGGGACAGCGCCGAGGCGACCCCCATCACGCCGTTGAGCGGCGTGCGGATCTCGTGGCTCATGTTGGCCAGGAATTCGCTCTTGGCCCGGTTGGCCGTTTCGGCCAGATCGCGGGCGCGGACCGTTGCCTCTTCGACCTGTTTGCGGCCCGTGATGTTCTTGAGGACGCCCAGGATGCCGTTGATCCGGCCGTCCTCGCCCTTGATCAGCTCCGCGGCCGAGAAGGCCCAGACTTCGCGACCGTCGGGCGGGTTCATCCGGTACTCGGTGCGGAAGGGCCGCCCGGTTTCCAGGTGATCGTTCCAGGTCGCCTGGGCCGCCGCCCGATCATCGGGGTGGACGGTGATCCACATGTCCCTTGCGAGATCCTCGAAGGTCAGGGCACCGTCGAAGAAGGTGTCCGCCGCGCCGTCGATCGTCAGGGTCTTCGCCCGATAATCGAGCTCGTAGACCAGCACCTCGGCGATCTCGAGCGCCAGCCCGAGCCGTTGCTTGGATCGCTCGGTTTCCTGCAGGGAGCCGATCAGGGCGGTGATGTCGTGGCTCATCGAGATCAGGCCGCCGACGTCGCCCTCCGCGTCGCGCCAGGGGCAGAGCGTCGCGCGAAGCCAGCGGTCGGGCCGCCGCTCGCTCGGCACCAGGATCCGTTCGGCCGTGACGGTCTCGCCCGCGAGACATTGGAAATAGGAGGGCGCGTGCACCGGATAGGAGGCCGGGAACAGATCCTTCATGGTCCGGCCGAGCGCCTCGGCCGAGCTGATGCCCTTTTCCAGCTCCCACTGCTCGTTAACGTAAAGGTAGCGCAGGTCGCGGTCGGTCATGCCCAGTGCGACCGGCGAAGAGCGCATGATGGCGTCCTTCAGGTCCGTGGCCGCGCGGGAGGTCTGTTCGGCGATCTCGGTGCGACGCTGGGCGCGCAGTCGCTCGATGGCCTCGGCCAGCAGCGCCGCCAGATCATTGAGCGTGGCGACGACCGCCTCATCACGATCCGCCGGCTGTTTGAAGATCAGACATAGCCCGCCGAGCTTCAGCGACGCGCCCAGCATGACGGCGGCATTGGCGTAGCCGCGGGCCCCGGCGGGACCGCTGACCCAGGGATGGTCCGGCCAGGTCTCCCGCAGGTCCGTGACCCAAAGGGTTTCGTTACAATCGATGTTCCGGGCGGTCGTCGAGTCGGAGACCGGCCCGATGGCTTCAGGGACGCCGTCGAAGCCTGACTGCCAGACGTGATCCTCCTCGACGAGCACGACATAGGCATGGGCGGCGCCCGAGGCCTGGCGTGCAAGCCGCGTGACCCTCTCGATCACGGGCCGCAGCGCGTTCAGATCGAGAGACCGTATTTCCGTCAGTCTGGCGGCGTCCGACGTCGCCATGCTGCTTCCCTCCAGAAACCCTGCCCCCAACCTGAGGGAGCAGGGTTAATTCAGGGTGACCTCGGCCGCGGTCAGAGCAGTTTGATCTCCTTCAGACGCTGAACGAGGAACGCGTCGGCCGTGATCGGCTCCGGATAGCGGTCCGGATTTTCGGGCGTCGCACAGCCCGGCAGGGTGCGGATTTCGTAGTCCGGCGCGAAATGCAGGAAGAACGGTGTGGAATACCTCGGGAAGGCCCGGCGCTCGGGCGGCGGGTTGACCACCTGGTGGATGGTCGACGGCAGCACGTGGTTGCAGGCCCGCTCCAGCATGTCGCCGATGTTGATCACCAGGCAGCCGGGGGGTGGATTGATCGGCAGCCACTTTCCGTCGCGATCCTTGACCTGCAGGCCGCCTTCCTCCGCGCCGAGCAGCAGGGTGATGGCGTTGATGTCGCCGTGCGCGCCGGCGCGAACGCCGGTCGCGTCGGCCGGGATCGGCGGATAGTGCAGCAGCCGCAGCACGCTGTTGCCGTACTCGACCGCGTCGTCGAACTCATGACGGGGCAGGCCCAGATAGTGCGCGATCGCCTGGAGCACCTTGGCCCCCATGCCGTCGAGCGCGCTGTAGAGCCAGGCGACATTATCGTGGAAATCGGCGATCTCGGCCGGCCAGACGTTGTCCGGCATCTGGGCGCGGTAGCGATGCCCGGCCGGCAGGTCCCGGCCCATGTGCCAGAACTCCTTCAGGTCGAAGTGGTCCGCGCCCTTGGCCGTCTCGATGCCGAACGGGATGTAGCCGCGCTGACCGCCCTTGCCGACGGCGTACTGCCGCTTCACGTCCTCGGGCAGGGCGAAGAAGCGCTTGGCGGAATCGATCGCCGCGTCGATCCGGGCCTGGTCCAGATCGTAGTCGGACAGCACCGCGAAGCCATAGCGGCGGAAGCTGTCGCCGAGGTTTCTGGCGAAGCCTTCGAAGTCGGTCGCATAGGCCCTGAACGAGACGGGTGCGATGGCGGACTGGGGCAAGGCGGTTCTCCCGAAATTCGAAACCCGGTGTCTTACACCTCTCGGCGGCGCCTGACGACGCGGCAATGATCCAGGTCAGGCGTCCCTGTCGAACGCTTCGGCCCGCTGTTCCTCGTCGCGCCCGCTCGTATCCCATCCGTCGGCGGCCCCGGGACGCATCTTCGCCAGGTCGGCCTGCAGCAGCTTGTCCATCGTCTGGGCGGCGTCGCGCGACGCCAGCAGATAGGCCTCGGTCTGACCCCACATCGGCCGCAGCTCTTCAAAGGTGCGGTTGTCGTGACGCCGGAAGAAGTCGGCCGCCCGCAGGGCGCGATGGGCGCGGAAGCCCAGCGACTTCAGTGCTGTCACACCCATGGCCAGAGCCGCCTCGAAGGTTTCGCGCTCGACGGCGTCAGCGCCGTTGGCCAGCAGGTCGTAGGCGTGCCGCCGGTCGAAGGCGCGGGCCAGGATGGTGAGGTTGGGGAAGGCCTCGCGGGCCCGCTCGACCAGTTCGGTGGCCTTCTCCTGGTCGTCAATGGCCACGATCAGCATCCGCGCGTGTTCGGCCCCGGCCTGCCGGAGCAGGTCCAGCCGGGTGGCGTCGCCATAGTGCACGCGGCGGCCAAACCGGCGCAGCAGATCGATCTGCTCGATGTCCGCGTCCAGCACGGTCGACTTGAAGCCGTTGGCGGTCAGCATTCGACCCGTCACCTGACCAAAACGGCCGAAGCCCGCGATAATGATGTCCGGCTCGGCGTCCGCCTCCTCGAAGGTCGGATCAGCGATCGTCTCGGTGGGCGTATTGCGGTCCAGCGCGGTGAGGATCTTCTCGAAGGCGATCACCGTCAGGGGGGTCATGGCCATCGACACGGCCACGACCGCCGTCAGCAGATCGGCCAGCGGCCGACTGATGACGCCGGCGCCGACGGTGAAGGTCAGCAGCACAAAGGCGAACTCGCCGCCCTGCGCCAGGGCGACCGCCACGGTCGAGGCCAGGCGGTTCGAAGCCCCGCCGACCCGGGCGAGGGCGAACAGCACCACGAACTTCAGCGCCATCAGGCCCAGCACGAGCCCGACCAGCAGCAGCGGCTGGCGCAGGATCAGACCGAAGTTGATCGTCGCGCCGACGGTGATGAAGAACAGGCCGAGCAGCAGGCCCCGGAACGGCTCGATGTCGGTTTCCAGCTCGCGGCGGAACTCGCTTTCGGCCAGCACGACGCCGGCGAGGAAGGCGCCCAGCGCCGGCGACAGGCCGACGATCTGCATCAGGGCGGCCACGCCGACGACGATCAGCAACGCCGAGGCGGTGAAGATCTCGCGAAGGCGGGATTCGGCGATGAAGCGGAATACCGGCCGCACGACGAACCGGCCGCCGCCGACCACCAGGCCCACGGCGCCCAGCACCGCCAGGGCCTGGAGCCAGCCGGGCAGGTCAGCCACGAGGCTGGTGGAATGCGCGTTCGCGGTCAGAACCACCGGTCCCGTCGCCAGCAGGGGCAGGAGGGCGAACAGCGGGATGATCGACAGGTCCTGCAGCAGCAGGACGCCGAAGGCCGCCCGGCCGACAGGCCCCCGGTCGCAGACCCTTCTCGTCAAGGGTCTGCAGGACGATCGCGGTCGAGGACATGGCCAGCACAAGCCCCGCCGCCAGCGCCGTCGGCCAGGCCAGTCCGAACAGCATGGCCGCGCCGGCGATGGCCAGGGCCGTCGCGACCACCTGTGCGCCGCCGAGGCCGAAGATCGTCTTGCGCATCGACCACAGCAGGGCGGGGCGAACTTCCAGGCCGATGAGGAACAGCAGGATGACCACGCCGAACTCGGCGAACTTCATCACGTCCTCGGCCTCGCCGGTCAGATTCAGGGCGAACGGACCGATCACGGCGCCGGCGATCAGGTAGCCGAGCACCGAGCCGAGGCCGAGCTTCTTGGCCGCCGCCACGGTGATGACGCCCGCGGTCAGATAGACCAGCGCCTGGATGAGGAAATCGCCATGCATCAGACGGTCTCCCGGGCGCCGGCGACCAGGCCTTCGAGGCGCTGGCGATAACGGTCCGCCTCGCCCTGGATGTGGGCGTCATCCTTCAGCCGGGCGGCGTGGACGATGAACGGGTTTTCCCAGATCATGCCGCACAGGCTCGCCGTCTGTTCCAGCGGTCGCAGGAACTCCTCCATCGTGAACCGGTTGTAGCCGCGCTTGTGGTAGGCCTGCGCCGGGCCGCCCGTGGTGCAGGCCACGAACAGCTGCTTGCCCTTCAGTTTGTCGCCGCCTGCGCCGTAGGCGAAGCCATGCAGCCAGACGAGGTCGAGCCACTCCTTCATCAGGGCCGGCGTCGAGTACCAGTAGAAGGGGAACTGCAGCGCGATGACCTGATGAGCCAGCAGCTTCTCCTGCTCGGCCTCCACGTCGATGACGAAATCCGGGTAGAGTTCGTACAGGTCATGAAAGCGGACCCCCGCCGCCTGACGCCCGGCATCGGCCAGCATGGCATTGGCCCGCGACCGCTCGAGCGCCGGATGGGCGAAGACGAGCAGCACCGAGGGTTCGCGGCCTTCAGGCTCCATGATAGCGTTCTCCTGACAGGCCCATTTTATTCATCGAGGGTTGAATTTCTGGCCCGGCCGGGTCAGAGGAGCCAACCCTTTTGAGCGGAGCGATCATGGCGGACAAGGTTCGCAAGGACGCCGTCGGGGCCCTTGAGGGGCTCCTCTTCGACGGCATGACGATCATGGCCGGAGGCTTCGGCCTCTGCGGCATTCCCGAGAACCTGATCGCGGCGATTCGCGAAAGCGGGGTCAGGGACCTCACGGTCGTCTCCAACAACTGCGGCGTCGACGGCTTCGGGCTGGGTATCCTGCTCGAGAACCGCCAGATCAAAAAGATGATCAGTTCCTATGTGGGGGAGAACAAGCTGTTCGAACAGCTATACCTCTCCGGCGAACTGGAACTGGAGTTCAATCCGCAGGGCACGCTCGCCGAGCGCATCCGCGCCGGCGGAGCCGGCATCCCGGCCTTCTTCACGAAGACGGGCGTCGGCACGCTGGTGGCCGAGGGCAAGGAAGTCCGCGAATTTGACGGCGACCTCTATGTGATGGAGCGTGGCCTCGTCGCCGACCTCTCGATCGTCAAGGCTTGGAAGGGCGACGCCGAGGGCAACCTCGTCTACCGGAAGACCGCGCGGAACTTCAATCCGATGATGGCGACGGCCGGCAAGGCCACCGTGGTCGAGGTCGAGCAGCTGGTCGCCATCGGCGACCTGGACAAGGACAACATCCACACGCCCGGCATCTACGTCGACCGCCTGTTCAAGGGCGCCGTCTTCGAGAAACGCATCGAGCGCGTGACCACCCGCGTGAAGGAAGCCGTCTGATGGCCTGGACCCGCGAAGACATGGCCGCCCGCGCGGCGCGGGAGCTGCAGGACGGCTTCTACGTCAACCTCGGCATCGGCATTCCGACCCTCGTGGCCAACTACATCCCCGAGGGGATGCATGTGACGCTGCAGAGCGAGAACGGCATGCTGGGCATGGGCCCGTTCCCTTACGAAGGTGAAGAGGACGCCGACCTGATCAACGCCGGCAAGCAGACGATCACCGAGCTCGACAGCTCGTCCTATTTCTCGTCCGCCGACAGCTTCGCCATGATCCGCGGCGGCCACATCGCCCTGTCGATCCTCGGCGGCATGCAGGTTGCCGAGAACGGCGATCTGGCCAACTGGATGGTGCCCGGCAAGATGGTCAAGGGCATGGGCGGGGCGATGGATCTGGTCGCCGGCGTCAAGCGGGTGGTGGTCGTGATGGACCACTGCGAGAAGACCGGCGCGCCCAAGCTGCTGCATCGCTGCAACCTGCCGCTCACCGGCGCGGGCGTGGTCGACCTGCTGATCACCGAGCTGGGTGTCTTCGAGATCAACCGCGGCAAGACGCCGGTGCGGCTGATCGAGCTGGCGCCCGGCGTGACCGTGGACGAGGTGAAGAGCAGGACCGAGGCGTCGTTCACGATCGCTGTCTAGATTCTCACGGGCTGTTGACGGACGGTGATTTGCCCCGCGCCGCTGGCGGACCATGTTGACGCCCATGATCACTCGCATCCTGGCGGCCCTGGCCGCGACTGTCGCCCTGTTCGCCATCGGCCCCGCCCAAGCCGCGCCGAAGCTCGAAACCGCCTGGTTCGCCGGCGGCTGCTTCTGGTGTCTCGAGCATGACATGGCCGGGATTCCCGGAGTCGTGGACGCCGTCTCCGGCTACGCCGGCGGCGACCTGCAGAACCCGACCTACGAGAACCACGAGGGCCATCGCGAGGCGGTGCGCATCACCTACGACCCCTCGAAGATCACCTATCGCCAGCTGGTCGACCGGTTCTGGCCTCTGGTCGATGTGACCGACAACGGCGGGCAGTTCTGCGACCGCGGCCCTCAGTATTCCACGGCCGTGTGGGTGGCCAGCGAGTCCCAGCGCCAGGCGGCTGAGGCCTCCAAGGCCGCCGCGGCGGCGCGCGCGAAGGGCCATCGCGTCGTCACGCCGGTCTTGCGCTACACCTCGTTCTGGCCGGCCGAGGGCTATCACCAGGACTACGCGAAGAAGAATCCGCTGCGTTACAGCTACTACCGCGCCTCCTGCGGCCGGGACGCCCGGCTGAAGTCGGTCTGGGGCCGCTAGTCGCGGTTGACGGCCGGGCGGAAGCCCTCGCCAAGGATCAGCGTTTCGCGCCGCAGGCAGCGGTGTTCGTACTTCTTCTCGTCGTTGGCATAGCGCGCCGCGCACTTCACGCTGAGGATCTGGTGCAGGATTCCCGTCGAACGGCTGGCCGCGAAATCGGCGGCGACGCGGTCGGCCTGGATGCCCTCGAGGCTGACGGCCAGCACGCGCCGGCCGAGCGCCGGGGTCAGGGGCGCGGTGGCCTCGGCCTGGTTGCCCGCATGGCTCTTGCGCAGCCACATGGTCAGCGGCGGCGCGTCCGGCGTGCCGATATAGTCGCGACCGTAGTAGGACAGGGCGTTGAACAGGAACCGGTCGTCGACGGCGATGGCCGAGAGGCCGCCGTTGATCTGTTCGACCTGGGCGCGTTGGACGACCTGCTCGGCCATCTGGCTCCAGCCCCGCACGCGCTTGATGTCGTTTGAGCGGCCGAGTCCGTCGACGATCGCCGGATTGGTCACCGCCAGCATCATGAACACGGCCAGCGCCCCTTGAAGGCCAAGGCCAATTCCCAGCCACCAGCGGGCGCGCCAGCGGACCAGCAGGGCCGCCGCGAGTACGGCGCCGGCGACATAGGCGCTGGCCGCCCAGTTGTCGTTGGCCCGCGACAGGAGGGCGCCGACCGTCACCACGGCCAGCGGCGGCATGGCGAAGCAGAGCAGAAGCAGGTCCTGCGGCTCCAGTCGTCGACGCCAGGCGAGCAGGCCGGCGCCGCCGATCAGGACCCCGAACGGGACGGGACCGAAGACCCCGAACTGCCCGCCGAGGAAGCCGAGCATCTCACCGGGGTTGAACAGCTTGCCGCCGAGGTTGGCGTTGGCCGCCGTATGGCCGACGGTGGCGAAATGGTGCTGGGCGTTCCAGACCAGATTGGGAGCCAGCACGGCGGCGAAGGCGAGGATGGCGAGCGCGGCGGTCTTCAGGTCCCAGGCGCGACGGGCGTCCTTCGACAACGCCAGATGCAGGCCGATGGCGATGACGGCGTAGAGCGCGGCGTACTTCGACAGCATGGCCAGGCCCAGCGCCGCGCCGAGGGCGGCGGCCAGCACGAGCCGACGCCCGCCCTGCTGGATCTCGACATAGGCAAGCAGCGCCAGCGACAGGAAGCAGAGCAGGGGAGCGTCCGTCGCCAGGATGAAGGACGACAGCGCCACGCCCGGCATGAGCATGTAGATCGCGCTGGCCGCGACCCCGGTCCATTCGCCGTAAAGTCGCCGACCTACGGCGAACAGCGACAGGCCGGCGACTGCGTGGAACAGCGGCGCGGAGAAGCGCACCCAGGCCTCCGCATCGCCGCCGATCGTTGTCGTCGCCCAGATCGCCCAGGCGATCATCGGCGGCTTGGAGAAATAGCCGAAGTCCAGCGTACGGGACCAAAGCCAGTACTGGGCCTCTTCGGGATTTAGCTCGAGCGGGCTGGCGAAGATGGCGGCCAGCCGCAGCACCGTCAGCACAAGGACGAGCGTCGCGGCGATGCGAAACGGGCGGCTATAGCCGTCGGGGGAGGGCGGAGCGTCGGGGTCTGGGAGGGTCATGGGCGGGGCGGACGCTCGCCCGCGTCCGTGCCCATGTAAAGGCGAACCATGCCCAAAGGTGTCGCAATCTTGCGACAAAGCGCCCCAAAAGCGCGCCAAACGTTAACACCGTCTTGCCTCTTTTCGCGCCCGGCCTAAAAGCTCAAGGCAGGCGCTTCAGGCTCTTTTCGGACGTCGTCACCTTAGCTTCGCAATGTCGGAGTAAGGGCGTGACGATTGTCCGGGCCGGGTCGATCAAGGTTTCAAACCGGCGTCGGGATTGAGAGGGGATACTCAAACTATGACCAAGAACAAGCTCGCCTTCGTGGCGACTACGGCGCTCGTTGGCAGCATGATGCTGGCCTCCAGCGCTTTCGCGCAATCCACCGGCACCACCGAAGTTGAAGCCGTTGTCATCACCGCGGCCAAGGGCCAGCCCAACATCGACGGTGTGATCTCCGCCGAGACGGCCCCCAAGGCCAAGGCTACGATTGACCAGGAGTTCATCGCGACCCAGCAGACGGGTCAGACGATCATCCAGACGCTGAACCTGACGCCGGGCCTGAACTTCACCAACAACGACCCGTACGGGTCTTCGGGCGGCAACCTCCGCATTCGCGGCTTCGATGGCCCGCGCATCTCGCTGACGTTTGACGGCATTCCGCTGAACGACACGGGCAACTACGCGATCTACACCAACCAGCAGCTCGACCCTGAACTGATCTCCAAGGCCAGCGTCAACATGGGCGCCACCGACGTGGACAGCCCGACGGCCTCGGCCACCGGTGGCACGATCAACTACACCAGCCGCAAGCCGGCCAATGACTTCGGCGGCATGCTGAACGTCGCTGTCGGCAGCTTCAACTATCGTCGCGTGTTCGGCCTCGTCGACACCGGCGACATCCTTGGCACCGGCGCGACCTCCTACTTGGCCGCCTCGTACCAGAAGTACGACAAGTTCAAGGGTCCAGGCGACCTGGAGAAATGGCAGATCAACGGAAAGATCTATCAGCCTCTGGGCGACAACGGCGACTTCGTCTCGCTGGCCTTCCACTACAACGAAAACCGCAACGACTTCTATCGCACGGCCGCGATCGCCACGTTCAAGCTCAACGGCATGGACTACGATAACAATCCGACCTACCTGCCGATCGTCTCGACGCCGGCGGCCCCGGGCGATGTCGACGCCGACCCGGCGGCCAACTCCGACTTCTACGGCCTGCGGATCAACCCGTCGAACACCGGCAACATCCGGGAACAGGCCAAGTTCACCCTGACCGACACGCTGACCCTGACCGTCGACTCGGCGTTCCAGTACGTCCTGGCCAACGGCGGCGGCAGCACCACGGTCAGCGAAGTGGCGGCGGTCGGCGCCAACACGGTTGTCACCGGCTCCACGGGCGGCGTGGCCTGCGCCGGCGGCGGCTCGGGCTTCGACATCAACGGCGACGGCGATTGCCGCGACACGTTCGTGCGCTACTATTCGCCCAGCACCACCAACACCCGGCGCTACACGGTGGCCAGCTCGCTGATCTGGGAGCCGAACGACAACAACACGTTCCGTATCGCCTTCACCTATGATCGCGGCCGCCACCGTCAAACCGGCCAGTACGGCCTGATCGGCGCCAACGGTGATCCGCTGGACGTGTTCGGCGGCAAGGACGGCTACGGCCAGAAGGTGTTCAACGCCGACGGCTACGCCCTCCGTAGCCGCGACCGTCTGTCCTTCGCCATCCTGAGCCAGCTTTCGGCTGACTGGCGCGGCAACTTCATGGACGACAACCTGTTCGTGACGGTTGGCCTTCGGGCGCCGGTGTTCAAGCGTGAGCTGAACCAGTACTGCCTGACGCAGAACAATGGCTTCTCGGTGCTCTGCACCAGCCAGCCGGTGTTCGGCAACGTCGACGCTGATCCGGCCGCCGGCGTTCAGGCCAGCGCCAATCTGGTGACGCTGAACGCGGCCGGGACGGGCACCCGTTACATCCGTCCGTTCTCCGCCGAGGTGGAATACAAGGACGTTCTCCCGAACGTCGGCCTGTCCTACCAGCTCGCCCCGGGTCACACGGTCTTCATCAGCTATGCTGAAGGCCTCAGCGCGCCCCGGACCGACAACCTCTACACGGCCGGCGTCGTCACCACCTCCGTCAACGCGCCGGTGGTTCTCTCGGACGTGGATCCCGAAACCAGCCAGGCCTGGGACTTGGGCTACCGCTTCCGCTCGCCGACGATGATCATCTCGGCGGCGCTGTGGTCGAACAACTTCCAGAACCGTATCGTCTCGGCCTTTGATCCGGACCTCGGCTTCAACGTTGACCGCAACGTCGGCGACGTGAAGCTCTGGGGTATCGACGCCCAGGCCGGCTGGACCCCCAACGCGGCGTTCAGCCTCTACAGCTCGATCAGCTACACCAACGCTGAACTGCAGGACGATCTTCAGCTTTCGGCCACCCCGACCTACTTGCCCACCAAGGGCAAGACTCTGGTCGAAACGCCGGAATGGATGTTCACGGCTCGCGCCCAGTGGCATGTGACGGAAGACTTCACGGTTGGCTTCCAGGGCAAGCACGTCGGCGACCGCTTCACCACGGACGTCAACGACGAGCAGACCCCGGCCTACAACGTGTTCGATCTGGACCTGCGGTACGACCTGCCGTTCGGCGGCGAGGGCACGTCTCTGCAACTCAACGTCACGAACATCTTCGACGAGGAGTACTACGCGAACATCAGCTCGGGTAACAACGCCAAGGTGATCCCTGACGTGAACCCCGGTCCGGCGGTTACGTCGAAGAGCGCCAGCGGCGCCTTTGTCAGCATCGGCGCTCCGCGCACGCTGCAACTGAGCCTGCGCACGCGCTTCTAGTTCGAAGACTCTACGGTTAAGGGAAGGGGCGGTCCGGAAACGGGCCGCCCTTTTTCGTTGGGGCCGGGATTGCCGCGCCCTTGACGCAACCCGCTCTCAGGGCCACTTCCCCCGACCCATGAACACTCCGCTCGTTCCCGCTGAATGGTCTCCGCACCGCGCCATGTGGCTGGGCTTCCCCAGCCATGCCGATCTGTGGCGCGAGGACCTGGGCCAAGCCCAGGATGAAGTCGCCGCCCTGGCCATCGCCCTCGCCGGTCCCGGCGAGGAGCGCGTGCGCCTGATGGTCTGCGGCGATGACGCCGAGGCCGCGGCCCGTGCGAGGCTGGATGGCGTCGCCGGCGTCGAGATCGTCCGCGCCCTGTTCGGCGATATCTGGATGCGCGACACGGGCCCGATCTTCCGCAACGACGGCCGCGCGGCCGGCTTCCGGTTCAACGGCTGGGGCGGCAAGTTCGAGATGGAGGGCGACGACCAGGTCGCGGCCCAGATCGCCGCCGCCTCCGGCGCGCCGCTGGACGCCAACCCGTTCATCCTCGAAGGCGGCGCGCTTGACCATGACGGGCTGGGCACCGTGCTGACGACCCGCCAGTGCCTGCTGAACACCAACCGCAACGCCGGCTGGACCGAGGCGGCGGCCGAGGCGGCGCTGGGCGAGGCGCTCGGCGCCCGCAAGGTGCTGTGGCTGGATGACGGCCTGCGCAACGATCACACCGACGGCCATGTCGACAACCTCGCCCGGTTCGTCGCGCCCGGCGTCGTGGCCTGCCCGATCGCCTGGGGCCGGGGCGACCCCAACGCCAATCTCTACGACGCCACCGCGCGCGCGCTGTCGCGGATGACCGACGCCAGGGGCGGCCAGCTGCAGGTCATGCGCATCCCGTCGCCCGGCTGGATCGACGGCGACGACGGCCCCTCGCCCGCCAGCCACATGAACTTCATCATCGCCAACGGCGCGGTGATCGTGCCGCTCTACGACGACCCGAAGGCCGGCGCGTTCGCCGTCGACGCGGTGCAGAGCCTGTTTCCCGAGCGCAAGGCCATCGGCCTGCCGTCCAACGCCGTCCTGACCGGCGGCGGCTCGTTCCACTGCATCACCCAGCAGGAGCCCGCCTGATGGCCCGGACGCTCAGCCTCGCGGCGATCCAGACGTCCTACGGCCTGGATATGGACGCCAACATCGCCAAGACGGAGGCCTTCATCCGTGAAGCGGCCGCCGGCGGCGCACAGGTGATCCTGCCGTCCGAGCTGTTCCAGGGCCCCTACTTCTGCGTGACCCAGGAAGAGCACTGGTTCGCCCAGGCTCATCCCTGGCGCGAGCATCCCTGCGTCAAGGCGCTGGCCCCGCTGGCCGGCGAACTGGGCGTGGTCATCCCGATCTCGATCTTCGAGCGGGAAGGCCCGCATTACTTCAACAGCCTCGTCATGGCCGACGCCGACGGATCGCTGCTGGGCGTCTATCGCAAGAGCCACATCCCCGACGGGCCCGGCTACCAGGAGAAGTACTACTTCAAGCCGGGCGATACGGGCTTCCGCGTCTGGGACACACGCTTTGGCCGCATCGGCGTCGGTATCTGCTGGGACCAGTGGTACCCGGAAGCCGCGCGCGCCATGGCCCTGATGGGCGCCGAGGCGCTGTTGTATCCGACCGCCATCGGCAGTGAGCCGCACGACGCCAGCCTCGACACGGCCCTGCCGTGGCGGCGGGCGATGCAAGGCCACGCGGTCAGCAACGTCATTCCCGTGGTCGGCGCCAACCGCATCGGCTTCGAGCCGTGGGACGGCTACCCCAACGGCGGCCAGGGCTTCTACGGCTCGTCGTTCATCGCCGATCATCGCGGGGACCTGGTCTCCGAACTCGGTCGTGACGACGAGGGCCTCGTCCAGACGACGGTCGATCTCGACTTCCTCGCCACCCACCGCGCCGCCTGGGGTTTCTTCCGCGATCGCCGGCCGGACCTCTACGGCGCCCTGTCGAGCCCGCGCCCTGCATGATCGAGACGCCGCGCCTGATCCTGCGAAACTGGCGCGACGGCGATTTCGAGCCCTGGGCGGCGCTGAACGCCGACCCCGAGGTCCTGCGCCATTTTCCCTCGACCCATACGCGGATCGAGAGCGACGCCATGGCCGCGCGCAATCGCGACTACATCGATGAACACGGCTTTGGTCTGTGGGCGGTCGAGCGGCGCGAGGACGGGGTCTTTCTCGGCTTCACCGGGCTGATGACCCTGCGCGACAGCAATCCATTGGCCCCCGGCGTCGAGGCCGGATGGCGCTACGCCCGTCACGCCTGGGGACATGGCTACGCCACCGAGGCGGCGCGGGCGGCGATGGACGACGGTTTCGCGCGGCTGGGCCTCGCGCAGATCGTCGCCTTCACGGCCACGACCAACCTGCCGTCCCAGGCCGTCATGGCGCGGCTGGGCATGACCCGTCGCCCCGACCTCGACTTCAATCACCCGATGTTGCCGCCCGGCGATCCGCTGGAGCGACATCTGGTGTGGTCCGCGGACCGGCCGGCGTAGGCCTGGTTCCGGGGGCGGCGCCGCGTACGCCCATGCCGTCCGCTCTGTCCCCTGGACGAAGAATGGTCGTGCGCGGTCAGGCGCAAAGCCGCCGCAGCCTCTTGACGACTGGATATGTTATTTCATAACACTTCCCCGTCTCGCCGGGACCGTCCGGTGCGGCCCGTCCAGATCGTCCGGGGAAATTCCATGTCCAGAGCCTTCGGCGGCCTTCCAATGGTCGCGGCCGTTGTCGCCCTGAGTTCGGCGGCCCTGCCCGCCCGCGCGGCCGAGCCGGCCGACGTGGTCGCCATCCGCGCCGAAATCGCCGCCATGAAGGCCGACTACGAGGCGCGGATCGCCGCCCTCGAGGCCCGGGTCGCCGCGGCCGAGACGGCCCAGTCCGCCGCCGCCGCCGAGCCGGCCGATGCGCCCGCGGAGCCTGCCGATCCCGTCGAGCTGGCCGACGCAGGCGGCGCCGGCGACGGCGGCGCGGCTCCGGTCGCCTCGGCCAACGCGCTGAACCCCGGTATCTCGGTTGTCCTGAACGGCAACTACGTCGCCTCGTCGGAAGACCCGTCGATGGCCCGCATCCCCGGCTTCGCGCTGGGAGACGAAGCCGGCCCGATGACGCGGGGCTTCTCCCTTGCCGAATCCGAGGTGACTCTGGCGTCCAACGTCGATCCCTACCTCTATGCCAGTCTCACCGTGGCCTTCGACGGCCAGGGGGAGGCCGCCGTCGAGGAGGCCTACATCCAGACCACGTCCCTGCCGAACGGCCTGACCCTCAAGGGCGGGCGGTTCTTCTCCGGGATCGGCTATCTGAACGAGCGCCACGCCCACAACTGGTCGTTCATCGACATGCCCTTGCCCTACCGGGCCTTCCTCGGCGGGCAGTACGGCGACGACGGCGTGCAGATCCGCTGGCTGGCGCCCACCGACATGTTCCTCGAGTTCGGCGCCGAGGTGTTCCGGGGCGACAACTTCCCTGCCGGCAACGGCGCCGACCGCGGCGCGGGCACGCAGACGGTCTTCGTCCACACGGGCGCCGACATCAGCGCCTCGTCCAGCTGGCTCGCGGCGGCGTCCTGGATTCACACCAAGGCGGACGCTCGCGAGACGACAGACCCGGTCTTCGGCCTCGACCAGTTCAGCGGCGACAGCGACGTCGCCATCGTCTCCGGCGTCTACAAATGGGCGCCCGGCGGCAACGGCACGCAGCGAAACCTGACGCTCAGCGGCGAAGTGTTCTTCGGGACGGAGAGCGGGCGGTTCAACGGTATCCCGGTCGACGCGGACAAGACCGGCTGGTACGCGCAGGGCGTCTATCAGTTCAGGCCGCGCTGGAGCGTTGGCCTTCGCTACTCGGCGCTGGACGCCGGCGACACGCCCGCCCCGCTGGCCGGCACGACCCTCGACGGCCTCGGCCTGAATTCGTGGAGCGCCTCCGCGCTCGTCGAATATGACTCCAGCGAATTCGGCCGCTTCCGCCTGCAGTACTCGCGCGATGAAAGCGACCAGCGCGCGCGCGACGAACTGCTCCTGCAATACACCGTCGTCTACGGCCCGCACGGCGCCCACCGCTACTAAGGAAGCCTCTGATGTTCAGATCTCTTGTTCTCGCGGTGCTGCTGGCGCTCGGTGTCAGCTCGCCAACCTGGGCGATGGGCGTGTTCGCCTGCGAACCAGAATGGGCCGCGCTGGCCACTGAAATCGGCGGCGCGAAGGTCACGACCTACACCGCCACCACCGCGTTGCAGGACCCCCATCAGATTCAGGCGCGGCCAAGCCTGATCGCCAAGGCGCGCACGGCCGATATCGCGGTCTGCACGGGATCGGAGCTGGAGATCGGCTGGCTGCCGCAGATTCTGACCCAGGCGGCCAACAAGAAGATCATGCCCGGCGCGCCGGGGTCCTTTGAAGCGACCCGCTACGTTAATCTGCTGGAGCGCCCCGCGCGGCTGGACCGGGCCGAGGGCGACATCCACGCTGGCGGCAATCCGCACATCCAGACCGACCCGCGCGTCATGCTGCCGGTGGGCAAGGCGATGGCCGACCGGTTCGCCCAGATCGACCCCGCCAACGCCGCCTATTACCAGGCCCGCTACGCCGCCTTTGCCGTGAAGTGGAACGCCGCCCTGGTCCGCTGGCAGGCCCGCGCCGCGCCGCTGCGCGGTCAGCCGATCGCCGTGCAGCACAAGACCTGGATCTATCTGGAGACCTGGCTGGGCGTGAAGCGGATCGTGGCGCTGGAGCCCAAGCCGGGCGTGCCCGCCTCGAGCGGCTACCTCGCCCAGGTGCTGGGCGTCCTGCAGAAGACTCCGGTGAAGATGGTCATCCGCTCGGCCTACGAGGACGGCCGGTCATCGGACTTCGTCTCGCAGCGCGCCGGCATTCCGGCCGTCGTGCTGCCCTACACCATCGGCGGCACGCCGGGGGCGAAGGACCTCTACTCGCTCTATGACGACACCCTGACCCGGCTGCTTGGAGCTATCGGCAAGTGAACATCGGCGCGATCGAACTCTCCATCCTGCTGCCGGCCCTGCTGGCCGGCCTGCTGGTGCTGTCCACTCACGTCCCGATGGGCCAGCAGGTGCTGAACCGGGGCATCGTGTTCATCGACCTGGCGATCGCCCAGGTGGCGGGCCTTGGCGTGACCGTCGCCAGCGCCATGGGCGCCGAACCGGCCGGCTGGCACGTCCAGCTGGCGGCCTGCGTCGCGGCCCTGATCGGGGCGCTGGTCCTGACCTGGACCGAGAAGAAGTGGCCGCAGGTGCAGGAGGCCCTGATCGGCGTGCTGTTCGTCGTGGCGGCCTGCGTCGAGCTGCTGTTGCTGGCCAACAATCCTCACGGCGGCGAGCATCTGAAGGACCTGCTGGTCGGCCAGATCCTCTGGGTGCAAGTTCCCGCGCTGATCCCGATCGCGGTGTTCTATGCCGCCGCCCTGGGCATCTGGTTCTTCCTGCGCCACCGGCTGGGCCAGCTGGGCTTCTATGTGCTGTTCGCGCTGGTGGTCACCCAGTCGGTGCAGCTGGTCGGGGTCTATCTGGTGTTCGCCAGCCTGATCGTTCCGGCCTTGGCCTCGCGGCGGTTCGCGCCGAAGCTGCGGCTTGGCGTCGGCTACGCCGTGGGCATCGCCGGCTATGTCGCCGGGCTGGTGCTGTCGTCAGTGCTCGATCTGCCCACGGGTGCGGCCATCGTCGTCACCCTGGTCGCCAGCTTCGTGCTGGCGGTGATCGCCTCGCTGGCTGTTCCGGCCCGTCTGCGGGCTGAGCCGGAGCCCGCGCCGGTTCATTGAGGGACTCGGGTCCGGCTGTCGTCATTCCTGTATCGGACCCGCCCCCGAGCTTTCGGGGGCGGCGCCGGTCAGGACAGACAGGACCGTTTCATGAGCCTTCCTCCCGTCGGCGCGCCGCCGCCGATCCGCACGCCCGAAGCCGCCGAACCCGCTGGTCCCGACCGTGTGAACGATCACGACGCCGATGATGGCGCGGCCGTCGCGCCCCGTCAGACTCCGCCGAAAGGCCAGGGCACGGTCGTCGACAAGACGGCCTGATGGAGGGGACACGTACCGCCGGTACGTGTCCCCTTCGCTTACCCCAGCAGCGTCTTGCCGTTTTTCACGACGGTGACGCCGCGCGACTTCACCCGGGCCTCGAACGAGACGACATCGCCGTCCTTCCACAGGTCGACGGTGATGGTTTCGCCCGGGAACACCGGGCTGGAGAAGCGCACCTGGTGGCTTTTGATCTTCGCCGGGTCAAAGCCGCAGTATTCCTGCAGCACCGCGCGGCAGGTGATCCCGTAGGTGCACAGCCCGTGCAGGATCGGGCGCGGAAAGCCGGCCGCCGCCGCGATCTTCGGGTCCGAGTGGAGCGGATTGCGGTCGCCGCTGAGGCGGTAGATCAGCGCCTGATCAGGTTTGGTGGCGATGTCGACCGACAGGTCCGGCGCGCGGGTCGGCACCTCATGCGGCTCCGGCGCGCCCTCGGATGGCCCGCCGAAATGGCCGTCGCCGCGTGCGAAGGTCGAACCGGTCAGGGTGGCGATCTTCTCGCCCGTCTTCGCGTCGGCCAGCACGGTCTCGTTGTAGATCACCGCACCCTTGTCGCCCTTGTCATAGGCGCCGATCACGCGGCTGGAGGCGAGAATCGAGGCTTCGGTCGGCAGCGGCTTGTGAAATTCGACCTTTTGCTCGCCATGGACCACCAGCAGGAAATTGATGCCAAGCTTGCCGAGACCCGGTCCGGCGCCCCAGGCGACTGTGGTGGCCATGGTCGGCACGGCCTTGAGCCCGCTCTCGTAGACGAACGGCAATTCCTCGAGGTTCATGGGATCGGAGCCCATGCCGATGCCCAGCGCGTAGAGCATCGTGTCCTTGTCGGTCCAGGCGTACGGCTGGTTCTCGGTCGCGAGCGACAGAATCTCGGGATAGGCGATGGGCATGGACGGCTCCGGGGGTTTTCTTCTTGCCGTGATTGAAGCGCGTTCACCCCAGGGACCGCAAGACGGGAGGTCGGATTGCCGGGTTCCCCGTGATCGGCTAGAAGCGCCGGCTCACCTTCATCGCGGTCGCCTCCGCCCGCAACAGCAAGAGTCTCGAATGGCCCAGACCCCAGCCGCCGACAGCCCCGTCAGCGGGAGCCTTCTTTTCTACACCACGCCCGAACCCCTGAGCCGTGAAGTGCACGGTGGACTGGGCGTGCAGCGGATGGAGAAGCCGTTCGGATTCGCCCGTGAAGCGCACGTCGTGCCGCTGACCGTGGCCGAGTTCACCTTCGCCGCGATCAGCTTCCCGATCATCTTCGCCGGCCCCGAGCGTCTGCCGCTGGCCGTGCTGGGCATCAACCAGGGCGAAAATCTCTTCGTCAACGAAGACGGTTCATTCGCGATGGGCGGCTATGTGCCGGCCTATATCCGGCGCTACCCCTTCGTGCTGGCGTCCGACGAGGCGCAGCAGCGCATGGTCGTGTGCATCGAGCGCAGCGCAGCGATCTTCGTCGACAAGGCCGTGGCCCACCAGCCGCTGTTCATGGACGACGGCGAGCCGTCGGAATACACCCAGAACGCCATCAAGTTCTGCGAGGACTTCGAGGCCGAACGTCGTCGCACCGACGCCTTCCTGAAGCTGCTCAACGACCTCGACCTGTTCGAGATGCGCGAGACGGTGTTCAACGTCCCCAAGGAAGACGGAACGTTCGATCCTGTGAAGCTGGCCGAGTACTACGCCGTCTCGGAAGCCAAGCTGAACGCCCTGACGCCCGAGCAGCTGGCCCAGCTGCGCGACAACGGCGCGCTGGAAAAGATCTACAACCACCTGACGTCGCTGATCGGCTGGGATCGTCTGATCGCCATTGCCACCGACAAGGCCGTCCTGCCCGAAGCCGCGGCCAGCTAGAACCGCGATAGACGACCACTCCGTCCGGAGTGGTCGTCGCCGCGCGCTCTACCGGGCGAACACACTCCGCGTCAGGCAGGAGAAGACGAGCCGCCCGGCCTCGTCCAGCAGGTCGTGCTGGGCGATGATGATGCCCTTGTCCTCGCCGACCGGATCCTTCCCCATCACCGTCATGCGGCCACGCAGCAGTTCGCCGACCGGCGGATTGCGCGCCCAGCGCAGGGCGTCGACGCCCAGTTTCTTGGTCTGGGGCCAGTCGGCCGAGGCATGCTCCTCCAGCCGGGACCACAGGGCGTAGATCATGGCGTCGGGCGCGCCGCGCTCAACGCCCCACCCCGGCGCGAAGGCGCGGATGAAGGCTTCCAGCGCCTGGGCGTCCACGGCCACTGCGCCAAGGTTGATCACCTGACCGATCGAGATGTCGTCAAAGCTTGAGGGCATGGCGTCAGGGCTCCGCGGAGATGCGGACGAGCAGCTTGCCGTCGTGCCCGCCGGTGAACAGCAGCTTGACCGCCTCGGCGGCGTTTTCCAGACCGTCCACGGCGTGGGCCTTCCACTTGATCTGGCCGCCGAGCACCCAGGGCGCCAGTTCGGCCAGCGCCTCGCCCGCCCGCGGGATGTAGTCGATGACGATAAAGCCCTTGATCAGGATCCGCCGCATCAGCACCCGGGCGAAGTCGCTCGGGCCCGGGATCGGCCCTTCGGTGTTGTAGGTGCTGATCATGCCGCACAGGGGCATGCGGCTGAAGTTGTTCATCCGGGCGATGACCGCGTCCATGATCGCCCCGCCGACGTTCTCGAAGTTCACGTCGATGCCGTTCGGGCAGAGCCGGTCGAGCGCCGCGCCGACGTCCTCGTTCTTGTAGTCGATGGCGCCGTCGAACCCGAGTTCATCGGTTAGCCAGGCGCACTTTTCGGGACCGCCGGCGATGCCGATGACCCGGGCGCCCTTGAGCTTGGCGATCTGGCCCGCGATCGAGCCGACCGCGCCGGCGGCGGCGGAGACGACGACCGTTTCGCCCGGCTGGGGCTTGCCGATATCGACCATGCCGAACCAGGCCGTCAGGCCGGTCGCGCCGAGCACGCTCATGAACGCCGTCATGGGCACACCAGGCAGCATCGGCACGGGGTTGAGCCCGCCCTCATGGGCGATGGAATAGCTCTGCCAGCCCGACAGGCCGGCGTTGACGGCGGTCCCGACCGGGAACCGCTCCGAGCGGCTTTCCTCGACCACACCGATGGTCCCGCCGCGCATCACGTCGCCGACCTCGACTGGCGGCAGGTACTGGTCCTGGTCGCTCATCCAGATGCGGTTGGTCGGGTCCAGCGAGAGGTAGACATTGCGGATGAGAACCTCGCCGGCCTCAAGGTCGCGCAGGGGGCGTTCGACATATTCCAGATCGCCGGGCGCGATCTCACCGACAGGGCGTTTCTTCAGAATCCAGGCGTGATTGACCGGCATCTCAGTCCTCTTTGATTTGGCGTCGATCATGGCGGTCGCATCGCCGTTGTCGAGGGGGCCTCGGGGGCCATATAGCTGCTTAATGCGACTGATCACCCTTCTCGCCGTTCTGCTGGCCCTGACCGCCGCCCCCGCTTTCGCGGCGCCGGTGAATACGGGGCATATCGAGGCGGAACTGGTGGCGCAGGAGGCCGCCGTGCCGGGCGGGACGGTGTTCGTCGCCGTGCGGCAGAAGATCGCGAAGGACTGGCACACCTACTGGCGCAATCCCGGCGACGCCGGCAACGCCACGAAGCTGGCCTGGACCCTGCCGACGGGCTGGAAGGCCGGGGAGATCGTCTGGCCGACGCCGAAGCTGCTGCTGGAGGGCGAGGCGCCCAACCAGCTCGGGGTCTATGCCTATGAGGGCGAGCTGCTGCTGCCCGTGCCGGTCGAGGTCCCCGCGTCCGCGAAGCCTGGCCAGACCGCGCATCTGCAGGTCGCCGTCAGCTTCCTCGTCTGCGCAGAGACCTGCATTCCCGAGGACGCCACGCTGACGCTTGAGTTGCCCGTGGTCGCCGAACCGCCGCAGCCGGATGCGATCTGGGGGCCTCGTATCGGCAACACCCTGGCCAAGGCGCCCAAGCCGGCCAACCTGGCCGCAGTCTTCGCGGTGACCGGCGGCAAACTGTCCATCGCCGTGACCGGGGCGGAGCTGAAGGACGTCGATCTCGCCGGGGCATGGTTCTATCCGTTCAGCGGCACAGCCCTCAAACACGCCGAACCGCAGGTCGTCGAACGCGGGCCCGATGGCCTGACGATCCGCGTTCCCGCCGGCTATGACTTCACGCAGGGGACCGCGCCGAAGATGCTCGACGGCGTGCTGGCGCTGGGCGACCGGGCATTCGAGATTTCGGCTGATGCAGGAACCCCGCCCGCCGGCGCATCGGGCCTCGGCGTGGTCGCCGCGCCTACCACGGGCTTCCCGCTCGGCCTGCCCGTCGCCCTGCTGTTCGCCTTCCTCGGCGGGCTGATCCTCAATCTGATGCCCTGCGTCTTCCCGATCCTGTCGATGAAGGCCGCTTCCCTGGCGGGGCATGCCCACGAGGCGAAGGCCGCGCGGCATCAGGGTCTGGCCTATCTGTTCGGCGTGGTCGCGTCGTTCGTCGCGCTGGCGGGGGTGCTCATCGCGCTGAAGGCCGCCGGCGCAGCTGTCGGCTGGGGCTTCCAGCTGCAGTCGCCGGCCGCGGTGGCTGCCCTGTCGGTGCTGATGCTGCTGGTGGCGCTGAACCTGTCCGGCGTGTTCGAGATCGGTACGTCGCTCCAGGGCGTCGGCGGCTCGCTGGCCGACAACAGCCGCGGCCTGCTCGGCAGCGTCCTGACCGGCGTGCTGGCCGTGGTCGTGGCCGCGCCCTGCACCGCGCCCTTTATGGGCCCGGCGATGGGCTTCGCCCTGACCCAGAGCCCCATCGTCTCGCTGTCGGTGTTCGCCTTCCTCGGCCTCGGCCTCGCATCGCCCTTCGTGGCCCTGTCCTTTGCCCCGGCCCTGCTGCGGTTGATGCCCCGGCCTGGCGCCTGGATGGAGGCGCTGCGCAACGTGCTGGCGTTCCCGATGTACGGCACGGCCGCCTGGCTGACCTGGGTGCTGGCGCAGCAGACCGGCTCTCTGGGCCTCGGCCTCGGCCTCGCTGCGGCCGTGACCGCGGCCTTCGCCGTCTGGCTGTTCGGCCGGGCGCAGAGGCGCGAGAAGGCTCCGGTGCTGCGCGGGCTGGCGCTTCTGGCGCTGCTGGCCGTGGCCGGGCTGATCCTTGGCCTTGCCCGGGCCCCGCGCGCTGACGCCGGTGTCGCCCTGACCGAGGCGACGACGTCGTCGGCCGCGAAGGCGGATCTGCCGTCCGAGCCCTGGTCGCCCGAGCGCGTCGCGGCGTTGCGGGCGGAGGGACGGCCGGTGTTCGTCAACTTCACCGCCGCCTGGTGCGTGACCTGCCAGGTCAACGACGCGGCCGCGATAGCCCGCCCGGCTACGGCACAGGCCTTCAAGGACGCGAATGCGGTCTATCTGGTGGCTGACTGGACCAACCGCGACGCGACCATCGCCGCCGCCCTGTCCGAACATGGTCGCGCCGGGGTGCCGCTGTACCTCGTCTATGGCGCGGACGGGTCCGAGCCCGTGGTGCTGCCGCAGCTCCTGACCGAGGGTCTGGTGCTCAAGGCCATCGGCAAGGCGGCGAAGCGGTAGCGGCGGGGTTGCTCCCGCGCACCCCCGAAGTTCCGTCATCGTCGGACTTGTTCCGACGACCCAAGGCCTGACTGATGTCAGGACGGGGCGTGGCGCCCGGCGTGCATCTGCAAGGTCGGATGTGTTCATGGATCGTCGGAACAAGTCCGACGATGACGGAGGTGGGGTCGCCGCTACGTCCCGCTGGTCGCGGTCGGCGGGGTGGTGATCACCTCGACGTTGTCCCGCAGCAGCCAGAACATTTCCTTCAGCGCCATGTCGCGCGAGCGGGTGTCGGCGGCGTCCTGCACTTCCTTCAGGCGGACCGGGAGATCCTGGGAGATGCCGCGCAGGATGCACTTCAGGTCGCCGTCCGTACCGCGGGCCTTGAGCAGCAGATGGGCCTGCATGTCGAGTCCGGAGAGTTCGGAGATCTGTGTGCTGAAGGCGTCCCAGCCGGGCAGGGGACCGTCCTTGCCCTTCCAGCCATCGACCTCGGTCTTTAGCGCATCGGCGCGTTTGACGATGTCGACAAACAGCGGCTCGCTGGCTACCGATGACGGCGGCGCGCTGACCGCGACGGCCGGGGTCGCCGTGGCCGTCATCGGGCTGGCGGCGGTGAGCCACAGGGTGGCGGCAAGGGCGACGGCGTCACAGGACATGGAGCGTCCCTCGATGAATGGGCGGTTGCGCTCTGGTAAGCCCAACATGGTAAACGGCGTCTTGCTGACGGAGCCCTCATGACCGAACTCGCCGCCGCCTGGACCGCCTTCGAAGCCGCAGCCCGCAAGGATGCGCGGACGCGAATCGTCGACCATTTCGCCGCCGAGCCGGACCGGCTTGGCGCGATGGTGGTCGAGGCCTGCGGCCTGCGGCTGGACCTGAGCAAGCAACCGTGGAGTCAGGCCGGTCTGGCCGCCGGTCTGGACCTTGCCCGAGCCGCTGGCGTGGAGGCCGCGCGGGGCCGGCTGTTCGCCGGCGAGGCCGTCAACGTCACCGAGAAGCGCGCTGCGCTACACATGGCCCTGCGCGCACCGGACGGGGCGGACTTCAAGGCTGTCGGACGGCCAGTGTCCCATGACGTTGAAGCCGTGCGCGGTCGCATGAAGGCCTTCGCCAAGGCTGTGCGCTCGGGCGAAATCAGCGGCGCGACGAGGCGGCCGTTCACGACCATCGTCCATATCGGCATCGGCGGCTCCGACCTTGGCCCCCGTCTGGTCTGGCGGGCGCTGAAGCGGCTGGAGCCGGATATCGACGTCCGGTTCGTCGGCAACGTGGATCCTTCAGACCTCGCCCAGGCGATGGCCGGGCTGAACCCCGAAACCACCCTGGTGGTGATCGTCTCCAAGACGTTCACGACCCAGGAGACCATGGCCAACGCTACGGCCGCGCGCGGCTGGCTGCGCGCCTTCCTCGGGCCCGAGGGCGACGCCAATCTGGCGGCCGCCTCGACCAATCTCGAGGCCTGCGCGGCCTTTGGCATTCCGGCCGAGCGGGTGTTCGGCTTCGAGGACTGGGTCGGCGGCCGCTATTCGGTGATGTCGGCCGTGGGCCTTTCCTGCGCCATCGCGCTCGGGTGGGACCGCTTCGAGGCGCTGATGGCCGGCGCGGCGGCCATGGACGAGCACTTCCGCACCGCGCCTCTGGCGGCCAACGCGCCGGTGCTGCTGGCCCTGGCCCATGTGTTCAACCGCAATGGCCTTGGCAGGCCAGTGCGCGTGGTCGAGCCCTATGCCGACCGGCTGGGCCTGCTGGCCAGCTACCTGCAGCAGCTGGAGATGGAGTCCAACGGCAAGCAGGTTAGGCTGTCGGGCGCGCCCGTGGCCCACGCCACCTCGACCGCCGTCTTCGGCAACGCCGGCACCAACGACCAGCACGCCTTCTTCCAGATGCTGCACCAGGGGACCGACGTGATCCCGGTGGACTTCGTCGCCGTGGCCAGGGCGGAAGAAGGGCCCAAGCCGCAGCAGGCGATCCTGCTGGCCAACGCCATCGCCCAGGCCGAGGCGCTGATGACCGGCTCCGCCAACGCCGCCGAGCCGCACCGCCATTTCCCAGGAGACCGGCCGTCGAGCTTCATCCTGATGGACCGCCTGAGTCCGAAGACTCTCGGCGCCCTGATCGCCCTCTATGAGCACAAGGTTTTTGTCGAGGGCGTGCTGTGGGACATCAACAGCTTCGACCAGTGGGGCGTGGAGCTGGGCAAGACCCTGGCGACGGCTGTGCTGGGTGAGCTGCAGGGCGGGGTGGCGGGGGTGCATGATGCGTCGACCGCGGCGCTGATTGAGCGGTTGAAGGGCTGAAGCCCTCCCTCCCCTTCATGGGGAGGGAAAGGCCGCGAAGCGGCCAGGGTGGGGAAGCAGGAGGCCGTGCTGGAAGCGTGCGGGTAGTCACACACTCCCCCACCCGTCCGGGCTTCGCCCGTCCACCCTCCCCATGAAGGGGAGGGAGGGCGCTAGCCCTTTCGCAAGAGTTCCACTATACCCCCGCCCCGATGACCCGCGCCTCGCACCATCACGGCTGCCACCACCACGCCATCCCTCGCGGGACGGAACGGGTTCGCGCGGCCTGAGGCCAGCGCTCCACCCCTCCGGCCCCGCCCGACGCGGATGGGGCTGAAGACAGCTCCATCCGGCCCGACCGACCCGATGAGAGCTTGATATGACCGACCAGCCTTTCCGCCCCGAAGCCCGCGCCCCGCGCGGATTCGCCGACAAGCGCGCCGCGACCCTGCGGGCCGAGCGGCGGATCGTCGAGGCCGTGTCGAAGGTCTACGAGCAGTGGGGCTTCGAGCCGCTCGACACCGGGGCGTTCGAGTACGCCGACGCGCTGGGCAAGTTCCTGCCCGACAGCGACCGGCCCAACGAGGGCGTGTTCGCGCTGCAGGACGATGACGAGCAGTGGATGGCCCTGCGCTACGACCTGACCGCGCCGCTGGCCCGGTTCGCGGCGCAGAACTGGGAGACCCTGCCCAAACCCTACCGCCGCTACGCCTTCGGGCCGGTCTGGCGCAACGAGAAGCCGGGCCCGGGCCGGTTCCGCGAGTTCATCCAGTGCGACGCCGACACGGTCGGCTCGGCGCGGCCGGAAGCGGACGCGGAGATCATCGCCCTGGCCGTGGCCGGCCTCGAGGCCGCTGGTCTGCCGCGCGGCACGGCGGTGATGAAGATCAACAATCGCAAGCTGCTCAACGGGCTGCTGACGGCCGCCGGCGTGACCACCGAGGGCCAGAAGCTGGGCGTGCTGCGCGCGGTCGACAAGCTGGACCGGCTGGGCGCCGAGGGCGTGACCCTGCTGCTCGGCGAGGGCCGCAAGGACGAGTCCGGCGCCTTCACCAAGGGGGCCGGCCTGGGCGCGAAGGCGATCGGGTCGGTGCTGGCTTTCGTCGCCGCTGGGCAGCCCGACCGGTCGGGCACGCTGGACGCCCTCAGCAAGGTCATCGGCGGTTCGGCCGAGGGCGACGAGGGGCTGGAGGAGCTGGCGAAGATCGGCGCGGCGCTCAAGGGCCTTGGGGTCGGCGACGACCAGGCGAGCTTCGATCCCTCCATCGTGCGCGGGCTGGAGTACTACACCGGCGCGGTGTTCGAGGCCGAGCTGCTGCTTGAGACCACCGACGAGAAGGGCCAGCCGATGCGCTTCGGCTCGATCGGCGGCGGCGGGCGGTATGACGACCTGGTCGCGCGGTTCACCGGCGAGCGGACGCCGGCGACGGGCTTTTCGTTCGGCGTGTCGCGACTGGCGGCGGCGCTGAAGGCGGCGGGGCGCGACGAGGCCGGCGAGAATCGCGGGCCGGTGGTGATCATTGCCTTCGACCAGGCGCGCATGGCCGACTATTTCTCCGTCGCCAGCGAACTGCGGGCGGGCGGGATCGCCGCGGAGGTCTATCTGGGGACCTCGGGTATGCGGCCGCAGATGAAGTACGCCGACCGTCGCATGGCGCCGGCTGCCGTGATCATCGGCGAGGACGAGTTCGCGGCCGGAACCGTGACGATCAAGGATCTCGATCTCGGCCGGGATCTGGCGAAGGACGTCGCCGACAACGCTGCCTGGAAGGCCGAGCGGCCGGGCCAGCAGACCATCCCCCGCGCGGACCTCGTGGCGGCCGTGCGCAAGATCGTGGACGCCGCCCGATGAGACTGGAGCCCCCCGTTCCCGCCGAGGCCCTTGCGGCCATCCGCGCGCCGTTCGTGGCGGCCGGCGCGGCCGCTGTCGAGGTTCCGGTGCTGCAGCCGCTGGCTCTGCTGCTCGACCTGTCGGGCGAGGCCATGCGTCCGCGCCTGTTCGTGGTCCAGGCCGAGGGCGGCGAGGAGCTGGCCATGCGGCCGGATTTCACCATCCCGGTTGCCCGCGCGCACATCGCCGGCGGCGCGACCTCGGGTCGCTATGCCTATGAAGGCAAGGCCTTCCGCGCCGCGCCGGCAGGGTCGGCCCGCGCCGAGGAATTCCTGCAGATCGGTGTCGAGGCCTTCGGCGGCGAGGACGCCGCGACGGCCGATGTCGAGGTCGTCGGCCTGGCCTGGCGCTCGGCGGCGGCCGGTGGGCGGAGCGACCTGTCCCTGATCCTCGGCGACATCGCCCTGTTCGCCGCTTTCGTCGACAGCCTGGCCCTGGCCCCGGCGCTGGCCGCGCGGCTCAAGCGGCTGTTTACCCGGCCGCGCCTGCTGCAGGCCGAGCTCGACCGCGCCGGCCAGGCGACCGACGACGGGGCCGCCCGTCTGGTCAATCCGCTGGAAGGCGTTCCGGCCGGGGACGGCGAGGCTGCCCTGCGCCGACTCTGGACCCTGGCCGGGATCGAGCCCGTGGGGAGCCGGCCGACCGCGGAGATCGTCAGCCGCCTGGCTGAACGCGCCGAGGCCGCGCGCATGCCGCCCCTGACGATCGCCGAGGGCGATGCGGTCCGACGGTTCCTGGCCGTGTCTGATGCACCGGAAGCCGCTCTTGTCGCGATCCGGGCGCTGGCGGGACCGGCGCCCGGGGCTCTTGATGCCGCGCTGGCGGTCTGGAGACGGCGCCTGGAGGGAGTGGCCGCCCAGGGCGTGCCGGCCGATCGGGTCCGCCTGACCGCCGCCTTCGGGCGGGCGTTCGGCTACTACGACGGGCTCGTTTTCGAGGTGCGCAGCGCCGCGCTCGGTGAGGAACGGCCCGTCGCCGCCGGCGGGCGGTACGACAGCTTGCCGGCACGTCTCGGGGCGCCCTCGGCCCAGGGCGCGGTCGGCTGCATGGTGCGGCCGGCGCGAGCTTTCGCGGGGGGCGTGGAATGAGCGGACCGTTGATCCTGGCAATCCCGTCCAAGGGGCGGCTGAAGGAGCAGGTTGAGGCCTGGCTGGCCGATGCGGGGCTGCCGCTGTCGTCGGCCGCCGGCGGCCGTGGCTATACGGCCGCGATCCCGGCCCTGCCCAAGGTGGAGGTTCGGCTGCTATCGGCGTCCGACATCGCCGCCGCGCTCGACAGCGGCGAGATCCACCTCGGCGTCACAGGCGAGGACCTGCTGCGTGAGCAGGTCGCCGATCTCGACAGCCGGGTCATGCTCCTGAGGGCGCTCGGCTTCGGCAAGGCTGACCTGATCGTCGCCGTGCCGCGTGGCTGGCTGGACGTCGAGGCCATGGCCGACCTGGAGGAGGTGGCGCACGCCCATCTCGTCCGGACCGGCAAGCGATTGCGCGTGGCGACAAAATATCTGGTCCAGACGCGGGCCTTCTTCGCCCGCTGCGGCATCGCCGACTATCGCATCGTCGAGTCCGGCGGCGCGACCGAGGGGGCGCCGGCCTCAGGCGCGGCGGAGATTATCGTCGACATCACCACCACGGGTGCGACCCTGGCGGCCAATCATCTGAAAATTGTCAGCGACGGCGTGATCCTGAAAAGCCAGGCCCAGCTGGCGGCCTCCCTGTCAGCCGACTGGGACGCCGACAGGCTGGCGGTGGTCCGGCAAATGCTGGGCGTCGTCGAGGCGCGGGCGCGGGCCCGGGGCTCTATGATGCTGGTCTGGCCCGCCGAAGCGGATGGGGCGGCCCGCTCGGCCCTCTCTGATCTCGTCGCGCGGGGCGCCCGGCCGCGCGCAAACGGCCTGCTGATCGCCGAGCGGGACCTGCTGACCGCCCAGGCGCTTCTGTCGGGTCAGGGAATCGGTCCGGTGGCCGCGAGTCGGCCCGAGCACCTTTTCGAGCCCGTATCCGATGCCGCGGAAGCTCTGGTTACCCGGATCGGGCAAAATAACTGACACTGGAGTCAAAAGAACGCGTTCTTTTGACTGAAGGGTCCAACAATCAACCCCGATTTCGCCAATTCGGCGTATTTTGTTGCGCGCGGCGCCCCTCGCAACCCTTGACAGAGAAAGAGCCTTGCCGTCTTTTGACGGTGCGCGAGGAACTAGAACCCCTGAGAGTTCTTACCTCACGGCGTTTCGGGGAGGAAACGCCCGCTTGGATCGAGTGATCGAGGAATAAACCGGACCCGCCGCGACTATCCCCCGCGGCGGGTCTGTGTTTTTCGACGTCGACGTCAAAAATAGTCCCATCATCCATGAGTGTGCGTGGTTCGAGACGCTCGGCTGATGCCTCGCTCCTCACCATGACGCAGTTGGTCGCCATCAAACCCAGCCCGTCATCCTGAGGAGCGGACCCTCAGGTCCGCGTCTCGAAGGACGCACAAATCCACCTCACTTCAGGAGACGCCATGACCCCAACCCTGGAGGACGGCTACCAGCCGTCCAGCGTCGCCGATCGCCGCTGCCGCGCGGTGATCATCACCGGCTGCTCCGGCGGCGGGAAATCGACCCTGCTGACTGAACTCGGTCGGCGGGGCTATCGGGTGTTTCCCGAAGCCGGCCGGCAGATCGTCCGCGAGCAGGACTGGATCGGCGGCGACGCCTTGCCCTGGTCCGCGCCGGCGAAGTTCGCCGAACTCCTCCTGTCGCGAAGTCTGCACCAGCGGATCATGGCGGCCGGCGAGCCGGGTCTGGCGTTCTTCGACCGCAGCGTGGTGGAGCCCCTGTCCGGTCTGGCGCGGATGGGTCTGCCGGTCCCGGCGCACTTCGAAGGGGCGGGGCAGTTGTGCCGGTACGATGAGACGGTGTTCGTCGCCCCGCCCTGGCCCGAGATCCACCACGTCGACGCGGAACGCCGCCACGGCTTCGACGAGGCGCTGGACGAGTACGAGCCGCTGTTGGCGACCTATCGCCGGCTTGGCTATCGGCTGATCGAACTGCCGAGGCTCCCCGTCGCCGAGCGCGCGGATTTCGTTCTGGCCGAGCTCGAGGTCTGACCGACGCAAAAGGGGCGACCCTCGCGGGCCGCCCCTTCGCGGTTCAGTTTACCAGGCTCTGAAGCCTACCAGATCTTCACCCGGTCGGCCGGAGCGACATAGAGCTTGTCCCCGGGCTGGATGCCGAAGGCGTCGTACCAGGCGTTGACGTTCCGGATGGTGCCGTTGACGCGGTAGTAGGCCGGCGAGTGCGGGTCGGTGACGACCTGCTGCCGGACGAAGTCCTCGCGGGCCTTCTGACGCCACACCTGGGCCCAGCCAAGGAACACGCGCTGCTGGCCGGTGAAGCCGTCGAGGACGGGGGCGGGCTTGCCGTCCAGTGACACCAGGTAGGCGTCATAGGCCAGCGACAGGCCGCCCATGTCGCCGATGTTCTCGCCCATCGTCAGGCCGCCGTTCACGTGCGCGCCGGGGTAGGGCTCGAACGCCGAGTACTGGGCGCCGAGACGGTCGGCCTGCGCCTTGAACTTGGCAGCGTCTTCCGGCGTCCACCAGTCGCGCAGCACGCCGTCGCCATCGCCCTTGCGGCCCTGGTCGTCGAAGCCGTGGCTGATCTCGTGGCCGATTACGCCGCCGATGCCGCCGAAGTTGACCGCCATGTCGGCGTCCGGGTGGAAGAAGGGCGCCTGCAGGATCGCGGCAGGGAAGACGATCTCGTTCTTCACCGGGCTGTAGTAGGCGTTGACCGTCTGCGGGGTCATGCCCCACTCGGTCTTGTCGACCGGCCCGTTCAGGCGGGCGACCTCGTAACGCCACTCAAACACCGCCGCGCGCTGGGCGTTGCCGTAGGAGTCGTCAGCTTTGACCACCAGGCCGGAGTAGTCGCGCCACTTGTCGGGGTAGCCGATCTTCACGCCGAACTTGGCCAGCTTGTCGAGCGCCTTGACCTTGGTCTCGGGGCTCATCCAGTCGAGGTGTTCGATGCGGGTCTTCAGGGCTGCGCGGATGTCAGCGACGAGCGCCTCCATCTTGGCCTTCGACTCGGCCGGGAAGTAGCGCGACACATAGACCTTGCCGACCGGCTCGCCGAGCATGCCGTTGACGTAGCCGACGCCGCGCTTCCAGCGGGGCTTCTGCTCTGGCTGGCCGGCGAGGGTCTTGGCGCGGAACTCGAAGTTGGCGTCGGCGAAGCGCTTCGACAGCAGCGGCGCTGCGCCGTCGACCAGATGGAACGCCTCCCAGGCCTTCAGCGTGTCGACCGGGGTCGCCGCATAGATGGCGGCGAACTTCGGGAACGCCGTGTTGGTGCTGACGATGTAGCGGTTGACGCCCTTCAGTTCGGTGCCCGGCAGGTAGCGATCCCAGTTGAAGCCAGGCGTCGCGGCCTGAAGCTCGGCCAGGGTCATCGGGTTGTAGGTCTTGTCGCGATCCCGGCGCTCGACGCGGGTCCAGGAGGCCCCGGCGAGCTGGGTTTCGAAAGCGATGATCGCCTTGGCCGCCTCGGCCGGCTTGGCCCAGCCGATCATCGTCAGCATCTGGACGATATAGGCCTCGTAGGCGGCCTTCTTCGGCGCGAACTTCGGGTCGAGGTAATAGTCGCGGTCGGGCAGGCCCAGCCCGCCGGCGCCGGCATAAACAGCGTACTTCGTCGGGTCCTTGGCGTCGTCGCCGATGCCCAGGCCGAAGATCGCCGAGAAGCCTGAGGTGTTGGACTTGCCCATCAGGGCGGTGATGTCGTCGCGGGTCTTCGCGGCCATGATCTGGGCCAGCTCGGGCTTGAGCGGCTTGAAGTCCAGCTGCTCGGCGCGGGCCTCGTCCATGAAGGCGGCGTAGGCGGCGCCGATCTGGACAGCTTCGGGGCCCGTGATGCGGCCGGCGGCCGAGTCCTCGATGATCGCGCGGGTGCGAGCCTCGGACAGAATCGACAGGGCGTCAAAGTTACCGAAGCGGGTGCGGTCGGAGGGGATTTCCGTGCGGGCGTTCCACGCGCCGCTGGCCCACATGTAGAAGTCGTCGCCCGGCTTCACCGAACGGTCCATGCCCGTCAGGTCAAAGCCCCAGGCGCCGTAGCGTGGGCTTTCCAGCGAAACGGCCTGTCCGCCGCCCGTGGTGTCGGTCGCCGTGAACAGGGACTCGTTGAAGCAGAAGGCGTCGAGGCAGCCGTGCTCTTCGTGAGCCGAAGCCGGAGCCGCGGCGAGAAGCAGAACGCTTGCCGCGGCGGCGCCCATCCAGAAGGTCTTCATGGTGGAAATATCCCCAAGGCTGAAATTCGCGCGTGACATTGCACGCCAGACGCCGCTTGGGGACGTTAAAGATTCTTCATGCGCGGCAAACTGCGGACGTTCTCTCCCCAAACCGGGGAGAGAACGTCGCGCGGCCTACCAGATGCGGACGCGGTCTTCCGGCTTCACGTACCACTTGTCGCCGGGCTTCACGCCCCAGGCGTCGTACCAGGCGTCGACGTTGCGCAGCGTGCCGATGACGCGGAACTGGGCCGGCGAGTGCGGGTCGGACACCACCTGCTGACGGATCGCGTCGTCCCGGTACTTGCTGCGCCAGATCTGCGAGAAGCCGAGGAAGAAGCGCTGGTCGCCGGTCAGCCCATCGATCACGGGCGCAGGTTTGCCGCCGAGCGACAGGTGATAGGCGTCCAGCGCGACCAGGATGCCGCCCAGGTCGCCGATATTCTCGCCCATCGTCAGATCGCCGTTGATGTGCGAACCCGCGACCGGCTCGAACGCCGAGTACTGGGCGCCGAGACGCTTGGTCTGGACCTCGAACTTGGCCGCGTCGGCGGGTTGCCACCAGTCACGCAGCGAGCCGTCGCCGTCGAACTTGCGACCCTCGTCATCAAAGCCGTGGCTGATCTCGTGACCGATCACCGCGCCGATGCCGGCGTAGTTGACGGCCGCGTCGGCGTCCGGATCGAAGAAAGGCGGCTGCAGGATGGCGGCCGGGAAGACGATCTCGTTGAGGGTCGGGTTGTAGTAGGCGTTGACCGTCTGCGGGAACATGCCCCACTCGTCGCGGTCGACCGGCTTGCCGAGCTTGGCGACGTTGAAGGCCCATTCGAAGGCGTTGGCGCGCTGGACGTTGCCGTAGAGGTCGTCCGCCTTGACCGTCAGGGCGCTGTAGTCCCGCCACTTGTTGGGATAGCCGATCTTGACCGTGAACGCGGCCAGCTTGGCCTGAGCGCGCACCTTGGTCTCGGGGCTCATCCAGTCGAGCTTGTCGATGCGGGCCTTAAGCGCGACGCGCAGGTCGGCGACCAGCTTTTCCATCTTGGCCTTGGACTCGGGCGGGAAGTAGGCCTCCACGTAGAGCTTGCCGACCGCTTCGCCGAGATTGCCGCTGACCAGCGACACGCCGCGCTTCCAGCGGGCGCGCTGCTCGGGCTGGCCCGAAAGCGTCTTCGCGCGGAACTCGAAATTGGCGTCCGCGAACCGCTTCGACAGATAGGGCGAAGCCTGATCCACCGTGTGGAACGCGTCCCAGGCCTGCAGGGTAGCGACCGGGGTCGCCGCGAAAATGGCGGCGATCTTGGTGAAGGCGGTCGGCTCGCCGACGATCACCTTGGTCGCCTTGTCGAGGCTCGCGCCCTTCAGCCAGGCCTGCCAGGGGAAGCCGGGCGCCAAGGCCTGCAGCTCGGCGATGGTCTTGGGGTTGTAGGTCTTGTCCGGATCGCGCTGGTCGGCGATCGGCCACTGGGCCTGGGCGATGGTGGTTTCCAGCGCGACGATGTCGGCGGCAGCCTTGTCGGCGTTGGCCCAGCCCGCGAACGTCAGCAGTTTCGCGACATAGGCCTGATATGCGGCCTTCTTCTCGGCGAACTTGGCATCGAGGTAGTAGTCGCGGTTGGGCAGGCCGAGGCCGGCCTGGGTCACGTTGGCGACGTTGACGTTCGGGTTCTTCGCGTCGGAGCTGACATAGGCCGCGAAGAAGCTGCCGCCGAACCCGCCGTTGGAGGCCCCCATCAACCCGGCGATGGCGTCGCGGGTGTTGGCGGCGCGAATTGCGGCCAGGTCGCCGGCCAGCGGCCTGGCGTCGAGCGCCTCGACCGTCGCCTCATTCATGAAGCTGTTGTAGAGGCCGCCGATCTGCTGGGCCTCGCCCGTCGCGTTGGTCGTGGCGGCGGCGGTGTCGATCACCGCCTTGATGCGGGCGTCGGACAGTTCGCGCAGGACGGCGAACGAATTCCAGTTGGTCCGGTCAGCGGGGATGTCGAGGTTGGCGAGATAGGCGCCCGAGGCGAAGCCGACGAAGTCGTCGCCCGGCTTGATCGAGCGGTCCATGCCCGAAAGGTCGAAGCCCCAGGGCCCCATGCGCGGGGCCTTGGCGATGTCGGCGGCGGTGATCGGGGCCGGAACGGCGCGGGCGTAAGCCACGGTCGCGCCGGCGGCGGCGGTGAGAGCCAGCGCCGCGGCGGCGGAAAGCAGAATGCGTTTCATGATGGGGGATCCCAGGGTGAACTGATTGCCCGGGACCATGCACATTGCCGGCGCCGGCGCTTCTTACAAATGAGTCATATAGCGCGCCCGGAACGCCCGACGAACTACCCCGCCGTGACCCCGAGTGCGGCCAGCGCCTGTGCCCTGACCGCCTTGTAGTCGACCTTGCCGTTGGCGGCGCGGTGGACCGGAGCCACAACCAGTTCGCGCGGAGCCTTGTAGTCGGCCAGCCTGCCGCGCACGTGGGCAGCCAGTTCGGCGAGTCCGGGAGCCGTCGCCGAGCCGACGTCGACCACCGCGCAGATACGTTCACCGAATCGCTTGTCCGGCACGCCGACGACGACGGCGTCACGGACCAGAGGATGGGTCTTGAGCGCCTCCTCGACCTCTTCGGGGAAGACCTTTTCGCCGCCGGTGTTGATCACCTGCGATCCGCGGCCGAGCAGCTTGATCGTGCCGTCTTCGTTCACTTCGGCGAAGTCGCCGGGGACAGACCAGCGGCGCCCCTCGAAGGTCTGGAAGGTCTTGGCCGACTTCTCCGGGTCCTTGTAGTAGCCCGTCGGGATGAAGCCGCCGACGGCGACCAGCCCGCGCTCGCCGCTGCCCGGTTCGACGCGGGCGCCATCTTCCTTGAACACCGCCGCGTTCGGCCCGACGAGGAACTGGGCGGTGGTCGCTTCGGCGCCGGCGACGGAGGTCGATCCGCCTAGGCCCACGGCCTCTGACGAGCCGAGGCTGTCCATGAGCATGGCGCCGGGCGGCAGATGCTTCAGCAGCGCCTGCTTGTTGTCATGGCTCCAGACCGTGCCGGACGATCCGATGCGGGTGATGCAGCTGAGATCCCAGCGCCCCGGATTTGCGTCGAGCGTCTCGAGCATCGGCGTGGCGAAGGCCAGCCCGACGATCGAGATGCTGTTGGCCCGCAGGCGGTCGACCTCATCGAACAATTCTTCGGCGCTGAAGCGAAGGGAGGGCAGGGTGATGATGCAGCCGCCGCCGGTCATGGCGCCAAAGCTGCCGAACTGGGCCGTGCCGTGCATCAGGGGGCAGGCAGCGACCAGGCTGGTCGGCGGCGGCAGGTGCATGTCGCCGGCGCGGCCGGTGCGGACGCGGACGCCGGCCTCGTGCGGCGTCTCCAGCGGCGGGATCATGGCCAGCACATTGCCGCCGGCGCCCAGCACCTGGAACAGGTCGTCCTGACGCCACATCACGCCCTTGGGCATGCCGGTGGTGCCGCCGGTGTAGAGCAACAGCAGATCGTCGCCAGAGCGACCTTGAGGGACGACGACGCGGTCGGCGCCCGGCGCGGCGATGCTCTCGTATTCGGTAGCCCAGGCCGGGATCGGCGCGCCTTCGTCGGCCACGGCGATCCAGCACTTCACCTTGGTCAGGCGGTCCTTGATCGCCTCGAGCTTGGGCGCAAATCCGGCATGGAAGACGATCGCCTCGGCGTCGGCGTTGTCGAAGAGATAGAGCAGCTCCTCGGTCTCGTAGCGGTAGTTGGTGTTGACCGGCGCCAAGCTGGCCTTGAACGCCGCGTAGTAGGTCTCAAGGTATTCCGGCGTGTTGTAGAGGTAGGCCGCGACCTTGGCCTGATGGCTGAGGCCGGCCTTGAGCATGTGGGCCGCGAGGGCGTTGGCGCGGCGATCGAAGTCGCCCCAGCTGATGACGCGCCGACCGCGAATCTGGGCCGGCCTGTCCGGCGCCGCCGCGGCGATCTCTTCCCAGACGTCGGCGAAGTTCCAGCCGGACATGCGCGCACTCTCCCGTATCGGCCTCTGACGGGCCTGAGGGACAAGTTAGCGGCGTTCACCCATGCCCTGTCAACGCGTGACCCCGCGTTACCGGAGCGGGGAATATCAGCCGGCGGGCGCAGTCGACTGGACGGAAAACTGAACCGTCACCTTGCCGGCCTTCTTGAAGGTCAGGGTCGCCGGATAGTGGTCCCCCGCTTTCAGGGGCTGCTTCAGGCCCATCAGCATGATGTGCCAGCCGCCGGGCTTCAGGGCGACGGTCGAACCGGCCGGAACGTCGAGCCCACCTGGACGGGGGTGCATCATCGCCTGGCCATTCATCACCATCGTCTCGTGGATTTCGACGCGCGCCGCGACCGGGCTGCTGACCGCGATCAGCGTGTCGGCGGCGGGGCCGGTGTTGGTGATTACGGCGTAGCCGGCGCCGTTGCCGCCCTGGGGCGCGGGACGGGACCAGGCCTGGCTGACCTGCGGGGCCGAGGCGGCGAGCACCGGGGCGGCGATCAGGGCGACGGCGGCGGCGAAGACAAGGGGTTTCATCGGAAAGCTCCTGGGCAGGGCATCTAGTGATCGTGGCCGGCCATGCCGGCCATTCCGGGCATGCCGCCCCCGCGAACGACCAGTTCGATCGGCGTGCGGCCCGCGTTGCGGAAGACCAGCGTGGCGGGAATGCGGTCGCCTGCCTTCAGAGGCTGTGTCAGTCCGATGAACATCACGTGCTTGCCGCCCGGCTGGAACCTGACCGTCTGACCGGCCTTGAGCGGAACGCCGTCCTTGAGTTCATCCATCCGCATCATGCCGTCAGCCATGGAGGTCTCATGCATCCTCACCCTGGCCGCGATCGGCGATTCGACGGCGATCAGGACATCGGGACCGGTGTTGTTGTTGGTCACCGAGAAGAACCCGGCGCCGGTGCCGCCGGCGGGCGCCGGGCGGCTGAACGGCTCGGCGACCGCGATGCCGGCGCTGCTGTAGGACGGCGGCTTCGCGGGCGAGCAGGCGGCGAGAAGCAGGGCGGCGAAGACAGGCGCGAGACGCATGGAATGTCCCTTTCGATCTAGAGTGCGTGTTTCAGCTTCAGGGCCTGCGGCGCAAGCCTGTCGACGGCGAACGCCAGCAGAATTGACAGGCCGAGCAGCGGGAAGATCAAACCGGTCGCGAGGGCGAAGAGGGCGAAGCCGCTGACCGGTCCCGGCTGGGCGGGGGGCGCGGCCAGCCGGCCCACCGGCCGCCGTCGCCACCACATCACCGCCGCCGAGACGCTGAGCGTGATGATGGCCAGGCATCCCGCCAGCATGACCAGTTGGTTGATCAGTCCGTACTGACCGCCGGTATGGACGGCGATGCCCCATTCGACCGCCTTCGACACCGGCCCGTAGGCCTGGAAGCCGACGTCGGCGATGACCCGGCCGCTGTACTGGTCGAGGTGGATGACGCGCTGCCCGGTTGCCTGCCGGGGGTAGCTCTGGATGGTGTAGACACCGCCGGCCGAGGTCGGCAGCCGGACGGCGTAGCCGGGGACGACCCCGCGCCGGGCGGCGATGGCCAGGATGTCGGCGATCGGGATGGGGCGGGGGCCGGACACCGCGACGGTCGGGGTGGCCGATGGGTCCATCGTCCAGGAGCCGGACTTCGTCGCCGCCAGCGCCGCGTCCGACGCGACAGCGGTCGCCTTGACCTGGGCCGGCATGCCGAGGCCGGACTCGTTGACCAGGCGCCGGAAATTCTCACCCCAGAACCCTGACCAGGGCATGCCGGTCACGGCCAGGAACAGCAGGGTGACGCAGGCGAAGGCGCCGGTCACCGCATGAAGGTCCCGCCACCAGACGCGTCTGGCGGGGGTTGCGCGCAAGGTGACCACGCCCTCTGTCCGGCCGCGTGGCCACCAGAGGAAGATGCCGGAAGCAACGAGAAGAATGGCCCAGCCACCGACCACTTCGATGATCAGGTTGGGCGCCTTGCCGAGTATCTCCAGGCTGTGGATGTGGCTGATCAGCTTCATGGGCCGCTGTTCGTCGGCGATCCGGTCCAGCACCGCGCCGGTCGAGGGAACCAGGAACACCGACATGACTTCGCCCTTCGGATCGCGAATCCCCACCTCGGCCGAACGGTCCGGCGCCGGGGGCGGCGTGAAGCGGACCGGCGTTCCGGGCTGCACGGCCCGGGCCCGATCGATCAGCGTTTCTGGCGACAGGGAAGCGGCCGTCGTCGGTTCGACAATCAGTCGGTGGTGTTCGAGCAGCGGAGCGAGCTCGTCCCGGAACAGATACAGCGCGCCGGTGGACGCCAGCAGGATGAAGAAGGGCAGGCAGATCAGGCCGGCGTAGAAGTGCCAGCGCCAGATGGTGCGGTAGAGGCGGCTCGCGCCGGGCAGGGTGTCGTCGACCGACATGGCTTGTCTCCGGACGGGCGGCGACGGGCTACGCCGCCGCCCTCGGGTTGCTTGGACTAGAACGAGACCGTCAGACCGCCGAACAGCGACCGGCCGTCACCCGGCCAGTAGGCGGCGGTGGCCGGACCCGCGAGGATCGCCGCCTGGACGTTGGAGACATAGGCCTCGTCGGTCAGGTTGCGGGCGTCGATAAACAGGCTGATCCCGTTTTTGACCTTCCAGCCGGCGTTCAGATTGAACACCGCATAGGACGGGGCGGTCGTGGTGTTGCGGTAGTCGACGGTGATGTCCGAGGCCGACCATTCCACCGACGGCGCGACAAACCAGCCGGCCGGCGCCTCGTATCGAAGTTCCGCCCGATAGAAATGCTCTGGCACGATCGGCAGGCGGTTGTTGCCGTACTGAACGTCGTCGTCGAAGCGGAAGTCCGACCAGGTCCAGGTCTGGCGCAGCCGCCATTGCGGGGTGAGCCGCCAGTCCAGCGCCGCCTCGAGACCCTGGTGAATCGTGCGGTCGGCGTTGAAGGTCGATGCCGGGATGCCGGGCGCGACCGTGTACTGCAGCATCTCCTTGCCGAGCACCGCGCGGTAGACCGTGACGTCCCAGGTGAACGGGCCGCGGCGCCCCCGCGCTCCGGCCTCGGCGGTCCAGGCTTCCTGCGCCTGAACCGGGGCGAAGCCGGTCCCGGTCGGCGACATCGAGCCGAAGTTCGGCGGCTCGACGGACTTGGTCAGGTTGGCGAACAGCTGCGCGCCGTCCTCGGCTTCCCACAGGAGACCGATGCGCGGCGCGAACCAGTCGTAATCCTTCGTGGCCTTCAGATTGAAGGTCCCGGCCACGCCTGGCAGGGCGAAGCTCTGGTAGTCGCGCCCGGCCCGGCCCCAGGTCCCGCCGCCGACGAGGGCGAGGCGGTCGGTGACGAACAGCCGGCCCTCGGCGAAGACGTCCGCGGCGTCGGCATTCTGCAGGGTGCGCGAGCGTGGCGCGCCCCGGGCGCCCTTCAGGTTGACGTAGAAGTTGGAGTCCATGTCGCCGGTGCGCAGCCAGAGGCCCGCATAGGCGTCGGCCTTCAGGCCGCCGAGCTCGCCCTGCCAGTCGAGTCGGCCGAAGGCGCCCCAGTTGCGGCTCTGCTGGTCGATGACCTGGAAGATCGGGTGGTCGAGGTCCTTCCACAGGCCGTAAACCGCGCCCTCGAACACCGTGCTGTCGCTGAGCCGCCAGGTGGTGCGCAGCGAGGCGCGCAGGCCGCGCTGGTTACGGCTCTGGTCATTGGCGTAGTTGGCCGGCGCCGGCCGGCGCGGATTGGCCTGGAACTGCGCCCGGGTCAGGACGCCGGGGATTTCCTGGTTGATGTTCGAGCCATTGACGATCAGCCGCACCTCACGGTCGTCGCCGAACGACCGGCCGAGATTGAGCGAGCCGAACTGGATGTTCTGCTGGCTCTGCGGGCGCCAGCCCTGGGCGGTCTGGTTGGTGCCGGCGACATAGGCGTCCCAGTCGCCGGCCTCCCGGGCGAGGGCGAGATTCTCCCGCAGCAGGCCGAATGACCCGCCGTCGACGCGGACCTGCTGCTCGAAGCCGGCGGTGGCGCCGGTGGGGGTGACCAGGTTGATCGCCCCGCCGAGCAGGGAGCCGCCAAAGCGCAGGGCGTTGCCGCCGCGATAGATCTCGACGAACCGCGTGGTCAGGGGATCGGCGATCTGGCTGTCGCCGTAGCCGTCCGCCTCGTTGAGCGGCACGCCGTCCTGGGCCAGCAGCAGGCCGCGATTGTGGTTGGCGTTGCCGATGCCCGAACCGCGGATCGAGATGCGGACATCGCCGCCCCACTTGCGCTGGGCGTAGACGCCGGGGGCGTCGCGCAGCATGTCGTCGAAGGCCAGGGCTTCGCGGCTGGCGAAGGATTCAGCCGAGATGACCGAGACGGCGCCCGGCGTTCGCGACAGGCGCTTGCGGGCGTCGCCCACGACCGCGGGGTCTTCCGGATCGGGGCGTGCGGTGACGATGACGGAGTCGACGGTGGTCGGCGTGTCGGCGGCGTGGGCGAAGGCGGGCGCGGCGAGACAGCTCGCGCCGAGCAGGAGGGCGCGCAGGCGCGCGCCTTGGGTCGTGATCATGAGAATGTATGTCCAGAAAGGTCTGACAGGGCGCGCGTCGGCGCGCCCGGCGAAGGGTCAGGCGGTCTGGAAGGCGGGTGGTCCGGTGGAAGGGGGGCGCGGCGGCGCGCGGGCGCCGGGCAGGCGGGCGGCCCGGGCGATCGGGGCAAGCCGCGACTCGGCCGCGTATCGAACGGGCAGGGCGGGCCCTTCGCCGGGCGAAACCGCTGCGATCGAGGCCATGACGCAGTCGTGACACTTCAGCCCGCCGAAGCCGTGATGCTGCGTATCGTCTCCGGGGACCGTGACGGTTTTCGCCCCGTCGACCGTGCAGAGCACGACCGTCCGGGCGTCGCTTTTCGCTTCCGTGGCAAGGGAGGCGGCCGGAATCAGCAGCTGGATGCAGAGCGCGAGCAGGGCCAGCGCCGCGGGCAGGGCGCCGCGACGCGCGGGCCGCCGGACAGGGCTGCTGCTGCGCATGATCGGGCGACTACGCTTCCGCGCGGGGTTTCGCAAGCGGTTCGCCGGCCCCCATATAGAGCCACTGGCAATCCGGAGGCGGCATGGCGGCGGAGGTATCTCCCGGCGAGTACAAGGACGTCGTGCTGTTCCTGGCCACGGCGGGCGTGGTGGTGCCGCTGTTCCGGCGCTGGCGGATCAGTCCGATTCTCGGGTTCCTCGGCGCCGGTGTCGTGCTGGGCCCCTACGGTCTGGGCGCCCTCGCGGATAGCATCCCATGGCTGGCCGCCGTCACCATCGAGAAGCCCCAGGACGTCGCCCAGTTGGCCGAGTTCGGGGTCGTCTTCCTGCTGTTCATGATCGGGCTCGAGCTGAGCTGGGAACGGCTGAGGCTGATGCGGCGGTTCGTATTCGGCATGGGCGCGCTGCAGGTGGCCGTCTGTTCCGTAGCGATCGCCGCCGTGGCTGTCTGGTTTGGTCAGCCGCTGCAGGCCGCCGCCGCCATCGGCGCGGCGCTGGCCCTGTCCTCCACGGCGATGGTCATGCCGCTGCTGGCCGAGAGTAAACGTCAGCACAGCCAGGCCGGCCGGGCGACGTTCGCCGTGCTGTTGTTCCAGGATCTCGCGGTCGCGCCGATCCTCATTACGCTGACGGTCATCGGCAGCCAGGGCGGCGGCGAGATCTTTTCGCCCAGGATGCTGCTGACCTTCGCCCCGGCGGCCATCGGCATCGTGGCGCTGGTGGCGTTCGGCAGGCTGTTGCTGCGGCCGATGATGAAGTCGGTGGCGCGGGCCAAGAGCGAGGAGCTGTTCATGGCCGCCTCGCTGCTGATCGTCATCGGCGCCGGGCTGGTGGCCGCGCTGACGGGCCTGTCGATGGCGCTGGGCGCCTTTATCGCCGGGCTCCTGCTGGCCGAGACCGAGTACCGTCACGAGGTCGAGGTCACCATCGAGCCGTTCAAGGGTCTGCTTCTGGGCCTGTTCTTCCTGTCGATCGGCATCGGCCTCGACCTGTCCCTGCTGGTGCAGAAGCCGGTGATGATCGTCGGCATGGCCGTCGGCGCGCTGCTGCTGATCGGCAGCGTGGTGTTTGTCCTGGGACTGATCTTCGGGCTCAAGCCGCGCAAGGCGCTGGAGGCCGGCCTGCTGCTGGCGGCCGGCGGCGAGTTCGCCTTCGTCATTCTCGATACGGCGATGAACAGCGGTCTCGTAGGTCGCGAGGTAGGCCGTACGGTGCTGGTCGCCTCGACCCTGACGATGTTCTGCATTCCGGTTCTGGCGGCCCTCGGCGCGAAATTGGGCGGACGTCCCGGCGCCAATCCGGCGGCCAGTGTGGCCGTTGACCCGGTCGCCACGACCGACGCGCCCACGGTCCTCGTGATCGGCTACGGCCGCGTCGGGCGGCTGGTCGGCGACATGCTCGGCCGGCACGAGATTCCCTGGGTCGCCGCCGAGCGGGACCCGAAGCTGGTGGAGGCGGGACGCCGGGCCGGGGTCGACATCTTCTATGGCGACGCCTCGCGGGCGGAATTCCTGCGCCGCTGCGGGCTGGACACCGCCCGCGCGCTGGTCGTGACGATGGACAATCCCGAAGGCAACGAGGTGGTGGTCGCCACCGCCCGCGAGCTGCGTCCCGACCTGACGATCGTCGCCCGGGCCCGCGACGCACGACACGCCAAGCGGCTCTACGAACTGGGGGCGACCGACGCTGTGCCGGAGACGATCGAGGCTTCGCTGCAGCTGTCGGAGGCGGCGCTGGTCGATATCGGCATCCCAATGGGCCTTGTCATCGCCTCGATCCACGAGCGACGCGATGAATTCCGCAAGGAGCTCAACCGGCCGGAGGCGCTGGGCGGGCGGCGTCGGCTGCGGGATGGGGTGAAGCCCTGAAGTGGCCGTTGAGGGCGCCGCCCTTCATCGCCGGGTAGGCAAGGGCGAACGACACCAGCGCCACCAGCACGAGGGCCGGAATCAGGGCGCCGTCCTCGCGCTTCCGACCCAGGAGCAACACGATGCCGCCCAGCAGGGCCAGGGCGAAGCCGAAGGCGATGGCCTTGAGGACATCCGTGAGCAGGCTGCCCGTCGGCGCGGTCAGCATGATCACTGGAATCTGGAACACCGAAGCGGCCGCCCAGATCATGCCGAACCGACGCGCGAGGGGATGTTGCAGGGTCATGGATCGTCTCGCCGGCGGAGTGTTGGCCGCAGCATAACCTCAATCCACCGGGCGTCCCGCGCTGTTTCAGACAGCGGCGCGGCTTGACTCCCCGGTGTGGAAATTAAATAACTGACCAGTCAGTTATAAACGCGAGGGCCCATGCTTCCGCTCGGCGAACCCCGATGGCGGCGACGCAAGGAAGCCCGCCCCGGCGAAATCGTCGCCGCGGCGCTGGAGGTGTTCGCCGAGAAGGGCTTCGCCGCCGCCCGCCTGGACGACATCGCCGCCCGCGCCGGGGTCAGCAAGGGCGCGCTCTATCTCTACTTCGAGACCAAGCAGGACCTGTTCGCCGCCGTGGTGCGCGATGCGGTCAGCCCCAATATCGCCGCGGTCGAGGCGTTGGCTGCGGCCATCGATCTGCCGTTCGCCCAGGTCGCGCGGATGCTGCTGGGCCGGGCCGCCGAGATGATGGTCGTCTCGCCGGTCGGGCCGGTGGCCAAGATGGTCATCGCCGAGTCGCGCAACTTTCCTGAGCTGGCCCGGGTCTGGCACGACGAAGTGGTCGCCCGGATGCTCGGCGTCCTGACCGGCCAGATCGAGCGGGCCCAGGCGAGGGGAGAGGTCCGGCCCGGGGACTCCCGATACCATGCGCTGTCGCTGATCGGGCCGATGCTCATGGGCCTGCTATGGCGCGAAGTGCTCGAGCCGGCCGGCGCGCGGCCGCTCGATCTGAGGGCTCTGGCGCAACAACACGTCGAGACCGTCCTGAGCGGTCTCCTGGCCGAAGGAGGCCGCTGATGAACCCGAAAGTCCGCATCGCCGTCGCGGTGGTTGTCGTGCTCGCCGGAGCGGGCGCCTGGTGGATGGTTGGCCGCAAGCCCGCCCGGGACGGCGCCCTGTCCGGCTACATCGAGGGCGAGGCGCTCTATCTTTCGTCCTCGACCGCCGGGGCTGTTTCGACCGTGGCGGTCGTCCGTGGCCAGCGGGTCACGGCCGGTCAGCCGCTGTTCGCGCTCGACGCGGCGCCGCTGGTCGCACAGCGCGACCAGGCCGCCGCTGTCCTGGCCGAGGCGGAGGCCCGGCTCGACGACGCCCGGAAGGGTCAGAGGCCGCAGGAACTGGCCGTCACCGACGCCCAGCGCGCCGCCGCCGAAGCCGCTGTCCGGCAGGCCCAGGCCGAGTACAACCGCATCGCGCCGCTGGTGAAGCAGGGCATCTACGCTCCAGCCCGCCTCGACACCGTGCGCGCCGCCCGTGACTCGGCGGTCGCCAACCTCAACGCCGTGACCAGCCAGCGGACGGCCCAGACCCTGGGCGCCCGGCCGGACGCCGTCCGCGCCGGCGAGGCGCAGGTCCAGCAGGCGCGCGACGCCCTCTCCGCCGCCAAGGCGCAGCTCGACCGCACGGGCCCGCGCGCGCCGGCCGACGCCCGCGTCGAACAGGTCTTCTACCAGGCCGGGGAATGGGCCGCGGCGAACCAGCCTGTCGTGTCGCTGATCCCCGACGACCGCGTGAAGGTGCGGTTCTTCGTGCCGCAGAAGGATCTGTCGCGTTACGGGATCGGCCAACGGGTCGCCTTTAGCTGCGACGGCTGCGCCCGCGGCCTGTCGGCGACGATCGACTATGTCAGCCCGCGGCCGGAGTTCACGCCACCGATCATCTACAGCCGCGACAGCCGCGACCGGCTGGTGTTCCTGATAGAGGCCCGCCCGAACGCGCCGCGCGCGCTGGCTCCGGGGCAACCCGTTGACGTAACGCCCCTGGGAAGCGGCCGGTGACCCTGGCGGTCGATGTCCGTGGGCTCAACAAGAGCTTCGGCGACAAGCATGTCGTTCAGGACCTGTCGATCCAGGTCGAAACGGGCAAGATCACCGGCTTTCTGGGCCCCAACGGTTCGGGCAAGACGACCACGCTGCGTATGCTCTGCGGCCTGCTCACGCCCGACAGCGGCGAGGGCGAGGTGTTGGGCCTGGATTTCCGCCGCGAGGCGGAGCGGATCAAGCGCCAGACCGGTTACATGACGCAGCGGTTCTCGCTCTACGAAGACCTGTCGATCGAGGAGAACCTGACCTTTGTCGCGCGGGTCTACGGGCTCGACCATCGCAAGCGGCGGGTCGACGAGGCGCTGGAGCGACTCGGGCTGGAAAACCGGCGCCGGCAGCTCGCCGGCAGCCTTTCGGGAGGCTGGAAGCAGCGGCTGGCGCTGGCCTCCGCGATCCTGCACGAGCCGCGCCTTCTGCTGCTGGACGAGCCGACCGCCGGCGTGGATCCCAAGGCGCGCCGGGAGTTCTGGGACGAGATTCACGCGCTGTCGGCCGAGGGGCTGACGGTCATGGTCTCCACCCACTATATGGACGAAGCCGAGCGCTGCCACGACATCGCCTACATCGCTTACGGCCGGTTGATGGCGCGCGGCACGGGCGCGGAAGTCATCGCGCGATCAGGGCTGGTGACGTTTCGGGCTGAGGGGCCGGGCGCCGACCGGCTGGCCCGCGAACTGGCCGGCAAGCCCGGCGTGGTCATGGCCGCCCCGTTCGGCGCGGCGTTGCATGTCAGCGGAACGGACCGCGCAGCGCTCGAATCGGCCATCGCGCCCTGGCGACGCGATCCTTTCCGCTGGAGCGAAGTCTCGCCGACGCTGGAGGACGTGTTCATCCACCTGATGGGTCAGTCGAAGGATAACTTCGAATGAGCGCCACCCGGATTCTCGCGGTCCTGATCAAGGAATTCACGCAGCTGACCCGTGACCGGCTGACCTATGCGCTGATCCTGGCCATGCCGATCGTCCAGCTCCTGCTGTTCGGATACGCCATCAACAACGATCCGCATCATCTGCCGACAGCCGTGCTCGTGCAGGATCACGGCGCGTTCGCGCGCTCGACCCTTGGGACCCTGGCACGCAGCGACTATTTCGACATCGTCGAGGCGGCCCGGACGCCCGAAGAGCTCGACGAGGCCATTTCCCGGGGCCGGGTGCAGTTCGCGATCACCATTCCCCCCGACTTCAGCCGACGCGTCGTGCGCGGCGATCAGGCCCAGATCCTCGTCGAGGCCGACGCTTCCGACCCTTCCGCCACCGGGTCGGCTATCGCCGCGCTGTCGGCGCTGCCGCAGCAGGCGCTGGTTCACGACCTGACCGGCGCGGTGGCCGGTCGGGCAGGCCGGGCCGCGCCGTTCGAGGTGATCGTCCACCGCCGCTACAATCCGGAGGCCATCGCCGCCTACAACATTGTACCGGGCCTGCTGGGCGTGATCCTGTCGATGACGCTGGTGATGATGACCGCGCTCGGCGTTACGCGGGAATACGAGCGCGGCACGATGGAGACGTTGCTGGCCACGCCGGTGCAGCCGCTGGAGGTGATGATCGGCAAGCTGGCGCCTTACGTTCTGGTCGGGCTGGTCCAGACTGTGGTGATTCTGGCGCTCGCGCGGGTGCTGTTCGATGTGCCGTTCGGGGGCGGATGGGGCGCGCTGGTCCTCGGCATCCTCCTGTTCATCATTGGCAGCCTGGCGCTCGGCTTCCTGATTTCGACGGTGGCCCGCAATCAGCTGCAGGCGATGCAGATGTCGGTCTTCTATATCTTCCCGTCGATCCTGCTTTCCGGCTTCATGTTTCCGTTCCGGGGGATGCCCCTGTGGGCCCAGGGCATTGGAAACATTATTCCGGTCACCCACTTCCTGAGGGTCGTGCGCGGTGCGTTGCTCAAGGGACTGGGCGTTGTCGACCTCTGGCCCAGCCTCGCGGCCCTCGGCCTGTTCGTCCTCGTGGTGATTTCGGTCGCGATGGCGCGGTTCCGCACAACCCTCGACTGAGAAACTCGCCGTTCACGGTTCTTGTGGCCAAATTAGGCTCCAGTGTGGCTTCACCGACACTTGGCGACCGATGCTGGGTTGATATAACAAAGACTTCGAGCGGCCTTTGGTCGCATCGCGAGCAGGAGAGGGCTCTCATTATGAAATTCAAGCTTCTGGCGGGTGCGGCTTTGGCCGTCACGACGCTCGCAGCGACGGGTGCGGCGGCTCAGGACAGCGGCTGGTACGGCGCTGTCGACGTTGGCTACCACTGGTCCGACAACACCACCTTCGACACGGCCATTGGCCCGGGAAGTCTCGACGGAGACGACGACTGGACCGCGATGGCCCGCCTGGGCTACCGCCTCTCGCCGAACTGGCGCGTGGAAGCCGAAGGCGGCTGGCGTCCCGGCACGCTTCAGGTTCCGTCCGTCAGCAGCACCGGCGAGTTCGAAGTGCTCTCGCTGATGGAAAATGTCATTTTCGACATTCTGCCTGACTCGGATCTGCATCCGTTCCTGGGCGTGGGCGTCGGTATCGCCCGCGGTCAGCTGCAAGCCGTCAACGCCCCGGCGCTGGTTGTCGATGACTCGAACATCGCCTGGGCCTGGCAAGGCATCGCCGGTTTCACGGCGAAGGCCAGCGACCGGATGAACGTCGATCTGACCTATCGCTACTTCCAGACCCAGGACTTCACCTTCCAGGGCGCCGGCACCGCCGGTGAAATGACTGGCAGCTACAACGACCAGTCGGTGACGGTCGGCATCCGCTACAGCTTCCAGGAAGAAGCCGCGCCGCCGCCCCCGCCGCCGCCGCCTCCTCCGCCCCCGCCGCCTCCCCCGCCGCCTCCGCCGCCGCCGCCTCCGCCGCCGCAGTACGAAGCCCGGGAATTCATCG
>CAZISF010000011.1:0-47495 GCA_964541915.1 uncultured Caulobacter sp.
TTCATCCGCCACCATTCGTGGAGGCTACTCTGTGTTCCCGACAGATCCGGTCGGGTGATGGCGCCGCCACCACGAGCGATGCTTGAACCTGATTACGTCAGAAACGGTCGGGTGATACTGGCTTGATGGGCCGCCAGGGCGCTCTGGAGTTCAGTGACCGTCAAGAGTTGAAGTCTGGGTGGCGCGACAATCTCCACCTTTTCCGCCCACGTGAACAGGTGCCAGGCCAACTCCAGCATGCCGCTGGCCCGAAAGCTCACCAGCACCGATCCGTCGGGCTGTTCGGTCACTTCCTGGTTGGAATGGAACCGCCAACCCAAGGCGTCGGCGGCACCGGATCGGCCAAGACGACCTTGGCCAATGCCATCCTGGCCGAACCCGCCTTCGCCGAGGATCGGGCGGTGCTGATCGAGGATACGGCCGAGCTGCAATGCTCCGCCGCGGACCAGATCCAGATGCTGACGAAACGCACGGAGCCGCAGGTCACCATGACCGACCTGGTCCGCGACACCCTGCGCCTGCGGACTGACCGGATCATCATCGGCGAGGTGCGTGACGGCTCGGCGCTTAATCTGCTGAAGGCCTGGAATGCGGGCCATCCCGGCGGCCTGGCGACCATTCATGCCAATAGTGCAGCGGAGGGCCTGACGCGGCTGGAGGATCTGATGGGGGAGGTAACCCAGCTCATCCCCTACCGGGCTATCACCCAGGCGATCAATCTGGTGATCCATATCGCCCGTGCGCCGGCCGGCCGGCGGGTCCAGGAGGTCTGCCGGGTGACGGGCCGCGAGGGTGACGCCTATGTCCTGGAGGCCTGCGTGGAGGGGTAGGGGCCAATTGGGGGAAGGGTTTCCCCGGCGGTCGAGCCGGTAGGTGTCTCGGTCGATCCCTTCGAGCGGGGACACCCCGCAACGCCCGGGATTCGGAGATTGGCCGGCGGGCGTGCTCGGTCCCGCCGCTGCGCGGCTCCCGCGGGTCCGCGCCTGGCGGGCGCCTTTGTGGCGCCGCCGGCCATTCGACGGCGCGTTCCGCCACGCGCGATGTGCGGGCTCCTTGCAGCCTTCATTTCGGTCGCCGCCATGGTCGGCAGCAGTAGTTTGAACTCAATCCACCCGACCGAATCTGTCGGGGCGACAAGGTAGGCTCCAATCCAATAAGGTTTAGCTTGGGTGGGGCCACTAGTCGGTCGCGGCGTGCATCAGACGCCGGATAACGTGGACATTGTCGCCATCATCAAATTTAGGCAAACGAACTGCTTCGACTTTGGATGGATAAACAGTGCCTGGGTTCAATGTTACTGAAATATCCGTCCTAAATCAGATCAAGAGCAATCTGCAGGATCGCTATGATTCAGGCTTTCCTGTCCTTAAGGAGCTGCTCCAGAATGCCGACGACTCCGGCGCAGAGACCATTTGCTGTGATTTCCAGCCTGGTTGGCCGAACGCCTCAAATCCGCTGCTTCGGGGGCCGGGACTGCTCGTCATAAATGACGGTGAATTTCGCGACGAAGACCAGCGAGGCATCACGTCTTTCGGTGAGAGTGGCAAGGCGACGGACACCGCCGCGATCGGCAAATTCGGTTTCGGACAGAAGTCAGTCTTCCACCTCTGCGATGCCTTCGTCATCAGCCCCCAGGGGACCCTGGCGAAGGCCAGTTCGGTCGTAAATCCCTTTCTCGGGGTCGATGTCCTTGGCAACGTCAGTGGCGCTTGGGAAGCGCTCACGGAAAGCGATCTTGCCCTTCTCAGCCGAGCGGCTGACGGCGCCGGCTTTGGAAAGCGACGCTTAATTCTGTGGCTTCCGTTCCGCCGTCGCGATCTCGCGCCCGCTCCAGATGCGGGGTTCTCGAATGAGATGCCTAACGGTGCGGTGCTCCTGGGCCAGTTCAGACAACTGGAGGCGCTCCGCGCCACCCTGGCCTGCCTAAGACGGCTTCGTCGGGTGGAGTTGCGCAGCGAGGGCCGCATCGAACTTAGCCTGTCGGTCGCGAGCGCAGCTGCTCGCTTGTTGGGCCCGAAGGCTTGGACCGCAGGTGTGCGCGAGTTCGCTGGCCGGATTGAGCTGATGCCGAGTTCTGCGGGTGGGTCAGCGCGATTCATCGGTCGGGAGTCGATGGTCGGGTCTCGGGTGTTGAACGACCTGAGGTCATCAAATGATTGGCCCAAGACCATCAGCGTCCTGCACCCGACTCCTCAGCCGGAGAAGGGCGAGCCCCACGGCGCCGCGACCCTAGTCCACTCCACCGACGATCAACGCTCAGATCTTAGGATTCAGTGGGCCGTGTTTCTGCCGACATCCGACGAGACGGAGATCAAGATCGACCTGGCGCCAGGACAGGGGCGATTTACCCTGTTGCTCCATGGGTACTTCTTCCTGGATAGCGGTCGCCGGCGGATCGAAGCGATCGATCAGGTTGGTGACCCTGCGCAAGAGCGGCAGCTTCGCCAGCGATGGAATATCGAGCTTCGCGACCAGGTCACACTACCGCTTATCCCGAGGCTGCTCGAGGACGCTCTCGGCGCCAAGGTTCTCGATAGCGGCCAACTGGCGACTTTGGTGGGAGCTCTAAGGACCTCTCAGTGGTTCGCAGATCATCAAAGCGCAATCTGTAAGACCGATCAGCTGCTCCGCATCCTGGATGCGGCCGGCAACATCGCTTGGCGAGCGCTTCCCGCTGGCGCGAAGGTTCGGCCCCTGCCGAAGTCCGTCTTGGACGCGCCCCTGCGTCTGGCAGAGCTGTTCCCCCTGATCCATGATTGGGCTCAGGCCCATGACATCGTGCTTTGCGTCGATCCAACTGCAATCCTCTCCGCTGGGGCGATGGAATGGACCGCCGAAGAGCTGGGTGACCTGATCACCGCCCTGTCCTCAAAGGCGTTCGTCTCTCGACCGGCAACAGATCTGCTGGCTGACTTCCTGAAGATGGCGGCGCCATCGTTAGCTACGCGGCAGGTTGTTGGACCGGCCCTTGTCGCCGGCCTGCGTCGGGCATTTTGCGGTCAGGCACCGCTGGCCAGTTCGGCGTCGATCCGAGCAGTGCTCGCCCATGTGCCTCCCCTGCTAATTTTTGCATTGCCGGCTGCGGTCGAGCATCGCACCGTCCTTCGGTCGATGGCCGAGGTCGATGCGGACGTCCTGGCTGTAAGATCGGAACACGTCGAGGGTGAGCGCCAGAACCCTCGCATGAACGATCAAACCGTCGAGCGCCTATTAACGGCGCTTGAGCCCCTCGTTGATGACGACGACCTCTCGGACCAAGCCGCGTCCGCTGCCCTCGCTATTCTGGCATTCGCGCACAACAGCATTCGGCAACTGGCCGAACGCGAGGATCTTGGGCGCCTTAAAATCCTCAAGGCGCGAGGCGTCAGAACCCGCGAGGCCGTCACGGTCTCGCTGCATGACCTGCTCGATTGTTCGCGCCGAGGTCTGTTGTTCGGCCAGTCCCCCCACAATGCGACCCTTCTGCCCAAGCTGGTCAATGCGGTCTTGGACGCCGATCCTCTGGTGATCGAGGGCAACACCATGTCCGTCCTTCAGGACATGAAGAGCGGCGATCTGCGCCTAGCGTCTGCCTCCAGGGACACGATCTTGCCGATTGTGCGATCCGCCGTTCGGTTCGGCGAGGTCGACGCCCGCGGCGCATTGTTGGACCAACTGCGTCCGACGGACGGTGATGATCCGAAGGGCTTTCGGATGTTGTGCGCAGGCAATCCCGATGCGGCGCTGCCGGGCGCGAAACTTTACCAGCTCGAGGGTCTGCCCGCAGCGATCGAAGACTTGGTGGCCGATCTCCTGGCGAGAACTGGTTCTGGCTTCGTCGTGCCGGATGCGGTCATCCATCGGCTGAACGGGGCCCAAAAAAGTCTCCTGAGCATTGGCGTCTATGACGCCGCCACCCTTGAACGCGATCTCGTATCCGACATCGACCGTTTTGGGCGGCTCATGCCGTCTGAAGGGGCGCGGGAGGCCCTGCTACTGGTGATCGAGAACGCCGCCACGCTTGTCAAACTTCCGATCCACACCCGGTCGGATGGCTCGGTTGGGCCGATTGATGCGACCGTCTTTCGCGTGGCGGACTGGAAGATACCGCCGGCGCTGGCGTCCCTTGTCCTCACGCTGAAGCCGGCGTCGGACCTGGAGGCAAGGCGCAAGCAGGTCGAGCTTACGCCGGCCTGGAGCCCAGCCGCCCAACTTCGAGTGGCGCTTGGGCAACCTGGGCCGCAGGACTTCTGGCAGAGCATCCTCGATGCGGTTGGGGAAATAGGCCGGAAGAGCTCCGACGATCTCGTCCTCGCCGATGTGCGATCCGTCGCATGGCTGACGGTTGGCGGTAAGTGCGTCCGCTGCGACGACATTCTCGTCTTGCCACCGCGGGTAGATCAAGAGGCGCGTCGAGCCCTCGCCAAGTCGGGCGGAGACGCTGCGTTCTACACCGGGTCGGAACTCGATTTGCCGATCCGAGACCATCCCGGTTTCCGCGTGCTCCAAGACCGTGTCCTGCCTGATCGTGCGACGTCGATATCCTACTTGGCGATGATGATCGCCGAGGCCCGACTGGTCGGGCGTGTCGCGGGCAACAGCGAACAGGTGGCGAAGGACCTGCGTAGGTTAGCTGGCGCGGACTTGGACCTTTGCTTGCCGGGATCGGCCTTGTTGGGCGCGATCCTCACCGTCGAGGGTTTGAGCGATACCCTGGAAGCGGAGGTCATATCGGCCTTTGCGCCCGCCACCGAGCCCACCTATGTCGGTCAGCATCTCGACGCGCTCGCTCGAGCTGCCGGACCCGGCGGCGCCGACTCGGAGGCGGCCCGGCGTCTCTACAAGGCCGGGTTTGCTGTTGTGGCTTTGCGGCCTGATGCCCATCGAGAGGCGGTGTTCGCGGGCACAGCTGTCCCGACCCAAGCCGGAGTCTGGCGAACCGGGTCTGAGGTGGCGGGGTCCGGCGCGGGGATCGCACCTGGCCATCTGCTCAGCGCCGACTTCGCCGCCATCCTGACGTCGGCAGGAGATGACCAGGGCCCGCCGCCTTCGGGCATCTCAATAGCAGCGCCAGAGCGAACTGACGGGGCGTTCGATACGTCAGACTACGATCTGGCCGCCCTCGAACACCGATGGGCAGAACAACACAGCCGTTATTTGGAGACTTGGCGCGGTCGCGTGCCTGGCGAATTGCCTATCGTCTATCTAGGGCTGATCGGGCGCCATACGGCTATCGAGGCGGTCGCCAATGCTTGGGCGGGAGAAGCCACCGCGAGCGTGGAGACGATTTGGGCGGGGCTCGATCAGGCCCTTGATCCCACACTTCCGTCGGGCATTGGCCTAAGTGACGAGGTCAATGACCGGCGCTTTGAGATCGTGCTGGTCAATGATGACGTCGTGGTCGCCCGGGCTCTCAGTGGTGCGGAGTTCAGGGCGCCGCTGGCGCTCACCAGCGACAACCTGGTCATTGGCAACCTGCATCAGCGCGCGAAGCCGCTAGTTACCAGTGACGGCCACAAGATCTCCCTCATAACGTTGTCACTGCGCCCGCTGCCGGAGAGCGGCCTGGATCACGAAAAGGCCAAGGCCTCGCTCTCCCGCCTGATCGAAATCGTAGGGGAGGACTGCCTGCGACTGATCATGAGCGGCCAGCGATCGGCGCTGAGCGATGTGCTGGATAGGGGCAAGCGGGTCGATCAGGCCACCTTGGAGGAGACCCGACTGGAGTTGATGGATCGCTTGCCGAGCATCCTCCCGCAGCTGAAGCTGCCCGTCGACTCCAGAGCCCACAAGGTATTGCGCGCGTATTTGGACGATGAGAGCCAGACGAACCGCCTTCAGGCACCCGGCGGCAATCGGGCGGACAAGTTGTCGAGCCTCAAGCAGAGGTTATGGGATGAACTGACCGACCCTCTGATCTGTCAGGAGCTGCTGACCGCCATTCGCGCCAAGATTGTGGATCTGGGCTACTCCCCAGAAAGGGTTCTATTCGAGCTCTTCCAGAATGCTGACGACGCCTACGGTCAGATGGACCACGTGGTCGATGAAGCGAGTTTCCTGGTGGAAGCTCTGGCTTCATCAGATGGCGGATTTCGCACGGTTCACTGGGGCCGAACGATCAACCACCTCGGCCGCGACGTCGAAACCGCCCGAGACTTGGGACATGCCCGCGACCTGCTGAACATGCTGGTGATGAGCTTCTCCGACAAGCGCGCCAACGAGGACCTCACCGGGAAGTTCGGGCTGGGGTTCAAGAGCGTCCACGTCCTGTCGGACGATGTGGGGGTGGCAAGCGGCTTCATCAGCCTTCGTATCCGCGGCGGCCTCCTACCGGACTCTTGGACTGAAGGTTTGGGCGAGGTCGAGGCCCGCCGTTCGCCTCAGGCGCAGAAGGCGACGTTGGTTGATGTCCCCTTCACTGGCGAGACGGCGTCGGACGGCCGGCTGGCCCTAGCGGCCTTTCGGTCGGCTGCGCCATGGATGCCCGCTTTTTCGCATCACATCCGTCATATCTACATTGATGACGGCGAGCCCCTTACGGCCGAGGGCTCAATCACCCCGCTCCTGGGCTCGAGCACCCTGCAGGTGGTCGACCTGCGCGGCGCACGGCGCCAATGCGCGGTGAGGATCGATCTGGGCGACCATTTCCATCTCTTCCTGGGTCTCGATGAGGGGGGACCCACACCGCTGCCTGACACACTCAATCGCTTGTGGAATCTCGCACCTCTCGAGGAAGAGGTCGGCAGCGGGTGGATCCTCAACGGGCCCTTCGCCGTGGACCCCGGCCGTGGGCGGTTATCAGGAACGATTGAAAGTCGAGAAGAGCGCTTTCGGCGTCTTGGGCAGGCGCTTGGCCGCCAACTGACAAATCTGTTCGACCTGTCGTCCTCTAACTGGGCGGGCTTTGCGGCGGCTCTCGGGCTGGACGGTGCGCCAGGGGCCCAAGCCACGTTCTGGATTCGCCTCGATGCCTTGTTCCGCAGCGATGTGGACGACCGCATCGCCGCGCTTCTGCATCAAGAGGGCGGCGGGTATGCCCGCTTGGCGGCCGAGCGCCCCGTGACGCCAACGGGTCTGCCCTTGCCATTTCCGAGACTGATCCAGGCCCGGGACGTCGAGCATCATCTCAGCGGCGCCCTCAGCGAACCTGACATCCTGGGCGTTGTGTCGTTGTGGCCCCAGACAGCCCTAGTCCAGGCCCGCGTGGTCTCCAAAGACACGGCTGAATCACTGGAAAGCCTTGGCCTGGACGGCGGCGCGCCGCTGACGCTGGCGCAAGTCATTGCGGGCGAGCTCGCCGCCGACTCAAACTTGAATCCTGCAGTCGCCCAGCGGCTCGGGAAGGTGATTTCGCCCGAATCGATCGATGTCGCGCCCCTGTTGTGGGAGCGGACGGACGTTTTCACAGCGCTTCGCTCCGCCCTGTTCAGGGCGGGCGACGATACCTGGCGGCCGGCTCAATGGCTGACGGTGGCGGACGCCGAAGCAGGCGAGGAGCAACTGATCGCTCGGTTCGCGCCAGCGAGCGCTGTGCTTCACGAAAGCTACTCCGGTGTGGCATTGGGCCTGTTCAGGGTAGCCCGCCGAGAGTCGGGATATGGCCCCAAGGCCGCACAACTGGCCGACTGGGCCATAGCGGCCGATACCGCCGAACGCCGACAAGCCGCCCTCCGCTATGTCATCGATGGCAACCAAGGGCGGCCCTTCGCCTTGGAGCTGCGCTCAAAGCCGCCCGCATGGCTGCCGCTCGATGGATTGGCCGACAACCCCTTGCTGGCTGGTTGGGCGCTTGAGGACGTAAACCGCCTCAAGGCGGAACTCATCGGCTACAGCCATCTGAGCTTCAACGTGTCTCCGTGGAGCGGCCCGACGGCTTCGGCTCCTGACGCAGGGCTGCTCTTCGCTGAGGTCGGCAAGTGGTGGCTGACCGAGCGCGAGGAACTGGCGCCGACCTATCAGCGTCGCCTCTATCCTGCCGGCTTCAGCCTTTCCCAACTCCATGATGCCGACGACCGGCAAGCCTGGTTCACGATGTTTGCCTTGGCCTGTTTCCAGACGCTGGGGCGCACCATGGAAGGTCAGCACCGCGCATTCATCGAGGGCGGGATGCGCGACGGCTGGTGGTTGGAGTTGGCCAGCTCGAAGCCACCCCACGATGCACAAGCCTGGCTAGATCGCCTTGAGCGGTGGAGTGGTCCGCTCCTGCTGGATCAGCAGTTCCTTTCCTGGCGACGCGTCTTCGTCGATCTCTACACGTTCGCCCGCTGGCTCGATGACTACACCCTCATCATGCGCAAGTTGCCACGTGTGGTGGAACATCACGGTCCGGTTTCGCTCCATGACATCCTGAAGCCCAGCTTCTCCCCCGCCCTCGCGGCATTGAGCGTCGACGCAGCGCCGATCGACCGATCTCTCGGCATCGGCGTCAATTGGCTGGTTCGCGAGCTGATGCGGTCTGGCGTCTACGGCGGCGATGACCTCGCCCGGATGGCACCGTATAGTTTTGCCTCGTCTGAGCGCGTGCGCGAGGGCCTTCTGGGCCCGCTCGGTCACCATGTAATCGACGGCGCCGATTCCGACGAGTGCCGTAGGATCTACGAGTTCATTGAGGGCGCAGCGGGGGGCGAGACCGTGCGCTTTGCCGGCGACTATGACTTGCCCCTTCAATTGATCACCCGCCGGGAGCATCACGAGGCGCTGTTGGCATGCTTCGAGGCTGCGGGCGGCGTGCCTGATGAGCTTGACGACTTTCTGGCCGACGACGAGGACGATGCGGAGCACGACCAATGACCCAAACGCGCGCACCCTATGAGGTCGGACATTCCGTAACCCATTTCAAACATGGCGCCGGCCGTGTGGTGGTCGACATGGGCGCCACCGTCATTGTCCGCTTCGGCGGGGCGGTGGAACAGTTGCTGGCCGAGGATCTGTGCGCGGCGCCCTCCTTGTCGATCAAGGCTGGGTCCCGCGCGCTGGGCGACACGCTCGACGCTGTGACAAGGGCGCAGGCCTTGGCGATCCGTTCGGTCAACGATCAATGGGGCGTCTTTTCGCGGTCCCGCGTCACGCTCCTGCCGCATCAGCTTTGGGTCTGTCAGCGGGTTGGCCGGCAATGGCCATTTCGTTGGCTGGTGGCCGATGACGTCGGCCTCGGCAAAACGATTGAGTGCGGTCTCGTGCTGATGCCGCTGGTCGCCTCCGGGCGCGTAAAGCGGGTGCTCATTCTGGCGCCGGCGAAGCTTGTACCGCAGTGGCAATATCGTCTGAAGGACATGTTCGACATTCGCCTGCAGCGATACGCAGCGGAGGTCGATAACAGCCGGGGCGATTTCTGGGACACCGCCTCGATGGTCGTCGCTTCGTTTCACACCCTGCGCGACGACAGGCGCGGCGCGCGTGAACGGTTGCTGGAAGCGGAGCCGTGGGACCTCGTGATTGTCGATGAAGCTCACCACCTGAGCGTCGACGAGCGCAACGGCGAGACCCTTGCCTACAGCCTGGTCTCAGAACTTGAGGCCAGGCAGCGGGTCAACTCGCTCCTGTTTTTTACGGGGACGCCGCACCGCGGGAAGGATTTCGGGTTTTTCGGGCTCATGCAGCTCGTGCGGCCTGACCTCTTCAAGCCCGACGGCGACAAGCTGGAGCAGCTTGGGCGCCTATCAGAAGTGATGATCCGGACCAACAAGGCCGCCGCCACCGACCTTCAGGGCAATCGGTTGTTCAAACCGGTGAGCGTTCATAATCGCGAATACGCCTACAGCGACGCTGAAGCGCGTTTCTACCGAACCCTCAGCGAGTTCATCATGGATGGACGCGCCTACGCCGGCGGCTTGGAGGGTCGCGCGCAGACCGCGCGTATGCTCGTGCTAATCACCCTACAAAAGCTGGCCGCCAGCTCCATCGCTGCGATCCACAGCGCCCTATCTAAGCGCCAGAAGACGCTCTCGGCTTTAATCACCGGCGCTGGCGAGGGGTTATCCCTCAGCCTTCCTCCGGATGACCAAGCCACGTTTGAAGACATCGCTGAGGCCGAAGAAGCCCTGCCGGGCTCTGCTGCGGTCATGCTCATGGAGGATGAGGTCGCCCGTATTGGCGAACTCCTCGAGCTGGCGGACGCCATCGTGGCGGAAACCAAGATCAAGCGCCTTATGAGCTTGATCGAAGAAGACCTCCCGGCTGAGGAGCCGGTGCTGCTCTTTACGGAATACAAGGCGACCCAGGCTTTGGTGGTCAATGCCCTCCAGCGCCGATTTGGCTGGGGATGTGTCAGCTTCATCAACGGCGATGACCGTCTGGATGGCGTCGAGGATAAGGACGGCAAGCCCGTCAACTTGACGTCCCCTCGCGAACCGGCGGCTGACGCCTTCAATCGGGGTGATATTCGTTTCCTGGTCTCAACTGAGGCCGGCGGTGAAGGCATCGACTTGCAAGAGCGGTGCGCGACCCTGGTTCACGTCGACATGCCCTGGAATCCGATGCGGCTGCATCAGCGCGTCGGTCGCCTCTCCCGTTACGGCCAGAAGCGACCGGTCGATGTCTATATCCTGCGCAATCCAGCTACGGTGGAAGCGCGCATATGGGACTTGCTCAACGCCAAGCTTGAGCGGATCCAGCACGTCCTGTCCTCGGTCATGGAGGAGCAGGAGGACATCGCTCAGTTGGTCATTGGGATGTCCGGCAGCTCCATGTTCAATGATCTCTTCGCCGGCGCGCCGCCGATCAGCGCCGAGAGACTGGACGTATGGTTCGACCGATCGACAGCGACCTTGGGTGGCAAGGATGTCGTCGAGACCGTTCGCGAGATGCTCGGCAATGTCGCACGGTTCGATTTCCAGCAGGTCGGGCGCGATCTGCCGAAAGTCGACCTTCCTGACCTTGAGCCGTTTTTCGTCAACGCTACGGGCCGTCACGGACGTCGGATCTTCCGGCGCACCGAGGGGCTTGAAGTCAAAACGCCCGATGCCTGGGGGGCGAAGGATTACGCCATCAAGGACAAGTATGAGGGCCTGACATTCGACCGCAGCTTGAAGGGGCCGTCGGCGACAGCGCGGGTGCTAGGCGTTGGCCATCGTCTGTTTGATCTTGCCCTTGCTGATGCCGCCGCCACGCCCGTCACGGCCGCTGCCGTCGTCGGGCTCGATACGCCGCTATTGATCGTTTCGGTCGAGGACGAGGTCACTGGAACGGGCGCGTCGGTGCAACGGATCATCCTCGGCATTTCTGCGCAGGCCGGCGGTGTCAGCATCCTTCGCGACTGGGAATTGCTGCAGAAACTCAATGGCCTGCCTCTTCGAACATCGGTCGCCTCAGAGACCGCCGCAGGGGCCGATAGCACTGAGATCGAGCCTCTCATGACGGCCCTGTCGGCCGGACTCGGCGCAATGGTTCCTTCCATGTATCGCCCGTCCGCCTGGCCGGAGGTGCTTCTCGTCCCCGGCAACCCCTAGAGAGATGGGCCGGCGACCCAGCGCGGGGTACCGGGTCACGATATCTCGGCCGCCCCAGTAGCCGGCGATTCACGAGGCGTGGCCGACGGGCGGCGCTTGCGCGTCATCGCACACGACACTTTCGGTCGGGCGGACATCAAACATCGGTGAAAAGCGACTAGAGGCGGGCTGTTCCACCCGCTATCGTGAGTGGTGTTGCGGGGGAGACTGGCGTTGGACGCGAAACCACTTTCGATCGGGAAGATTCTGAGCGAGCGGCAGCGATTTGTCGTTCCGATCTATCAGCGTACCTACGCTTGGAATAAGCGCGAACTCGAACCCTTGTTTGATCAGATCGAGGGGAAGTCCGACGAGCTACTGTCAACGGGCAAGGTCGCCTTCTCGCATTACATGGGCGCCCTTCTGCTAATCCCTGACGCAGATCCGGTTTTTGGGCGCATTCAGGCCTTCAACGTCGTGGACGGGCAGCAACGCCTCACGACGTTCCATCTGTGCTTTGCGGCGTTGCGAGACGTGGCAACGGACTACGGCTTTGACGACGTGGCCCGCCAGCTTTCGGATCTGGTTCTGCACAGCGACGGCACGCCGATGCAAGATCCGTCAACTGAGCGCTACAAGCTGGAGCCGACGACTTACGATCGGGCCATGTTCCGCGATCTGGTCGACCTTGGTTGGCGGGCGATCGCGAAGAAGTACCCAGACGCCTTCTATAAAAACGGCAAAATTCACCCGACAGCGCCGGAGCCCCTGTGGGCATATTGGTACTTTTGGACCGAGGCTGAGCAATACATCACCGAGGGACAGAAGCTCCCGGAGCGTGCCGCCTACGATCAGGCGGCATTGCGAAAGCGGCTCGTCGCTCTCTCGACCGTTCTCTTTGAGCACTTTCGGCTGATCGTCATCACATTGGCCGCGGACGACGACGCACAGGTCATTTTCGAGACCCTAAACAGCGGGGGTAAGCCGCTCGCGGCCATGGATCTCGTTCGGAACGATGTCTTCCACCGGGCGAACCGGCGCAATGAGGATCAAGCCGCCCTCCTTGATCAACATTGGTCTGTGTTCGAACAGCCGTTCTGGAAGCAGGAACAGACCCAGGGCCGGATTAAAAAGCCCCGGATCGATTTTTTCCTCGGCCACGTTCTGGCTGCAGAGCAGGGGAAAGTGGTGGCGCTGGGAGAACTCTTCTCTGAATATAAAGCCTTCGTGGCGAAGCAGGGCTTCGCCGACACGGCAGCTGAATTGAGCGCCCTTACGGCGCACGCCCCGACCTATCGCGAGCTGGTCGAACCGACGGGCACGAACGCGCTGGCCAGGCTATCGCGTCGCCTCATCACGTTCGACGTGTCGACCGCTTATCCGCTGGTGCTTGTTATTGCCGCATCTGACGCCGCCGATGCCGTGAAGGACCGGCTCTACGACTTGGTGGCCAGCTACGTCATACGCCGCGCGCTCTGCTACCTGCCGACGCAGAACTACAACAACGTGTTCGTCGAGGTGGTGGCGCACATGAAGGCGAGCGGCGTGAACGAAGCGGCATTCCTCTCGTACTTTGCAACCAAAGCAGGAAGCGACACGTCGCGCTTCCCCATGGATGCCGACCTTGAATCAGCGATCCAGTCGCGGCCGCAGTACGGCTGGATTCCTCAGAACCGGCTTCGGCTGATTTTGGAAGAGCTAGAATTTGCAGCGCGAGACCGGTTCAACATCAATGGCAGCCTGCAAGAAGGCCTCTCGATCGAACACGTCATGCCACAAAGCTGGATGGCGTCATGGCCATTGCAAAGCGGCGCAAGCGCTCCTGCCGACCTAACGACCGGCGTTGACGCCGACATGCGCGCTGAAATTGACCGTAGAGCGGCCGTGATCCACACGCTGCCGAATCTGACCCTGCTCACTCCTCCGGCAAATTCGCAGGTCGGAAACAGCGGCTTTGTCGACAAGAAGAAGCGGCTGATGGACTCGTTGCTCAAGACCAACATCGCCATCGCAAGCGAGCCTGAATGGCACGAGGCTGCGATGAGACGGCGGGCCAGCACGATTGCCGCTTTGGCTCTTAAGCTCTGGCCATCGCCAGATCCGTCAGCGGTGGCCGCTCCCGCCACCCACCAATTGGTCAGCGAGACCGGGTCAGCTGACGCCTAGGCTGGGAGGAAAGGGCGCTCCGCATCACCTAGCCGTTCATTGGGCCAGCTCCTGCTGCGCATACCAGACGACGTCGCGATCCATACCCGGGCGAGCACAAGGCAATCATCGACGAGGCGCTCTTGGAGAAGGTCCACTCGATCATCGCGATCAGTGCCCGCACGCGAGCCCAGAACAGCCGCTGCACGACGCCGTTGGGTGTCAGTCTACGCCCAGGGCCTTGAACACCGCGTCGACGGGATCCGAATAGAACGACGTCTGGAACTTCGCGAACAGCTCTCCCGGCACCGTGGGGATGTCCGTGACGCTCGCCATTGGGAGAAGGATCCGTTTCGCTCCTGAATCGAAGGCCAACTGAAGGCAACCAGCCAGGTTCTCGACCGGCTTGATGTTCCCGCCCAAGCTCATGTCGCCGAGGATGACGAGCTGGCTCTGGAGCGGCTTCTGCAGAATGCCGGAGCATGCCGCGACCATCCCCGCCAGCGTGATCGATGCGGTTGGGCCGCTGTTCTGCAGCTCGACAAGATGGACGTGATAGTCGTGGTCGCCCGCCTTCGAGCTGCCGCTGATGCGCGAGATGTTGGCCTTGAAGTAGTCGAACCCGATCTTCAGTGCCTCGCGCGCCGCGCTGCTGGAGCTAATGCCCGAGACCGCAAATTTGCCGTTTCCGGCCGTGGTCTGGGTCTCCAGGCGATAGAGGCCCAGGTGGCCGCCGCTGCCCACGCCGATGGTGTGCAGAACGCCCGGCTTCATCGGACCGTCCGGAATCAGGTGGCCGCCGCCCTGCTCTGGAACGGATATGAACCGCTCCTCGTGCGTCTCCTGATCGATGTAGGAGAAATGGACGTCGTAAAACTCCATTCCGCCGATCTTCTTGAGTTGCTCCTTCACACGCCGGCGGGTCTCCAGCGCATATTCGAGGCACTGGCGGACGTCGTCTTTGTCGTAGGCACCGTGGGGAAACAGCAACTTCAGCAGACCGGAGACGGTCTTGCGCACCGCGATCGTGTCGCGCTGGTTGAGGTTGTTGCCCAGCTTGAAGAAGCGGTCGATCGCGTCGGCGAAGCTGCGCTTGCGCATCTCGCGCATGAACTCGGCCAGATAGTCGGTGATCAGCCCGTAGCGGGTGGTGAAGAACTCCGGCCGCATCTTCGGGATTTCCCAGCCGGGAATGTACGAATGGAAGCGGTCAAAAAAGGCGCTGTCGATCATCGGCTGGGGAAAGGGCGCGAGCAGGTGGCTGGTCTTCACCAGGGTGTCGACCGACTGGTTTATGTTGCCGACGAACACCATGCTGGCGGAGGCCGAGATCGAATCCCGGCCCCGGGCAAATGACCCGTTGGCCATGTAGCCCTTCATGATCTGGATGCCGTCCGGATCCTTGAAGTTGATGCCGGCGACCTCGTCGAAGGCCACGACATCCCAGAGGCCGACCAGGCCGACCTGTCGGCGGGACATGTTGTAGAACAGGTTGGCGACGGTGGTCTGGCCGCCCGAGATCATGATGCTGTTGGGACTGATCTCTTCGTAGACGTAGGACTTGCCGGTGCCCCGCGGGCCCAGCTCACATGTGTTGTAGTTGTTCTCCACGAAGGGAACGAGCCGGACCAGAAGGTGCCACAGCGTCCGCTCGTCGAGGACCGTGGGCTCCATGCCGGTCGACCGGGTCAGGGCGTCGATCCACTGCTTCGTCGTAAACTGCCGCCGCGCCGCGAACAGTCCCTCCATGTCCATGTTGGGCATCTGGATCGGCTTGAGGTCGGCAATCGAGAAGGGCGAACCCTTCTGCCCCTCTTCGAAATGGTAGTGGACGGTGATGATGCACCAGATGCCACCGGCCAGCAGCTTCTCGTTGGCCTTGACGTCGGCGGCTGAGATCTCGGCGTCCTTGACGCCGAGGTTGGCCAACAGCGCCTCGTAGGTGTCGCGCTTGTCGTTGAGGCGAACGCTGACCTTGTCGATGATCTTGAAGCTGCCGCGCTCGCGGATCTTCGACTTGATCTTTTCGGCCTCGTCGGGGCGAACATAGTTGTCTGCGAGGATGCCTTTGACGGTTTCCAGGCCCTCGCGGATCGTCGTTTCGTCGTCCGAGGCGCAATAGGTCCCGAGCAGGTATTCCAGGACGTAGGTTGGGACGTTCGCCCCCTCCTTGACCAATTTGGTCAGGTCCTTGCGCACGACTTTGCCGGCGAAATGCCGGACCAGCAGCTCATCGACGTCGTTCTTGGCTTGCGGCTCAGAAGTCATTGTCGAAGGCCAGGCTGATGATGATCGGGACGGGTGGAATGAGGTCCAGTTGATCGTCTGCATCCCGAACGATCAACCGGTACTGCTTCTGAGGGTCGAACGTCTGGTTGGACAGGGTCAACCAGACCTCTTTGCGCCACTGGTTCATGTCGGCTACCGCGGAATCGAAGGTCATCACAACCGCATTCGAGATCTGCGTCTCGCCATCGTATAGCGCAAGGCGCGCGGTCACCGGCTGGACACGCGGCGAGATGGCCTCGGTCTGCGTCACCGTAAAGCGATGGCGGGCGGTGGTGATCCGGGTACTGTGGAAAAGAGGGGCCAGGCCCACCTTCCGGACAGATGTCCTTTCCCGGATCTTGCCTTCGCCGCGGGCATAGTTGATCCGCAGCAGTGGGACGCAGATTTCCTGCGGCATGGCCCCGCCGTGGACGAAGCGGCTGCCGCCGACAAAGTGGAACCGGTTGATGCCCCTAGGCGCCCAGAACTGCATGTCGAGCGCTGACCTGGCGGTTTCGGCCGAGCTGCCGGTGATCGCGCCCGCGTCCTGGCCCAGGTTCGTTCCGATCACGTAGCGCTTCTTGGCGATGATCGCTCCGGCCGGCCTAGTCGACAGCGCATTCTTCTGGGCTTCGGTCGGCGGGCGGTTCTGGAACAGGAATCCGTGGTCGGCTGTGACGATCACCCGGTTGCAGTTGAAGGTGAAGGCGCGCCGGACCAGGGCGTTGATCTCGTCGATAGTCGTGCGAACGGCGTCGAAGGTCTTGTCCTCGTTGCCGGTGTCGGCCGTCTGGTCGATCTGGTTGTGGTAGACGTAGATCACCCGGTGCGGCTTGAAGAACGCCTTGCCGTCGTCCTTCTTCATTTCCATCAGATCGGCGGCCTTGATGGCGGATCCGCCAACGGCCTCCAGAAGCTTCTTGCGTGCTTCGAGGCCAGCGGTCGCCTTGCCGTCGAGCTGGACTGTGGCGTCAGGGGCGTAGGACAGCTGCTGGTGCGGCAGCAGCGCGGCCATGCCCAGCGCCGTATAGGAGGGCAGCACGCCCAGCATGGAGTCGAGGGTCGCTTGGTAGCGGTCGGTGCCGTTCATGGCCCGGTAGAGCTCTTCGGCCGCCTCGAAGCGGAAGGCGTCGGAAATGATTACTACCACGCGGCGGTCGGGATCGTTGTCGAACACCGGCTTCACGGCCTTGCGGTAGAAATCGTACTGGTTGACCACCTCGGGCAGCCGCCAGGCCTTCAGAAGCTCCTCCTCGGCCTGACGGGTCCACAGGTCGCCGAGCTCGGCGAGATACCAGTTGCCGTAGACGTCCTCGATGTGCGTCCGCAGGTCCTTCAGGACGTCCCAGTTCTGCGCCTCTGCCTTGTCGGCGGCCTCACAGAACAGACGATAGAGCTGGTCGAAGCGGAACAGGCGTGTGGTGTAAGCCTTCCAGGTTTCGGCGGCTGACGCGCTGCGCAGATGAGCGCCGACTTCGCCCTTCAGGGCCAGGAAGGCGGCGGCGTGGGCGACAGCCTCGTACACAGCGTGCAGGGCCGCGCGGGGCACGCTGGCGGTCGTCGGCTTGTCGGCGTTGGCCCAGTAGGCGTCCTGGCGGCTTCCGGCGAGGTCGGCGATCTTCGCGGCGTTGACCGTCTCGGACGCCTCCAGAACCTGGCGGGTCAACAACGAGGCAATGCGCTTTTCGACGTCGAGAAAGGTATGCACCGTCTCCAGGTCTGGCAGGCTGTAGCCGGCCAAATGGTCCTTCACCTTCAGCTCGGCCGCGATCACCGTGGAGAGGTTATCGTACCGTCGCTGGTGGGCGCTGGAATCGCGCCAGCCGTCCATGAACACCACAGCATTCGCCCCTCCGCCGTTTGGCAGCAGCAGATGGCCGAGCGCCGCCGGCGCCTTTCCGGCGACGTGCCGCGCGAAGTCCGTGGCGAACAGGCGCAGCAGCAGGTTCCGAAGGGCGGGCGCCGCGTCGGCGTAGTGGAAGTCGCGGGCCAGCAAGGCCCAGAAGCGATCCAGCACACCGAAGCGCTCAAACTCGGCCAGGATTGGCGGCGGCGAGAGCAGGTCGTCGGGATCGAGCTCGCTCAACACCAGGCGCAGGACCTGCGTCAGCTGCGGCTGGGGCGTGCGGGCCAGCACAGCCATGATCTTCAGATCCAGCGCGTCCTCGCCGTCGCCGGGCTCGACCAGTCTTTGCAGCTTTTCGAACCGTTCGCGGCTGGCGAAGAACCGCGCCCGGTCGGTGATGTAGGGCTTGAGGGTCAGGGCGTCGGTCAGCCCCAGTTCGCGCAGGATCAGGGTCGACTTGTCGGCGGCGAATGGCGCGGCCCAGCGCTTGATATCGAGAAGCAGGTCCTGGGTCCGGTCGGGCGCGGCGCCGGACTGGTAGAGCAGGAAACGGCCGTTCGGCTCGTCCAGCAGCAGCCTGACCTTGACGGCCAGGGTGGACGCTCCGTCCAGACGGATCAGGGTCACGCCACCATCGTGGCAGGCGTCGACGCCCAGACCGTCCAGCTCCCCGTCGAACTCGCCCTCGGGGTCATGCCACCAGACGACGCGGTGGCCGACGTGATCCGGCCCGCCGCTGGTGAACAGCCGCTTCAAATGGGCCTGGATATGGGACAGATCCACGGGGCTCAGTCGTCCTTGTCATTATCCTTGCCGCAGACCTTGTCCTTCGCCGCCAGCAGGGTTCCGAACCGGCCATAGTTGACCTTCACTCCGTCGTCGAGGTCGAGAGCGATGCGTTGGTCGGCGAGGTGGCGCAGCTCCTCGTCGTAGGCGCGCAGCTCGGCCAGCTGTTTCACGGTCCTGTCCCGGTCACGGCCCTTGCGGGTCTTCTCGGCGGAGGAGACGGAGCCGGCGATCTCGACGTCAAGATCTGAGATCCGCTGCTGCATCTTGCCCATAAGGGGCGTGACATAGGCGGTGCGCATCCGCGCCAGGGTGCTCTCGTTGTAGCGATGCAGATAGACCAGGCACTCGAAGGCCTTCTGCTTGCCGGACGAGAAGAGCCAGTAGATCGGCCGGTTGCGGTAGGTCTGCAGGTGATCCTTGTAAAAGGTCTTCGCCAGATAGGCGCGCAGGGCCGCGCGGGGCTGGCCGCCCTTGCCCTGGGTCAGACCGTCAGTGAGCGTGAACAAGGTCTCGTTGATCGGCGCCTTAGGCCAGGCGATGGCCAGGAACTGCTCGATCCGGGTTGCCGCGTCGTCGGCGAACCAGGACTCCTCGGTGATCGGCACGATGCCGTCGTCATCAGCCGGGAAGGGGCCGTAGCGGCCGGCGTCGAAGCCTTCGTTGCCGGCGTTGGCGTAGATAAGCCCCGGCTCGGCCAGAGAGTAGCGCCCCATCATCAGCCCGACGCCATAGGAGACCAGTTCACGCAGGGTGTCGGATAGTCGATAGGCTTCTAGCTCAGTCTTGGCGAGATCTCCACCATACCTATAGAGAGGATTGCAAGTTAGTGTTGCGGCGGATAGCGCAGACCGATGCTCGATGATTCCTTCGAGGCCATATGCGCGGCAAACAACTTCATCGAGCTGTTCCTCCATTGCAATCGACCTCGCAACGATCTCGTCTGTGTGGTTCAACAGGCTAGCGTAGGAGGACGCGAGTGTTGAATTAATTCTAGAATGGACGATGAGGGGGGAATTCTTGAAACCCCAAGATGTTTCGTACGAATCCCAATCGTTCTTTCCTAGATCTATCAGGTTTTGCCCTAGTTGACGAACGCCAGATATGTCCGAAATGAATGGAATTTTGCTAACGTCTCCAGCCTGGAATGCGATTGTGGGGTTGATGATTTCTAAACACGCGTTTGCTACAGAGGTGTTTAGTATGGCTGTTATATATTCTAGCGGAACGAGTTCCGAAAATACTGACATACCGTTTACGTCGAACGTAAATCCAGCCGGTCTAAATCTTGCCCCAAATCCCAACATTGAGGTCAGTGACCAAGTTGTCGCCTGTAAGAAATATAGATGAGAATTTCGTATAATTGTATTTTCGTTTGACGCCAGATCTGATCCGTCGTTTTTCCAGTTTATTACAAGATCGTTGTTTCCAAACCACTTTCTGTACTGACCTCCCTTGCTGTATGGTACCCAGCGAGCTGAAGTTCGATCGTTGCTATTCATATAGTCGAATTCGATCGTGCTGATAGACGGTTCGAACCACATCCTCAGGAATCTCTCATTGTCACCCGTCGTCATACCGTTCTTCGTGGCGCAGTAATCAGAAAGCGGTGTCAGATCCTTGAATATTCGTCTGATCGCAGGAGCGGTCCAGTACGCTAGAGGTGCGCCTGGAATGACGCGAAGTTCATCGACTGATACGCTTATATCTTCGTTGTCAAAAAATCGCGCATTAATCTCACTGTTTGTGCTGACTTCGCCGCGTCTAGAATAGAGTTTCTTGAAGTTAGATTTGTAACTAATGATCGGTAATACATGAAGAGTGAAGCAACAGCTTCCAAAATCCGGCCCCCACACTCCCCGGCCGTTATCGATGAGACTCATCAATGTAGACTTATCGAATATATGGGCGCGGAAGCCGGCGTGGGTTGGCAATGACATCCAACTTGGAAGCGTTATCATGGATAAAAACCCACAATAGTCGCAGAACATAAGGTTCCGATCGACAAATGAGGTGTACGTATCACTAAATGAATCTGGGAATTTGTTACGAAGATATATTTTCAATTCGCTATTTTGATATTTACCCCCCATGTAAGGGGGGTTTGCTACCACGCATGTATAGCTGCTTCCTAATATGCGGGTTTGTGCGATCAACGTGGCTAGCCGCTGACGATTTCTAATCTGCTTTTCTTGCAATAGGAGATCGCCGCTGAGCGGCCCCGCCAATAGCGCCTCGAGCCCCGGCAAGCTCTCCATCACCGCGTCCGGCACGGTGATCAGCGACCCATACGTCTTGGCGCCGTTGAACAGCGCGACGATGGCGGCGATCGCCGCGCTGACTCCGCGCTCCTCCGCGCTCACCGACAATGTCGGCTGGGCCAGGGTCTCGGGCAGCAGGTCGGTGGGGGGCAGCAGCTCCACCCGGCCCCTGGGCATCAGGGCGTCGGCCATCGCCGCGGCGTCCCAGCCGCCGCTGTCGGTCAGGCTCATTACGTTCAGCGTCGGCGGATCGGTGAGCAGGGTGCGGTCGTCGGCCCGGGCCTTCATCAGCAGGGCGAAGCCGGCCATCTGGGCGGCGCGGTCGTCGATATCGAGGCCGTAGAGGTTCTTCGTCAGGATGGCCCGCGCAGCGGCCTGGGGCGTGTAGCCCCGCTCGATGTAGATGGCCCGGAACAGGTCGTAGGCCTCCACCAGGATGTGGCCCGAGCCCACGGCCGGATCGATCAGGGTGATGGCCTCCGGGTCCAGCGTCTTGCGCGTGATCACGTCCAGCTGGGCCTGGACCTCCGGCGTCTGTTCGGCCGGCTCGATGTAGTAGGCCATCGCCGCCTTCAGCGGGCTGTCCGGATAGGTGGCCAGCCACTGCGCGCCCAGCGAATTCTGGACCATGTATTTGACGATCCAGTTGGGCGTGAAGAGCTGGGTGGCGGCCGGAATATCCTCCGACTTCACCACCTTGCCGATGACCTGTTCCTTCTTCTCCGAGATGTAGAACTGATAAAGCCAGCCGATGATCTCGATCTCGTCCCATTCAGACTCGGCGATCTGCCCGACCAGTTTGCGGACGATGCTGTCGGACTGGAGCAGGTTTTCGGGCAGCAGCAGCTCGGTCTCGTCGTCGATCCGCTCGAACAGGAACGGCATGGCCCGATGCAGATCATTGCACTGGGCGACTAGGATCCGGCGATAGAGCGCCTCGTCCTGGTTGCCCTGCAGCTTGAGATCGACGACCACATCGGGGTCGAGGCCCGGCAGGGTCAGGTGCTGCGCCTGCTGCAGGATCTCCGGCTCTGTCTCGCCGGCCGGATGGCTGAGCACCCGATAGCCGTGATCGAAATAGCCGTGCCGCTCCATGTAGCGGATAGCCAGGAAGCGGTTGAACCAGGTGTAGGCGACCGCCTCCATCGTCTGGTCGAACGAGGTGGCCTGGATCCGGCCGATCAGCCGCCGGCGCTGCTCGGCCACGGACCGGGGGAAGGCCTTGCCGCCGATGATGAACAGCTCGCCGCGTTCCTCCCCAGGCGCATTTCCAGCCTTTGTGATGCCGAACTGGGCGGCGCGGTTGGTCATCGCCTGGATGAAGTCCTTCCGCGCCTGAGGAGCGTAGGCCTTCAAGGCGTTCCGATTGGCGACCATCTAGGGTGTTGTCCTGTCAGACGATTTCGATGCGAGCGTTTTGGGCGAGGGCTTCTTCGAGCTGCTGACGCAGCGCGGCGAGGTAGGCCTCAACATCTTCGGTGGATTCGAGGTAGGCCTTATTCATCGCCTTCCGCGCCACCACCTGCCGCCGCTGACGGAAGTTCTGGGGTGTCGAGACGCGGGCGGGCGGGACGAAGGGTTTGCCGGGTTTCTCGGTGACGCCATCTGAAGCCGGCGCAGGTTCCGTCGATGGCTTGGGTTGGGCCGCCTTCACCACCAGCTCGATCTGGCGATGGGCGTCGTCCTCGGCGTCCTCGGCCTCCTGGACGAGGTTGGCGATCTGGCCCGTCAGGGTCTCGACGGTGACGCGGCGACGGATCTCCTGCAGCGGGCGCAGACAGGTGTTGGAGAAATCCGAGTCGACGCCGATGTCGGCAAGGTCGGATTTCACAGCCTCGATCCGCGGATCCACCTTTGCCAGGGCGTCGGCGCGACGTTCGGCCAGGATGGCCTCATTGCGCGCCGTGAGGGTGGCGATGAGACCGGAACTCTCCTTGATCCGGTCGTAGGGCGCGGCGTCCTTGAGGATCGCGCTCATGGCGTCGAGCGCCGCCGACGCTTCCTCATCCTTATGCAGATAGAGGGCGTTGGGCTGGAACCGGTCGCGGTAGGCGGTCCGCAGCGCGTCCCACTGCGGCCGCTGATGCACATAGAAGGTGTCCAGCCGCGAGAAGCGCTCGGCCAGATCCCTGAAGTCAGCCTCATGAGCCTTGAGGTGGCCGATCAGGCTGAAGCTATCACGAAGAGCGGTGGCCTTCCTCAGCACGCCCTGCAGGTCGACGATGTCGCTTCCGCCCGGATAGGCGCCCGTACCGGCCAGCGCGGCCCATTCGCTCAACTGCCGCAGCCGGCCTTCGGCCTTGTCACGCAGCCATGCCGCGAGGTCGTCTTCGCCTTCGGGGGCGGTGGCGCCGAACACATCGCGGGCGAGCGTGCGCACAGCCTGGAGCGAAGCCTTGTCGACCGTCTGACGCCGCGAGACGCTGACCCGGTTCCATTTGTTGGGCCCATCGATCTGGGCAAAGACCTCGCTGGCCTGGAGCTTGGAGCCGCTGGCCTGCAGTTCGATTTGCCCGGCCTTGAACAGCCGGCAGACCAGCAGCAGCGTATCGTACTCCCGCCAGCCAAAAGGGTGGCGCGCGTATCGATCGTTGATCAAGGCGCCCAGGTTGATGTTTTGGCTACGGCCGCTGAGCATATCGATGTAGGTCAGCATGTCCTTGAGGGCGGCAGCGTTTTGACTTCCGCCAAGGAGGTCGAGCTCTTCCCCGCTCGTATCGGCCAGAACCTTGCGGATCTCCGCTACCGCGTCGGCCGGCGAGTGCTGGATGTAGGCGAGTTTGTTGTAGGCGTTCTGGACCAGGTAACCCAGCGCCGCCTCTACGGCGGCCTTGGGGCCGCCCGTGAAGGTCTTTTCGTTGCCGATGACGTAGATTCTGGCCGTCTCGACCATCTCCGCCAGGGTCGCGTGGATGCGGCTGCGGCGCTGGCTGTTCTCCTGGCGCTTGTCGTCATGGATACGTTTGGTGGTAGCCGGAATGGAGCCGTCAGACTTAAGTCGGAGGTAGGCTTCCGTCTTGATCAGGGTCGCGATCTCATCGGCCAGCTTCTTGTCATCGCGAAGTTTGATGAACACCTGACCGACTGGCGCTTCCTGGCTCTGCTCCAGGCAGCGCGCATCATTGAAGGTGTCATAGTCGGGCGCCAGCGGCGTCAGGACGGAAAGGGTCAGGCTTCCCTCGTTGCGATTGCCCAAGGGAGCCAGATCGACGAACCGAGCGAGCTCGAAGTCCTTGCCGTTGCCGGGATATCGATAGCGCCGAAGATCCCTCAGGACGTCATCGAAGATCACCTCGCCGAGCAGCCGGAGCATCTCGCCCTGGCCATACTCCTGCGCCTTGATCTCCTTGTTGATGTCGCGTTCTTCGTTGGTGAGGAAGAAGTACAGATCGCCGTTCCGGCTGATCAACGTCTCCCGTTCGAGGCGCAGAAGGCTCTGTTCGATCGCCGTGCGCAGGGCGCGCTTGTCGACATCGACCTCGTCCACAAAGAACGTCACGAGGTTGTCGATATTGCCCGGCACCTCGTCGATGTAGCGGATCAGGAACAGCGTCTTGAGGACGCGCTCATCGTAATCCGTCCGGTCGGCAATGTGCTGAACGCGACTGATCGCGACCCGCACCACCCCCTCCAGGAACGACTCGATCGACGGGTAGAAGGCGTCGAGCGTGACGAGGGCGCCGAGCGGCTGGTCCTGGATCGCCTTGGCAGCCGTCTGGAAGGCGTCCAGCATGGACCGTTCGCCCTTGGACAGATGTCCGCCAGTCGCCCCGAATTTTCGGCTGGCCTCGAAGATCTTCTGGACCAGCTGAAACTGATAGGGCGGGAACGGATAGCAGGTCGCGAAGTTGTCGGCGTCGGAGAAGGCGCGAAGCGTCATGCCCGCGTCACGGAACGTGATCTGGTTCTTGAGGATGTCGCCCTTCTCGCCGAACAGCGCCTTGAGCGCGGTCTCGGCGTCGGGCGTCTTGGCGAGGAGCCTGCGCTGGATCACCTCGTCCGCGTTTGAGCCGGACAGCGACAGCCGTGTGGAAAACCGGCCCTGAATCTTCGAGAAGTCGGTTTCCCTGGCATTCTCGAACGCGCCGCCCACGACGGCGTCCATGTCTTCCTGCGAGGTGACGATGACCCAGGCGCGACCCTTGCAAACCGTGCCCAGGTTCTCGGTGATGGTCTGCAGGTTGAGCATCAACTGCGACTGCCCGCCGATGAACTGGCCGACCTCATCGACCAAGAACACCAGGCGCTGATCGGCGCCCTTGGCGTCGAGGTACTGCCTCACCCATTTGGCGAAGTTCTCGACGTTCAGGCTAAGCCCGCTCTCCAGGTTGTCGATCCACGCCTGAAGGGCATCGACAGGCTGCCCCAAAACCTTGCTAAGCGCCGCCGCCACCTCGTTGGTGTGGAAATGGTAGGAGTCGCGCTCTTCGAGCCAGTTCAGGCCGTGTTCGTCCTGAAGTGCGGCCTTGAAGACCTCGTATTTCCCCTTGTCGTCCAGATAGCGCTCCATGTGCGCCACCTCGGGGTGGTCGCCGCTGTAGCCGCAGTGTTCGTTGAACACCTTCAGGAAGACCCGCAGGATCGGATCGCGGTGGTGGTTCTGCTCGGCCTTGCTGTCGATATTGAAGAGGATGACCTCGGTCCGGGCGCCGGACATGAGGCGAAGGTCGCCTTGAAACGCAGCGTCACCGACCGTCTTCTCAAGAAAGAAGGCGAGAGGTGTCTTTTCCGGCTTGCCCGCTTCGACGGCAGGCTTGTTGGCGAGGAGGTAGGACAGGATCTTGATCAGGTGCGACTTGCCCGAACCGAAGAAGCCTGAGACCCACACGGCCATCTGGGCTGCGGCGCTGGGATCCTCTCCCCGGGCTATGCTCGCGAGGTAGGCGGCGACGAATTTTCGGAGGTGCTTATCGACCTCCTTGGTGATCACGTACTCATCAAGCTCATTGTAGGCCTGATCGCTCTGATCGGCCTTGATCACCCCGTTAATCGGACGATCGATGTCCTTGGCGAAAACGTCCCGCAATCTCATGTCGACTCAATCCACCAGCCTGAAGGCACGATAATAGGGTGTTTCTTCCAGTTCGCCAAAGAGCTGAAGAGTCTGGCCATTAAACCGACCGGGGAAGAACATGACGAGGGGCGTGGAACCCAGGACCGGCTGAAGATTGTTCAAAAGGCTATGGGTTCGAACGATCGGGTAGGCGCCGCCTATTCCTGTCAGGAAGATCATGTCCACGGGCGCTGACTGAACGCGAGCAACGAGCGCCTGGGCTAGTTTTCCGGGCTCCAGCGGCCCCTTCAGTGCGGCCAACAAGGCTGCTGTCCCCTTTGTCGCCTCCATGGCCACGGCCTTGTCGTAAAGCCCTCGAGCCTTCAGGGTCTCGATGGCCAGGGCGAAGACATCCACGTTTACGATTTGCAGGCCTGCCTTGCGGCGCAGATCGTCGACAAGCCAGGCGACGTGCGCGGCGACTCTGGGCTCCTCCGCGGGCGGATAGTCGAATGCATAGAACGGCACCTCGTTGCCCAGGCCGGAGCCGGTCAGGAACTCGTCAGAAGTCACCCTCGCCCTGATCCTGTCGAGGCGCGCCTTGAGTTCATTCATATGAAGGCCTGCATCGCGCGAACGACTTCGTGGAACTGGTCCTGGTTCAGGTAGGCCAGGATTTCAGGTTGATAGTAGACGGGACGGAGCACCGGGCGGTCCGCGTCCGACAGCATGCCGACCTCGGTCAGAATCTGGAAGACGGAGTCACACAGCTTGTTCGATGTGGAGGCGCTCCATTTCGTCATCTCCGGATCGCGCTCCAAACACGATTCGACATAGGCAGCCCAGTGGCCGCGCGTGAGCGCGAGGTTGCCAGAGCGAAAATGGTCGCGGACCACGATCGTCAGAAAGTCTTGAAGCAGCGCGCTGTGAGCGACCGCCGCTGCAAAGACCGTTTGGGTGGCCACGGGCTTCGAGCCGTCCCGCACTAGGACCCAGGCCTCAGCCGAGAGGCTAGCCAGCCTTCCACGCATCAAGCTGGCCTGCCTCTTGGCGGTCCCAGGTGAGGTCTTCTGAAGGACGTTCTCCGTCTCAATTGCATGGCGCCATTGAGCTGGAGTGACGCCTCGGAGCAGCAGGTCAGCGACGATCCGCGACTCGTAGACCTTCAGAGCGCCCCCTGCGATGTCGGCCTTGTACCTTGGCATGGAGCTCCATGGTGATCGTGCAAGTCGGCCGACCGAGACAACCACTCAAGTCATACTCGTTGACCGTCGGGACGGGTTACGCCTGTCGTAGGAGACCAATCAAGTGGTGCTGACAGGCTAACGCTAACCTTTCTCCATGTTGGGCTTCTACGATGTGGCCAACCGTGGAGGAACCATGCGGCCGATCTCATTCTAACGACACCGGTTGCCTATCCGACCCTGACCCGGGAAGCTGTCATTGCGAAACTTTGGTGTCCGAAGAGATGGTGGCTAAACCTACGCAAGAATGCCCGGCGGCCGCCGCCTAGTGGACCATTGCGGGCTCCTCGTGTCGAGCATCGCTGCTCAGTCAGGGGCGCTGCTAAAGCGGGGGGAGTTTCCAGGCTGGTTGGCCCGCTCAAGAGCCTCCTGGAAGCCCCAGACATGCAAGGGGCGGACGTTATTCAGCCCATATTCGTCCTCGGCGCCAAGGACCGGACTTCGCCGAGGCCGCAGGCCCTTGTGAGTCGCATTCCGGTGACGACGCTGCCTGATCTCCTCCGGGCGGGTGCCGCGCTAGCATCTGGAAAAGCTCCAGGAGCTCTGTTGCCTTGGTCCGGGCTTCGTCTCGCGTGAGGCGCTCGTTGAAGGCGGTTTGCCAAGTCGTGATGAAGTCGTCGATCTGATCGTCAGGAATCTGCATCCAGACAGTTTCGTTGATCCGACCACCGCGCACACGGCACCGGATCATGCGCTTCTCGCAATAAGGCCCCCCGTGCGACCTGCCCAGTCGCAAGCCACAATAACCAAGGACCGTCGCTCGCGTGCCGCGGGGAGCGCCCGACTGTTCGGGCGCTCCCGCAAAGCACGGGAGACGACAATGACGAGTTCTTTGACTGCGCAACCCAATGTCTATCAGGCGGTCACCGACCGTATCATCGAAGCAATCGAGGCTGGCGCCGGCGAGTTCGTGATGCCCTGGCATCAGGCGTCCGCCCGCATCGGCCGTCCCACCAACGCGGCTACCGGCAAACGATACCAGGGAACCAACGTGGTGGCCCTTTGGGCCGAGGGCTCCCTCTCGAAGTTCAGATCCGGCTTCTGGGCGACCTACCGCCAATGGCAGGCGCTCGGAGCCCAGGTGAACCGAGGCGAACGCAGCGCCACCATAGTCTTCTACAAGCCTCTCAAGGGGACCGAAGACGGTGAAGAGGACCTGCCCGGCCGGCGTCTGGTGGCCCGGGCCTCCCGGGTGTTCAACGCCGATCAGGTAGCGGGTTGGGAGGCTCCCGGGTTGGAGCGGCCAAATCTGGCGGAGGCATTGCCGGCGGTTGAGGCTTTCGTTGCCGTGACCGGGGCCCTAATCAGCCACGGCCACGACCATGCCGGCTATAACCGTCAGGTGGACCGCATCGAGCTTCCTGATCGGGACCGTTTCATCGGCACGACCACGTCAACCCCTACTGAGGCATACTATGCCACGGCCCTGCACGAGCTGACGCACTGGTCCGGCGCCCCTCACCGGCTGGCTCGTGAGTTCGGCAAACGTTTCGGCGACGAGGCGTACGCGGTGGAGGAACTGGTGGCGGAACTGGGGGCGGCATTTCTCTGCGCTGACCTCTCGATCGCCAATGAGCCCCGACCCGACCACGCAGCGTATGTGAGCCATTGGCTCTCGGTTCTGGAAGCAGACCGCAAGGTCATGTTCCTGGCTGCACGGTTGGCCTCAGAGGCCGCCGCCTACTTGAGTGGCCCATAAAGGAGCCGGGCCCGGGCCTACTGGTCGGGCTAGAGACTTCCCCCCTGCTGGCGACTGTTTGTCCCAGCGCAGCGGCGGCCTTCGGGTCGCCGTTTTTCTTGTACGAAAGCGGACTCGCCATTTGGGGGAATTGGCGCCACTCTCTCGTTTTCATAGAAACTGGAGGTGTGACATGAAGTTGCTTTTTCGTCGCGACCAGCGCTCTGGAATGATGGGCAAGGTGGTCTTTTCGCTTGAGGTTCGCGCCGACATCTCCGGCGAGGAAAGGGCCAATATCCAGAAGTACAAGCTCGGCGAGACCGAGCTCTATGCCAGCCACGATTTGCTCGACAAGGGCAGCGGTTTGCTCGGCGCAGCGTCGCGACTCGCCTTCAAAGCCATGACGATCAACGTGAGCGTCAAAGACCTGACCAGCGGCAAAAAGGTCGAGTGCAAGGACATCGTCGAGATGCTGGCTATCGAGGACCAGATCAAGGAGGCCGCCAAGACCTTTGCTCAGGTGCTGGCGGCCGCCGCACAGTTCGGCGGCGAGGAGGTCGTCGAGGTTTAGCCCGTGGAATGGGGCAACCTCCGCAACTGGCTGTCGGGCGATATCCGGACCCGGGAACAGTCCGAGACCAGGGACGCCTGGGCTCAGACTGAGGCGCTGTGGCGAACCTCACCGTTGGCGGATGGTGGGGTTCAGCGTCTGGCGTTTTCGCTTCTGCGCGAGATCCACGATGGCGCGTCGCGATCTGCCGCAGTGCCACTGCTGGTTTCGACCTGCGTGGCCATTGAAACTCTGCTTCGCTCTGAAGACATCATCGCCCTGGAGCCGGAATGGGAGGTGATCGATGGCGATGTCGCCGTCGGCGTCGCCGTTCGGAAGATGCTCACCCGCCGCAGGCGCTGGGCCGCCAATTTCGACCAGATGTTTGGGATCTCCCGGCGCGGACTGCTTGCTGGCTTCAGCGAGCTATATGAGTCATTGCCGGGCCCCTGTTTTGGGGACTGGGACGAGCAGTCCGAAGCCTTTGGCGTGCCGCTGGCCGAGCTGCTCGAAAAGCCCGATGAGGTCATCGAGCGACTGTTCCTGATGCCCTATGACGATGACGCGATGCGGTTTGAGCTGTTCCTCAAGCTTCGGGAGCGGTTCGCCACCAACCTGCTTGTCGCATCCGGCTTCCGGCCAGACGACAATATCCACGAGCGCTCAGACCGGCTCATCCTGCCGACCCGCCAGAAGAACAAGAGCCCAGCCGAGCTGGCGCGGATGTATTTCGCGGGCACGCCCTTCCTGGATCTCTTGGAGCTGCCGGTCCCCTTCACCATTCCAGAGGGCGCCAGGTTTGAACACTGCCACATCGTCGGCGGAACGGGGCACGGCAAGACCCAGCTTATGCAACGGATGATCCATGCCGACCTGGTGGCGGCCCAGACGCAGAAGCGATCAGTGGTGGTGATCGACAGCCAAGGGGACTTGGTCAACAAGCTGCGACGCTTGGCGCTGTTCGATCCTGAGGTGCCTGACAGCCTTGCCGATCGGCTGATCGTCATCGACCCTGCCGACGTCGAGTTTCCCGCAGCCCTCAACCTGTTCGACGCTCACATTGACCGCGTCCGCGGATACAGCGCCGTCGATCGCGAGCGCGTGCTGAATGGTGTCATAGAACTCTACGAGGTGTTCTTCGGCGCGATGCTCGGCGCCGAGCTCACCCAGAAGCAGGGCGTGATATTCCGCTATCTGGCCAGGCTGATGATCACCATCCCGGGCGCGACCATCCATACGTTGATGCAGCTGATGGAGGATGGAAAACCGTTCAAGCCACACATGGAAGAGCTCGACGGGTCGGCCCGCTACTTCTTTCAGACCGAGTTCTTCCATCCCTCGTTCTCGGCCACCAAGAAGCAGATCCTCAAGCGCCTTTGGGGGGCGCTCTCGACACCGGCGTTCGAGCGGATGTTCGCCCAAAAGGCCAACAAGCTGGATCTGTTCGAAGCTCTGAACGACGGCAAGATCATCCTGGTCAGCACCGCCAAGGACCTCCTCAAACAGGACGGAAGCGCCCTGTTTGGGCGGTTCTTCATCGCCATGTTGTCGCAGGCCGCCCTGGAGCGCTCGACCGTCGATGAGGCCGAACGGACCCCGACCTTTGTCTATATCGACGAGGCTCAGGAGTATTTTGATGACTCTATCGAGACCATCCTCAATCAGGCTCGCAAGTACCGGGTTGGTTTGACCCTCGCCCACCAGACCCTTGACCAGCTCGCACCAAGGCTTCGCTCCGCGATCCTAGCCAACACAAGCCTCAAATGCGTCGGCGGCGTCTCCGCCAAGGACGCCCGGGCGCTCGCTGACGAGCTTCGCACCACATCCGACTTCATTGAAGACATGCGCCGGCGGGGAGACCGCACCGAGTTCGCGGTCTGGCTCAAGCATCAGACGCCGCAAGCCATTCGTCTGTCGGTGCCATTGGGGTTCCTGGAGCGCCAGGCAATCCTGTCCGAAGAAGCGTTCGACGCGGTCAATGACGCGAACCGGGCCCGGTACTGTGGGACGCTAGCGGATGTGGTGGGCTTTGACTCGCCCTCATCCGAGGGGGCGGAGGAGGAGGCTGCCCGGCCCTCGCCGAAGACGGCCAGACCCCAAGCGGAAACAAACGATGCCACGCAGGGCCCTCGGGACACCGAGCCCAAGACGGAGAAACCGCAGCCGGCGGTCCCGCCAGACCATGACCGTCCGTCGCCTCCAAGACCTGGCGAGGCGCGTCCGGAACACCGGGAGCCGCCGCCGATCCGCGAGATGGGCAAGGGCGGTTCGCAGCATCGCTACGTCCAGCATCTCGTCAAAGGTCTGGCCGAAGAGCGCGGGTTCCGGGCGATCATCGAAGAGCCGGTCGACGGCGGCCAGGTAGATGTTGGCCTTCACCGCGAAGGGCTCTCTATCGCCTGCGAGATCTCCGTCACCTCGACCGCTGAGTATGAGACCCGCAACCTGGCCAAATGCCTGCGCGGCGACTTCGCTCGCGTGTTTGCGATCGCCGACAATCCCAAGCGGCTGAAGGCGATCGAGGCCAGGACGCGTGAAAGGCTCCCGGAAGCGGACTTGGCCCGCATCGATTTTCTCACGCCCGAGCAGGTCGCTGAGGCGCTCGATGGCCTGGTCGCGCCGGAGGAGGAGACGACACTGGTGCGTGGCTATCGGGTAAAGGTAACGCGGACCGTTGTGGGGGCCGCCGAAGCCAAAGACCGACGCGCGACCATTGCGCGGGTGATTGCGCAGTCCATGCGAAAGCAGGCCAAGGACGAGTAGCCTCGAGGTCTAGGCGCCGCGTCTAGCTGACAGCGACCTCTAGTTCGCTTTTGCCGTCTTCTATCCCATCCGCTTGAGCGGACATGGCGCCTGCGAGGTTCGCGAGTGCCCTTCTGACGCTGGGGGTCAAGTGTCGGTACGCGTGGATCAGGGTGTCGGCGCCGGGCAAGTTGGCAAACTGAATGAGGTCGGCCGAGATCGACTCGCCAGCCGACGAGCTTTGGTCCAGCCCTTCGAAAAAAGTCGAGATGGTGAGGCCAAGCGTCTGGGCGATCTCGAAGAGTTTTGAGGCTGACACCCGGTTGCTGCCGCGCTCGTACTTCTGAACCTGCTGAAATGTCAGGCCGAGCGCGTCGGCCAGCTGTGTCTGACTCATTCCCACACGCTTGCGATGAGCGCGGATCATTCCACCAACATGAAGGTCGACCGGGTGGATGGACGAGCTTTCCACAATCATTCTCCTTCCGGGCGCGGCAAGCGACCACCATCACCTAGACCACTCTATCGCGACTGGGCGTCCCGGTCCTCCTCTGCCTTGGGGCCGTGGCCGTCGTTGCCTCGCCTGGCAGGCCTACAGTTGGTCAGTCTCTGCAGTCGGTGCGGCAAGGATGCCACCCGTGCGGCTGGGCCAGCCCACTGCCAAACTCACAAAATGCCCGATCCGTATGTCTCGTATTTCGCCAGGACCAACTTCCACAACGTGTTCACACCGTTCGGCATCAAGCAGGCTGATCGGCTGATGCATGTCTATGCGATCGGCAAGACCGGTGTGGGCAAGTCGACCCTCATCGAAACCCTGGCGCTCGGAGACATGCAAGCTGGCCGCGGGTTCGCCCTGATCGATCCCCACGGCGACCTGGTCGAGCGGGTTCGTGACGCCGCCTCCCCAACCCAGCGGGAGCGGATGGTCTACCTGGATGCCGCAGATCCAGAGCAGCCGTACGGATACAATCCACTTCGCCGCATCCGCGACGACAAGATCCCTCTGGCGGCTTCAGGGCTTCTGGAGGCCATGCGCAAGATCTGGCCGGACGCATGGGGCGTGCGCATGGAGCATGTGCTGCGCAACAGCCTGTTCGCCCTTCTGGAGCGCGACGGCTCGACGCTGCCTGATGTCCTGCGGCTCTATTCGGACAAGGTGTTCCGCAAGCAGGTGGCCGCCCGTATCCGGAACGACGTTGTTCGCGCCTACTGGACCCAGGAATTCGCAAAATACTCCGATCGCCAACGAGCAGAAGCCGTAGCGCCCATCCAGAACAAGCTGGGGGCACTCCTGACCGATCCGCGCCTGTACAACGTCCTGGTCGCGCCGAAGGTCGACATCCGGTTCCGTAGGCTCATGGACGATGGCGGCATGCTGCTGGTGAACTTGGCCAAGGGCCGTCTCGGTGAGGACGGGGCGACCGTCCTTGGCGGGCTCATCGTCTCAACGATTGGCCTTGCCGCCCTCAGCAGGGCCGAGATGCCGCAGGCCGAGCGTCGGCCGTTCTTCCTCTACGTCGATGAGTTCCAGACGTTCACGACGCTCTCGTTCGTGAACATGATGGCGGAGCTGCGCAAGTACGGCGTTGGGCTCACCCTGGCCCACCAGCACCTGCACCAGCTTGAGCCGGACATTCGGCATGCGGTGTTGGGCAATGCCGGGACGCTGATCTCATTCCGGGTCGGGTCAGAGGACGCAGGAATCCTGGCAAGTGAGTTTCAGCCTAGGTTTGAGGTGCTCGACCTGCTGAGCCTGGCCAATCGGGATATCTATCTGAAGCTCATGATCGACGGCACGCCAAGCAGGCCTTTCAGCGCTCAAACACTGCCGTCCAGTGTTCGCGCGCAGCACAGCCAGAGCCTTCCTTCAGCCTCAACGGGCAGCGCGCCTGTGTTTGGCCGCCAATCCCCAAAGTTCCCCACTGGTCTGACTGTCGAAACCCAAGCGAAGGGCGGGCCAAAGAAGCAGCCAAGGGGCAGGCAGTGAATCTCATAGCTCCGAAGATCCTTCCAGGATGCGCGAGGATCGCCGATGGCGCGAGCCGCTGAACAGAGAGCCCCCCTGGGTCAAACTGCGGGTCGATCTCACATTGGACGCCGACACTGCTACCTTTTTCGGTCCCCTTTCCGAGCTCGTCGTTTTGGCCGGGCAGCGCCCGTCACGAACGCCTCGATCTTCGCCAAACTCAGGTGGTGGCGAGGAACCCGTCCAGCCTCCCAGTCGGAAATGGAGTCGGGGTTTACCTGCATCATGGCCGCAGCCTGTTCTTGGGAAAGGCCTCGGCCCAGCCGCGCGGCCCGGAGCCTCTCAGCCACAGTTGTTGGTTCCGGCCAAGGGTCATGTCCCAAGAAACGGATCAGGATCGGGTAGTAGCGATCTGTCGGAACGCAGCGATCATGCTCCCAGTTCATCAGGGTCCACGGGCTAACGCCGAATGACCGCGCCGCGTTTTCGAGGGTCAGCCCCAGATCCTGCCGACGCTGTCGAATAGACGCCCCGAGTTTGGACTCCGGAAATCCCTCGGCCGACTGACTGACAACCTGTCCCTCATCGTCGTTCGCGATAAATGTCGCAATGCGACGCCGATGATCGACGAGATGTGGCCGCCGGCCCGCTTCCCACCACCAGACAGTAGAGGGATCGACACCGAGCACGCCGGCAGTCTGGGAGACGTTCAACCCCCGCCGATACCTCGCGGCCCGTAGCTTTTGCGCCAAGGTCTCCGGCGTCGGCCAAGGTTCAACTCCGAGGAACTCAACGATCCTCGGATAGCTCTCGACATGAGGCGCGCACCCTCGCTCCCAGTTTCGGAGCGTGCCCTCGGAAACCTCAAGCATCATTGCGGCAGTTCCCCGGGAGATTTGCAGCTTCCGCCGCCTCAGCCGGAGCAGCCTCGCCAGCTCGCTTCGTGAGGCCACGCCTGCATCGGGCTTGGAAGTCCTTAGATGCATAGAAGTGGCAGTCGACAAAAAGGCAACGCGACCATGCCGCTGCGGCCATGGCGGCGCCGGCAAGGGCTGGTGCGGCAAGGCCCCCAGATGCCAGCGCGACTACCAGGGCCGGGTGTCCGGCCCGCTGATCGACCGCATCGATCTGCAGGTCGACGTCCCGCCCGTCGCCGCCGCCGATCTGGCCCTGCCGCCGCCGGCCGAGGGCTCCGCAGAGGTGGCCGCCCGCGTGGCCCGGGCCCGCGCGATCCAGACTGCCCGCGCCGAGGCCGACAGCCCTGAGGCGCCGACCCTGAACGCCCGGGCGGACGGCGATTACCTGACCCGTGCCGCCGCGCTCACTGATCCGGCACGTGCCCTGATGGCGAGGGCCGCCGAGGCCGGCCACCTGACCGCGCGCGGCTGGACCCGGGCGATCCGCCTGGCCCGGACCATCGCCGACCTTGAGGGCGCCGACAGTGTCGGTCGCATCCATGTCGCGGAGGCGCTGATCTATCGTCGGGTCGGCGCGGAGGCCGGAGCCAACGCCGGACCCTGACACCCTGTGGCGTGCGCCGACGCTGTGGGCTACGCAAGGGCGCCCATCGGGGGCAAAGAGGGTTGATACGTCATGGCGCCGCGGCAGGCCGTGCTCGGCATGGAACAGGCGAGTTTTCATCACGGGGCCAAGCCCGTGTTCGAGGGCGTATCCTTCCTCCTCGACGACGCCCGGACGGCCCTGGTCGGCGAGAACGGAGCCGGCAAATCGACCCTTCTGAAATGCCTCGCCGGCGAACTGGAACTGGACAAGGGCCAGGTGCTGAAGTCGCGCGGTCTGCGCGTCGGCGCCCTGCCGCAAGACACGCCCGAAGCCTTCGCCGACCTGACCGTGCGCGACGTGCTGCGGCTGTCGCTGGAGAAGATCGGCGCGGGTGACGACGACTGGCGCATCGACGTGCTACTCGACGAGATCGGCGTCACCTACGAGACGGCGGAGAAGCGCTTCGGCGACCTGTCGGGCGGCTGGCAACGACTGCTGCTGATCGCCGGCGCCGCGCGGCTGGAAGAGCCGGACATCCTCGTCCTGGACGAGCCGACCAACCACCTCGACCTGGCCAACATCACCGTCCTGGAGCGATGGCTCACCGAGGCCTTCTCCCTGCCAATGCTGATCGTCTCGCACGACCGGGAGTTCCTCAACCGGGTCACCGAGCGCACCCTTTTCCTGCGCTCTGACGGCATGCACCCGTTCAAGTCGCGCTTCTCGATAGCCCGTGAGGAACTGCTGCGCCGGGACGCGACCGCCGCCGCCCATCGCAAGCTGGAGGAGAAGGAGGTCAAACGGCTCGAAGCCGCCGCCGCCCGCTACAAGGTCTGGGCGGTCAAGAACCCCGAGTTGAACAAGCGCAAGGCCGCCATCGAAACCCGCATCGCCCGGCTGGAGGCCGACCGCACCCAGGCCTTCGTGGCCCGCGACCGGCGGCTGGAACTGTCCGATGGCGAGATCGAAGCCAAAGTGGCCCTGCGCGTCCTGGGTCTAACCGTGAAGACGCCGGATGAGGCCCGCACCCTGCTGACCATCGACAAGCTGACGGTCGCGGCGGGTGACCGCATCGCGATCCTTGGGGCCAATGGCGCGGGCAAGTCGACCCTGCTGTCGGTGCTGGCGAAGGCCTTCGATCCGGATCTCGAACACTACGACGGCCAGGCGGCCGTGCGCTTCAACCCGGCGACACGGCTGGCCTATTTCGACCAGTCGATGCGCGCCCTGCCGCTGAAGATGAGCCTGCTCGACTATGTCGCCGGCGCCCCGGACGCGACGGAAAAGGAGGCCACGCGCCTGCTGGCCCAGGCCGGATTTCCGTTTGTGCGCATCGGCGATCCCATCGCCCTGCTCAGCCACGGTGAGCGTTCGCGGCTGATGTTCCTCCGGCTCAAGCTGGAACGACCCAACCTCTATCTGCTCGACGAGCCGACCAACCATCTCGACATCGAGGGCCAGGAGGCGCTGGAAGCCGAGCTGGAGGACGCCGAAGTCTCCTGCCTGTTCGTTTCCCACGACCGCTACTTCACCCGCACGGCCGCGACGCGCTTCCTGGAAATCCGCAAGGGCAGGCTGGTCGAGGTCGAGAGTCCGGACGCCTTCTTCGACGCCCAAAGCTGAGTTAGGCTGCCCATTGCCTCAGCAGGGGGGACTGTGATGCGAGTCTGGAAGATCGTGTTCGCCGTGGCGGCGGCGTTTAATTTCCTGGTCGGTCTGCCGATGTTGCTGGCGCCGGCGGCCGTGCTGGCGGGCCTGGGGCAGCCGGTCCCGGAGGACCTGCTGATCACGCGGCTGGCCGCGCTGCTGATTGCCGTTCTGGGCCTCGGATACGGCATGGTCGCACGGGATCCGGTTGCGAACCGGCCGATCCTATGGCTCGGCCTGATCGGCAAGGCGCCGATACCGGTGCTCGTCATGATGAGCGGCGGAGCCGCGACACTGGCGAACACGACTTTTGTGCTGTCCCTCGGCGATCTCGCATTCGCTGCCCTGTTCCTGATCTTCCTGGTGACCCACCCGCGCCCAGCGGCCGTTTGACCCCCCGTTAAGCCGCGGCCGCTAGACTGGCGGCATGACGGATGAGCGCGCGATCACGCCCGAACAGCTGGCGACCCTGAGCCACGAATTCCGCACGCCCCTCAACGGCGTGCTGGGCATGGCGCGGCTGCTGGACGGAACGCGGCTGACGGCGGAACAGAAATCCTATGTCGCGGCCCTGCGCGAAAGCGGCGACCACCTGCTGGCGCTGGTCAACGACGTGCTCGACCTGGCCCGGCTTGGCGCCGGCAAGATCGAGCTGCACCCGGCCCCGACCGACATCGCCGGCCTGCTGCGCCAGACCGCCGAACTGATGAGCCCGCGCGCCCATGAGAAGGGTGTCGAGATCGCCTGGGCCTGCGCCCCCGACCTGCCGCCGGTGATGGCCGACGAGGGTCGCCTGCGTCAGATCCTGCTCAATTTCACCGGCAACGCGGTCAAGTTCACGGAAAGCGGCGGGGTGCTGCTGACCGCCGAGCGGGGCGGCGAGGACCGCCTGCGGCTGATCGTCAGCGACACCGGTCCGGGCGTCCCCGAGGCCGCCCGCCAGCGCATTTTCGAGCCTTTCGTCCACGCCGATCCCTCGCACGGCGCCGTGCTTGGCGGAGCCGGTCTCGGCCTGGCCATCGTCACCCGCCTGACCAATGCCATGAGTGGATACGTCGGCGTCGGTGAAGCTGAGGGCGGCGGAGCCGAGTTCTGGGTCGAGGCGGCCTTCCCGTCGGCGGGTCGGGTCGCGAAAGAACGCCCCCTCAAGGGCTATGTGGTCGGCGTGGCCTCGCCCAATCCCGTGGTGCTGGAAGCGGCCCGGCGTCAGATTGCCGGCCTCGGCGGCGAGGCCGTGACCGCCGACAGCATCGAAGACCTGCTGCTGCTCGCGCCGTCCGACGCCGTGCTTCTGATCGACAACCTGCTGGCCAGGGGTCGACGGACGCTGAAGGCGCCTGAAGGCCGCAACTGCGTGGTCCTGCTGCGACCGGACGAACGGACCCGCATCCCCCGCAGCCGGACGGCGGGCTTCGCCGGATACCTGATCAAGCCGCTGAGGGCCGATTCGCTGGCCGCCCGCGTCCTGGCCGCCCGGGGGGAATCGGCGAAGGCCGCGCCCCATCCGGAAGACGAGCGGATCGCCGCCGCCACGGCGCCGGGCGCGCGGGTCCTGCTGGTCGAGGACAATCCGATCAACGCCCTGCTGGCCCGCACCCTGCTCAAACGCGAAGGCGCCGAGACCGACCGCGCGGCCAGCGGCCAGGAGGCGCTCGCCGCCGCGGCAGCCGCCAGCTACGACCTGATCCTGATGGACCTGCGCATGCCGGACATGTCCGGTGTCGAGGCGGCCCGCGAACTGCGCGCCCGGGGCGTGTCGACACCGATCGTCGCCCTGACCGCGGACGCGTTCGAGGATGACCGCCGGGCCGCCCTGGGAGCCGGGATGGACGACTTCCTCGTCAAGCCGCTGACGGAAACCGCCCTGCGCGCGGTCCTGACCCGTTGGGTCGGCTGGACGGGCGCGACCGGAGAGGGCAGGCTCGCCTCCTGATTTGGGGGCTGATCCTATGAGCCAGAGCGACGCGGCCAAGCCGGCCCGGAAACACGGCATCGGTGATGTGATCAAGAGCCTGAGGCGGCCCAAGGTCGCGCTCATGCTCGGCCTCGGCTTCTCCTCGGGTCTGCCGTTCATGCTGACGGGCGCGACCCTCGGCTACTGGCTCAAGGACGAAGGCACGAGCCTCAAGGCCATCGGCTTTATCTCCTGGGTCGGCCTGGCCTATTCGTGGAAGTTCCTCTGGTCGCCGATGGTCGACCGGGTGACGCCGCCAGGCTTCGGCAAGCTCGGCCGCCGCCGGGGATGGCTACTGCTGACCCAGGTGGTGTTGGGCCTGGCCCTGTTCGCCATGGCGATGATCGGGCCCGCCGGAGGGCTGGCAGCGATCGGCGCGGCCGCGCTGGTGGTGGCGTTCGCCTCAGCGACCCAGGACATCGCCGTCGACGCCCTGCGCATCGAGGTGGCTGACGATGAGGAGGAACTGGGCCTGGTCACAGGGGCCTTCCAACTCGGCTACCGGCTGGCGGTGCTGGCCAGCGACGCCCTGATCCTGATCGTCGCCCAGTACATGGGTTGGCCGGCGTCCTACAGCCTGATGGCCATCCTGATGGGCGTCGGCATCCTGTCGACCTTCCTGCTCAAGGAGCCGGCGCGGGCCGAGGCCGCGATGGCCAACTCCAAGTCCCTGCTGACCCTTGGTGGGCTGGGCTCGGCCGTGGCGGGGCCGTTCATCAGCTTCTTCAAGACCTACGGCTGGTTCGCCCTGGTCATGCTGCTGATGATCACCCTCTATCGACTGCCCGAGTTCGTCATGGGGCCCATGGCGACGCCGTTCTACCACGACCTCGGGTTCGAAAAGGCGTTCGTCGGCGAGATCCGCCTGTCGGCGGGTCTGGCCGGCACGCTCGCCGGCATCACCGTCGGCGGCGTTCTGGCGGCCTGGCTCGGGCGGATGCGCGGCCTGATCGCCGGCGCGGTGCTGCAGGGTCTGGCTGTTTCGTCCTTCGCCCTTCTGGCCTTCTACGGCCCCGATCAGCGCCTGTTCGCGGCGGTGATGTTCTTCGACAATCTGGGCGTCGGCGCCGCCGGCGTCCTGCTGGTGACCTACATGTCCAGCCTGACCAGCATCGGCTTCACGGCCACGCAGTACGCGCTGCTCAGCTCCAGCTACACCTGGGTCGGCAAGATCCTGAAGGGCTTCTCCGGCGTGGTCGTCGAGGGGCTTCAGGCGAGTCGCGGCGTCATGGCCGGCTATGGCCTGTACTTCATCGGCTGCGGTCTGATCGGCGTACCGGCGCTGTTGCTGTGCATCCTGATCGCCGCCCGGACGCCAAAAGCGCCGCCCGCGATCGCGCCCGCTGCCTAGCTCGTCGCCAGACAGACCACCTGGGCGACGCGCAGGTCCCGGCGCAGGCCGTCGGCGACACGGCCGTAGTTCTCGACGTTGATCGGCTCGCCGAGGGCATAGTTCGAGGGACGATGGTGACCTGTGGCCAGCGCCCGCTGCACGGTCTCCGGCGTGGTGGTGTAGATCCGGCCCCGGCGCGGCGCCTCCGCGACCGTGACCCCGATGACCCGGCCGGCGGAATCGAGAACCGGCGCGCCGGACAGGCCCGCCAGCGTGCCCTTCAGGCTGCCGGTGCGGCCGATCTCGGCCCAGGCCAGAACCGGTTCGGTCCGGGCGCCGCGCCCCCGGACGACGAGGTTTTCGCGACCCAGGAGACGGGACACAGCTTCGCCGGGCTGGCCCTGCGGGAAGCCGGGGTGGAAGCCGAGCGCGCCCGGGCGGGGGCGGGCCGCGGACGGCGCGATCGGCAGGGCCGGAGCGCCGCCCACCGTGGTCAGGATGGCCGCCTCGCCGGTCGGGTCGATCACGGCCTTGGCCGCCACGCCGCGCCCCTCGGCCACGACCAGCGCGATGCGGGTGCAGCCGTCGACGACATGTCGGGCCGTCATCCAGACGCCGGTGTCGGCAATGGAAAACGCCGTGCCGGTGCCAGGCTTCTGCTCGCCGGGAACGTCAACCACGACGGCCGGGTCAAATGGCGAGGAGGGGCCGAGCGGAATGGCGTCCTCGCCCGCCATGGGCGGCGGCGGCGGCGGGGCGTCCGCGCGCTCCCGGCGGCCCATGGACGCGAAAACCAGGGCCGTCACGATGGCCAGGTAGACCAGCCAGTCCGGGAGACGAGGCAGGTGCACCGGGTCTAGCCGGCCAGGGCGGCGGCGAGGATCAGGGCGCTGGCCAGCTTCGCGCCGACCAGCAGCAGCGCGGCCGACATCTCGCCGTCCTGGATGCGTTGCGGCAGGCCATGCAGGAACCAGTCGATGATCTTGAACACCAGCAGCTGCACGCCGATCGTGGCCACGCCCCAGATGCCGATCTCGAGCGGCGAGACCGAGGCGCTCAACGAGGAGGCCAGCGGCAGGGCCAGACCGACCAGCACGCCGCCCAGGGACAGGGCCGCGGCGCTGTTGCCGTCGCGGATCAGGGCGATCTCGCGATGCGGCGTCAGCATGACATAGAGGAAGGCCCCGAACAGCAGCAGAACCAGCGTCAGGCCGGCGTGGCCGAGCGTGGTGACAAAGCCCGTCGAGAAGGCCTGGATTTCCATCGACTGGAGTTGCGGCGGCATCGATCAGTCCATCAGGGAACAGCGTGCGAAAGGGTTAGCACGACCGGAGCCATCCCATGCAAGCTTCTAGCCTGACGCGAGCGCTTCCGCCTTGCGACGGACCGACGCGCGAACCTTCTCGCTCTCGGACTTCAGCTGGCCGCAGGCAGCGAGGATGTCGCGACCGCGCGGGGTGCGGATCGGACTGGAATAACCGGCCTTGTTGAGGATCGCGGCGAACCGTTCGATCGTCGCCCAGTCGGAGCATTCGTAGTCCGTTCCGGGCCAGGGATTGAACGGGATCAGGTTGATCTTGGCCGGAATGCCCTTCAGCAGCCTGACCAGCGCCAGCGCCTCTTCAGGCGTATCGTTGACGCCCTTGAGCATGACGTATTCGAACGTGACCCGGCGGGCGTTGCTGATCCCCGGGTAGACCCGGATCGCCTCCATCAGGTTGGCGATGTCGTACTTTCGATTGATCGGCACCAGGACGTCGCGCAGCGGATCGTTGGTGGCGTGCAGGCTGATGGCCAGCATGGCCTGTGTCCGCTCGCCGAGCGCCTTGAGCTCGGGGGTCACGCCGCTGGTCGAAACGGTGATGCGCCGACGGGAGATGGCGATCCCCTCGTTGTCGCTGATGATGTCGATGGCGTCGGCGACGTTGTCGAGATTGTACAGCGGCTCGCCCATGCCCATGAAGACGATGTTGCTGAGGCGGCGGTCCTCGCGGTCCGACGGCCATTCCTCGAGGTCGTCCTTGCAGACCTGCACCTGGGCGACGATCTCGGCCGCCGTCAGGTTGCGCACCAGGGCCTGGGTGCCGGTGTGGCAGAAGGTGCAGTTCAGGGTGCAGCCGACCTGGCTGGAGACGCACAGGGCCCCTGAACGACCGACGTCAGGAATATAGACCGCCTCGATCTCGATGCCCGGCGCGGTGCGGATGAGCCATTTGCGGGTGCCGTCCTTCGACACCTGGCGCTCGACGATTTCGGGACGGGCCAGGGTGAAATGTTCGGCCAGGGCGGCGCGCGTGTCCTTGGCCACGTCGGTCATCTGGTCGAAGGCGGTGGCCCCGCGATGGTGGATCCAGCGGAACACCTGGGTCGCCCGCATCTTCGCCTTGTCGGCAGGGACCGCGCCGGCTTCGACGAAGGCGCGCGCCAGCCCCTCGCGGGTCAGGCCCGAGAGGTTGACGGGTGCGGCGACGGCGGGCGTCGCGCGAGCAAGGTTGAGGGTCGCGCCCAAGACAAAGGCTTCCGATGGAATGAGGGGAGTCCCCATATCAGAAAACCACGCACTGGACCAATCGAAGCGGGCGTGACTATCCCTTGGCGGTGAACCGCACCGACAGCGACCCCTTCGTCGAGCTGATGGACCGCATCGCCCGCCAGGGCGATCGCGTGGCCTATGCGGCGCTGTTCGATCACTACGCGCCGCGCGTGAAGGGCTATCTGGCCCGGCTTGGACTCGAGCCCGGCCGCGCCGAGGATCTGGCCCAGGACGTGATGGTCGCCGTCTGGCGCAAGGCGGCGAGCTTTGATCCCAGCAAGGCCAGCGTCTCGACCTGGATCTTCCGCATCGCCCGCAACCGGCGCATCGACCTGTTCCGCCGCGAGCGCACGGCGACACTGGACCCCGACGATCCGCAGCTGAGCCCGGAGGCCCTGCCGCCGCCGGACGCGGGGCTGGAAGCGCATCAGCGTGAAGCCCAGGTGGCCCTCGCCCTTGCCGACCTGCCGGCCGAACAACGCGAAATGGTGCGCGCCGCCTTCTACGAGGACCTGACCCACAGCGAGATCGCCGAGCGCTTCGGCCTGGCGCTCGGCACCGTCAAATCCCGCCTGCGGCTGGCATTCGAGAAACTCCGGTTGCGACTGGAGGCCGCACGATGAGTCGTCCGCCCGCCTTGACCCGGAGGGAAGCCGCTCCATATCCCGGCCTTTCAAGGAGTTGCCTGTTCGCATGACCGCCGTGACGCCTCTTCCCGATCCCGCCAGCCATCCCGGCCTGCGCCTGATGGAAGCGACCGCGGCTGTCCTGCGCGGCGCGGAGGCGCCCGCGCGGCCGTCCGACATCCTGGGCGGGGCCTTCCTGGACACCGAGTCGCCGTTGACGATGTCGAGTGATGCGGCCGACGCGGCGCTGGCGCGGATCGAGACGCTGGAAACGATTGACGCACGCGCCGCCGCCCGAAACGCGGGCAAGGGCATCGGCGAACTGCTGACCCTGCCCGACCCTCTGCGGGAAGCCGTGTTCGACTCGATCGAGGCCGGCCGCAAATGGCGGTTTCTCGGCTTCGGCATCCGTGGTCTGAAGCTGGCGATCGCCGGCGAGGGCGAGACCGAGCTGCTGCGCATCGAGCCCGGCCACGGCGTCGCTCCGCATGATCACGACGGCGAGGAATACACACTGGTCGTCACCGGCGCCTTCCACGACGGCCATCACCGCTTCGGACCCGGCGACGTCAACATCGCCCAGCCGGGCTTCGTCCATGCCCCGATCGCCGAACGGGAAGGTGTCTGCTACGCCCTCGGCGTCAGCCTCGGCGGGCGCGCGCGCTTTGAGGGCGCGTTCGGCCTGTTCCAGCGCCTGACCGGACTCTAGCGCCAAACCCCACTCGTCGGTGGGCCTAGAAAGCCTCTGAAACGATCTCGCCCGTCGGCAGCAAGGCCGCGCGCTTCATGCCCGCGGACACGAACGGCATGGCGACGTTGCCGTCGGCGTCCACGGCGATCAGGCCGCCTTCACCGCCCAGCGCCCTGATCTCGGCCAGAACGGCGTCGGCGGCCTCGGCCAGGGTCTGCCCGCCGAACCGGATGCGGTGAGCCAGCTGGGCCGCGGCGGCGACGCGGACGAAATACTCGCCCTGGCCGGTGCAGGAGACCGCCACGCCACGGTCAGCCCAGCCGCCCGCGCCGATCAGAGGCGTGTCGCCGACCCGGCCGGGCAGCTTGCCGAACACGCCGCCCGTCGAGGTCGCGGCGGCCAGTCGCCCCTCCATGTCCCGCACCACGCAGCCAACCGTGCCATGCGAAAGCGTTCCCGGCGGATGGTTGGATTCGTCCTTGCCCGCATGGGTGAACCAGGCCGCGTCATCGGCGATGGCGGCGAGCTTCTGGTCCGCCGCGAACCGGGCCGCGCCGTCCCCGGCCAGCATGACGTGCGGCGTCCAGTCCATGATCGCCCGCGCCACGCCGACCGGGCTCTCGAAGCCCTGCAACGCCGCGACCGAGCCGGCCCGACCGGTGAAGCCGTCCATCAGGCAGGCGTCGAGTTCGTACTGGCCGATGGTGTTGGGCGAAGCGCCCCGACCGGCGACATACAGGCCGGAGACCTCAAGCTCGGCCGTCACCGTCTCGGCGACGTCAAGGGCAAGAGCTCCGGCCAGCAGGCGGTCGCGGCCGGCCTCCACCACGCCGCGCATATGCGCGATCTCACGGCTGTAGTCGCGGCCGCGTTTCGCGCCCGCGCCGCCGTGCACCACCAGACTCAAACAATTGTTCGCCAACGCGTCCCTCCCGCCTATAAAGCCGGAAAGGCTCGCGATACCCTTCCGGGCCAGTCAATGAAAGAGCGGGAGAGACGGCATGCGGGCGGTGCTGAGCAAGAGCGTGGGCGGACCTGAGACCCTGGTCATCGAGGATCTGCCCAGCCCCGTGGCTGGTCCGGGCCAGGTGGTGCTGTCGGTCAAGGCCTGCGGCGTCAACTATCCGGACGTCCTGATCATCGAGGACATGTACCAGTTCAAGCCCTCGCGCCCCTTCGCGCCCGGCGGTGAAGTCGCCGGCGTGGTCAAGGAACTGGGAGAGGGCGTCACCCACCTGAAGGTCGGCCAGCGCGTGCTCGCCAACACCGGCTGGGGCGGCATGGCCGAGGAACTGGCGCTGGACGCGGCCCGCGTCGTGCCGATCCCCGACTCGATGTCGTTCGAGGAAGGCGCCGCCTTCATGATGACCTACGGCACCTCCTATTACGGCCTGAAGGATCGCGGCTTCCTGAAGCCCGGCCAGACCCTGCTCGTGCTGGGCGCCGCCGGGGGCGTGGGCCTGGCCGCCGTTGAACTGGGCAAGGCCATGGGGGCGAAAGTCATCGCCGCCGCGTCCAGCCAGGAAAAGGTCGATCTGTGCATCGCCCGCGGCGCCGACAGCGGCGTGGTCTATCCGGTCGGCCCGTTCGACAAGGACGGCAAGAAGGCCCTGGCCAACCTGTTCAAGGACGCCTGCGGCCCCAACGGCTGGGACGTGGCCTATGACGCCGTCGGCGGCGACTACGCCGAGGCGACCATCCGCGCGGCGGGCTGGGGCGGCAAATTCCTGGTCATCGGCTTCCCGGCGGGCATCCCGTCGGTGCCGCTGAACCTCACCCTGCTGAAGTCCTGCGACATCGTCGGCGTCTTCTGGGGCGCCGCGGTGGCCCGCGATCCCAAGGCCCACCAGCAGAACGTCAAGGAGCTGATGGAGCTCTACGCCGCCGGCAAGATCAAGCCGCACGTCTCGGAGACCTTCCCGCTGGAACGGGCCGGCGAAGCGATCGCCCACCTCGCCAGCCGCAAGGCCCTCGGCAAGGTGGTCGTGGTCACCGGCTGACACTGAAAAACAAGAACCGGATCAGGGAAGAGTAGCGCATGGCGGGTCGTCTGGAGGGCAAGGTCGCCCTCATCACCGGCGGAGCTTCAGGCATTGGCCTGGGCACGGTTGAACTGTTCGCACAGGAGGGGGCCTGCGTGGTCGCCGCCGACCTGCAGGACGAAAAGGGCGCCATGCTCGAGAAGCGGTTCGACGGCCGCATCCGCTACGCCCACTGCGATGTGACCAGCGAAAAGGACATCGCGAACGCCGTGAAGATGGCCGCCGACCAGTTCGGCGGCCTCGACATCCTGTTCAACAACGCCGGCCACGGCGGCGCGCCGGGCAATGTCTCCGAGGTCGACGTCGAAGCCTGGGACGCGACCTTCGCCCTGCTGGTGCGCGGTCCGGCTGTCGGCATGAAGCACGCCATGCCGCTGATGGTCGAACGGGGCGGTGGCTCGATCATCAACACAGCCTCGATCGCCGGCCTGCAAGCAGGCTTCGGCCCGCTGGCCTATTCGGCGGCCAAATGCGCGGTGATCCATATGTCGCGATGCGCCGCGGCCGAGCTCTCGCCGAAGAAAATCCGCGTCAACGCGATCTGCCCCGGCCTGATCGCCACCTCGATCTTCGGCGCCTCTATGGGCCTGCCGCGCGACGTGGCCGACCAGATGGCCGCCCGCTTCGAGGAAGCCGGCCCCAAGGTCCAGCCGATCCCCAAGGCGGGCCTGCCCGAGGATATCGCCCGCGCGGCCCTCTACCTCGCCAGCGATGACTCGCTGTTTGTCACCGGCACCCACATCGTCGTGGACGGCGGCCTGACCATTGGTGGCAGGGGCTCCTGGGATCCCACCGCCCCCAGCCCGATCCTCGCCGCGCTCGGCATCACGCCGGAACAGGCCCAGCAGATGCAGGCCGCCATGGCGGCCCAGCGCACGGGAGGCTGATCGCCCTGTGAAGACCCCGCTGGTCATCGACCCGGACCTGGATCCGAAGCGGATCGCCCCGGTCTTCGCGAGATCCGGCCGCATCCACCTGCCGGGCGTCTTCAGCCCGCAGGTTGCGGCCGAGGTCGGCGAGGCCATCCGCGGGGACGTGCCCTGGATCAAGACCTGGCGGACCAGCGGCCCGAGCCTCGACGGGTCGCTTCAGGACTTCGAAGCGATGACGCCGGAAAACCGGGCGCTGTTCGACGCCGACATGGCTGCCGTGGCCAGAACAGGGTTCTGCTTCCAGTTCGACGCCTGGCGCGTCAGCGACGACATTCTCGCCGGCAAGCGCCGAGGCGGCGCGCTCGCGCCGCTTGAAGCTGTCCATGATTTCGTCAACAGCGAGCCCT
>CAZISF010000012.1:0-42302 GCA_964541915.1 uncultured Caulobacter sp.
ACGACTACCGCTACTTCCCCGACCCCGACCTGCTGCCGCTGGTTCTGGACCCCGCCTGGGTGAAGGCCATCGAGGCGGGTCTGCCCGAGCTGCCGGACGACAAGAAGGCCCGGCTGATGAGCGCCTATGGTCTGTCGGCCTACGACGCGACCGTGCTGACATCGGACGGTGATGTGGCCGCCTACTACGAGGAAGCCGCCAAGGGCCGCGACGCCAAGCTGACCGCCAACTGGGTGCTCAACGACCTGCTCGGGCGACTCGGCAAGGACGGGCTGGAGATCAAGGACTCGCCGATCGCGGCGGCCGACATCGCCGCGCTCGTTTCGCTGATCGAAGACGGCACCATATCCGGCAAGATCGCCCGGACGGTGTTCGAGCACATGTGGGCCGGCGAGGGCGCCCCTTCGGCCATCGTCGAGAAGCACGGCCTGGTCCAGATCACTGACACCGGCGCCATCGAGGCGGCGGTCGACGCCTTGATCGCGGCCAACCCTGACAAGGCCGCCGCCGTGAAGGACAAGCCCCAGGCCATCGGCTGGTTCGTCGGCCAGGTGATGAAGGAGACCGGCGGCAAGGCCAACCCGGCCGCCGTCAACGAGATCCTGAAGGCGAAGCTGGGGCTCTGAATCACCCCGCTGCCGGCGCTCAAAAGAAAACCGCCCCGGAGTTTGCTCCGGGGCGGCGTTCGTTTCGGCGCGGCGTGACTAGTGATTGATGATCACGTCCAGGATCAGGCCCGTGGCCACGGCGGCCAGCAGGTAGTCGTCGCCCGATCGGTACCAGTAGTAGCCGCGGGGCGGCGGACGCAGGCGGTAGCGACCGTAGTCGTAGACCACATAGCCGCGGTCGCGATAGCTCGGCGGCAGATAGGCGCCGCGACGCCAGGCGGTGTAGCCCGGACGATAGCCCGGACGGCCGTAATAGGCGGCAGGCGGCGGACCATAGTACCAGCGGTTGTTGTAGTAGTAGCCGTTGTGGTGACCACGATCCCAGCGGCTCCGGGCATCGTAGCGGCCGTCCCGCCGGTCATCGCGTCGGCCGTCACGACGGTCGTAGCGGTCGTCGCGCCGCTCATCACGGCGGTCCCAGCGGTCGTCGCGACGCTCGTAGCGGTCGTGACGGCCATGGTCCTGGGCCATCGCGTCGGTCGACACGGCGGCCATGGGGCCGGCCACGGCGACGGCGGCGGCCAGGGTCAAGATCAGACGCTTCATGGGAAGGTCTCCTTCGCAGTGGTGCGGCTTGTCGGGCCGCGGGTGGTTCCCTCGACAGGCCGCCAGAGTGAATCGGCCCGCCTGAACCCTGGCTGAACGGACTGGTCAGGATTGATGTTCCGCCCGGGCGCCGGGAGCGGTGCTGTTAAGGCTTCGTTGGAGCCTTCTTAACCGCCCGGAGACACTGCTTTACGGCCAGTAACACGGGTGAACGAATCCTCTATTGGCCCTTGAATACAAAGGATTTGCGCGATTAACCCTGTGTTCAGCTGAAAGGTATTCTTCTGTCGACATCGGCTTCGGACAGAATGGTCCGGAGGGGGTTTGAAGGGAAGAAAACCATGATTGCGAGCATCGAAAGCGAAGCTCACGCGACCATGCCGCTGCCGGGACCGGAGTCCTCGGGCGACGAGCTGTTCCGCATGGGCCTGCTCTATTCGACCGGTCAGGGCGGCGCGCCGCTGGACTACGTCTCGGCCCACATGCTGTTCAATCTGGCCGCCATGCGTGGATCGGTGGAAGCCAAGATCTACCGCAAGGAACTGAGCGCCGAGATGGACCCGGCCGACGTCGCCGACGCCCAGCGTCAGGCGCGCCAGTGGCTGGCGGCGGGCTGAAGGCCTGTCACCTGACCGTCGTGCCGTTCAGCGCGTAACTGAACTGAACAGGGGACAGGTCACGGAACCACTGCTGCACGAACAGCCCGGCTTCGGCGACGTTGCTGCGCGGCACATAGACGATATCGAAGCGGCGCAGCGGCACGAAGTCCGCGCCGGACGCCGTCTTCATCGCGGACCGGAGATTGACGGTCCGCATCATGGCGCGGCCGCCGGGACCCCGGCGAATGATCACCACCTGATCGGATTTGGCGCCCGGCTTGAAGCCGCCCGCCTGGATCACCGCCTGCAGACTGTTGATGTCGCCGGCCATGTCATAGATGCCGGGCGTCCCGACCTCGCCGCCGACAAACACCTTGAGCGGGGAGGCGGTCTTGACCGTCACCGACACCTGCGGCCGCAGCAGCTGGCGCGAATAGGCGCGGGTCAGCTCGGCCTGGAATTCCGGAATTGTCCGGTCCGCCGCCATCACCGGATCAATCAGCGGCATTGTCACGCGCCCGTCAGGCTGGATCACGATGCCCTGTTTCGACAGCTCCGGCGCCGAGGGCACGGTGATGTCGATCGTATCGCCGGGATACAGCCGGTAGTCCGGCTCCTGGTCGCTCCAGTCGGCGTAACCGATGTTGGGGAAGTTTTCGGCCTCCCGTGCGGTCGGGCGCGGCTCCGCGCGGCGCGGCGCGGGACGACCTTCGCCGAACGGCCACCACGCCTGCGCCGGCGTGCTGACGGCCAGGGCGGCGGTCATCAGGAGGGCGGTGCGGATCGGGGCGGCTCTGCGCATGGGTCGAAGGTTAACGAGAATGGGTAACGGAGTGTTAAGCGCGCTCCGGCGAGGGTCCGGAACAAGGCCAGAAAGCCCCGGATTCGCATGAGCTCGCAAAGCGCCTGGAGGACAGTACCGCATGACCCGCCGGCGCGCGCCGACTGGGCCGGTCGTCCGCGCTATGCGCCCAGCGACTTCATCACCCTGCTGTGGCGCGAACGGGGCCTTATGCTGGCGGTGTTTGCGCTGATCTGCCTGGTGGGGGTGGGCTTCGCTCTGACGCTGAAAAAGACCTATCCGGCCAGCTCCAGCATCCTGATCCAGCTCGGCCAGGAATACGTCTATGAACCCCGCGCCGGTGACGCCGGACGCGGCGCGGTGCCGGACACTGATTCTCTGGTCCAGTCCGAAGTCGAAATCCTGCAGAGCGGCGAACTTCGCGAACGGGTCATTCGCCGCATTGGCCTGGGCAACCTCTATCCCGATCTGGCCGCGAAATACGCGGGCGCCTCGCCGGCCGACAAGGCTCTGCTCATGTCCAAGGCGATCGACGCCATGGGCAAGACCCTGACCATCGCTTCCGCCCCGGACAATCCCGTGGTGCGCGTCAGCTTCGAGCACGACGACCCGGTCATGGCCGCCCGCGTCGTGAATACCTTGCTCGAGGAATACCTCATCTATCGCCGCTCGGTGCTGATCCACCCGACCTCGCCGGTGTTCGAACGGCAGCGGGTGATGTTCGAGGATCAGCTGCAGAAGGCCGACACGGCCTATCAGGACTTCCTGGCCACCAACGACATCGGCGACTTCAACGCCCAGAAGACGGCGGCGACCCAGCTGATCGGCCAGATCGAGGCCCAGCGCTACGCCGCCGAGGTGACCCTGCAGGATCGCCAGGCCCGGCTCTCGACCCTTGATGGCCAGCTGGCGCAGATCGCGCCGGAGATCGGCCTTTACCGCGACATCGACGCCACGGCCGCGACCCGCCTGGCGGCCTTGCGCGTCCAGCGAGAGGAGCTCCTGTCCCGCTACCATGCCGACGCCGATCCGGTGCGCGACATCGAGGTCCAGATCGCCCAGCTCGAGGCGGGCGTCAGTTCTGGCCGCACGGCCTCGGACGGCGCCAAGCGCATGGGCGTCAATCCGGTGCACCAGACTCTCCAGACCGAACGTATCCAGACGGCGGCCGAGATCGCCGCCCTGCAGCAATCGCTGGTCGCCTATACGGCCCAGTCGGCCAAGGCGACCAGCCAGCTGCAGCGGTTGGCCGCGCTGGAGCCGCAGTTCCAGGCGCTGACGATGGATCGCGACGTGCTGCAGACCAGCGTGCGCGACTTCACGGTTCGCGAACGCCAGGACGAGGCGGCGCGACAGATCGCCTCGGAGACCAATGACAATATCCGCATCGTCGACCGCGCCACGCCCACGACCAGGGGCAAGAGCCTGCGCAAGCCGGTCGTCGTTCTGGCGGTCCTGTTTGGCCTGTTCTCGGCCCTTTGCGCGGGTCTGGTGCGGATGTTCCTGCGTCCAGGCCTGCCCACCCGCGCCTCTGCCCAGCGCACGCTCGACCTTCCGGTGCTCGGAACCGCCGCGGTCAAGCTGGGTTAGGTCGCATAAGCCCAGCAATAGTCTAGCCTGCAGGGCGTGAGCGCGCGGCGATTCGAGCGATGGTGGATTTGAGCGCCGAGATGGCGGAGTTGTGGGCGTCGCTGGGCGGGACGTCGCCTGGACGCGCGCGCGCCGTCCAGTTCGTTGCTGCCCGCCGCGGGGAGGGGACGAGCACCGTCGCCCGCGAGTTTGCCGCCTATGCCGCCAGCCGCGCCGGACGCACGGTCTGGCTTGTCGATCTGGACCTGTTCATCTCGCCGCAGCATGCCGCCATCGCCGGGTCGCCGGACATGTACGGGCCGCTCGGCAAGGCGGTTTCCGCGACACCGGGCGATGGCTCGACCTTCTTCACCGTCCAGCCGCCGACGCTGATGCCGGACGGGTCGGCGGCGCCGGACTCACGATTTCTCGTCGCCCACGCGGTGGGCCAGCACCGCTGGTGGGTCACCCGGTTCCGGGCCGACGTGCTCCGGGGCAGCCAGAACATCCATATCCTGCCCAGCGCGGACTACTGGAACGCGCTCAAGCGCCATGCCGACCTGGTCGTCGTCGATTGCCCGTCGGCGGATCGCTCGCAGTCGGCGCTGACGGTGGCGCCCTTCATGGATCAGACGGTTCTGGTGGTCGCCGCCGACCAGCCTGACGTTCTGGCGCCCGCCCGCTTGCGGGACGGTCTGACCGCCGCCGGCGGCCGCGTGGCCGGCGTCTTCTTCAACCGCGCCGAACTTGAGACGCCGGGCTTCCTGCGGGCCTTCCTGCGGTGAGCACGTCCGCCGAGGGCTGGTCGCGCCACGAGGTGGAGCGCACGGACCTGTGGGACTGGCTGGCGTTCGGGCTCGCCGTGTTCTTCGTGCTGATCTACAGCCAGGCCTGGATCGCGCCGGTGTTCGGCGTGAAGATCGACGCAGGCGCCTCGGGGGCCATCCGCAACGTCTACTTCCCGGCCTACGCCGCCGGCATCGGCCTGCTGGCCATGGCGCCGGCCGCGGCCATCCAGGCGATGGTGCGCCAGCCGTTCCTGCTGCTGTTGCTGGCCATTGTCGCGATCTCGACCCTCTGGTCGATCGCCCCCGACCAGACCGTCCGCCGGATCGTCGCCGTCTACGCCACGACGATCTGCGGCATCGCGCTGGCGACCCGGTTTCGCTGGTCGACCCTGGCGGAAGTGCTGGCGGCAGCCAACGCCCTGCTGGTGATGGGCTCGATCGCCTGGGCGGTGCTGCCGCCGCACAACGGCATCATGACCGAGCTGTTCCCCGGCGCCTGGCGCGGGCTCTGGAGCGAAAAGAACGCGCTCGGCGGCAACATGGCCATGGCCTTCACCATCTTCGCCGGGGCGGCCATGCTCAATCCGCGGCGGCAGTGGCTTTGGGGCGTGTTCGCGGCCCTGGCGCTGGGTCTGGTGCTGATGTCGACCTCCAAGACGTCGCTGGTCTCGCTGATCCTCGGCGCCGGGGCCGTAGGCTTTGTCTGGTTCGCGCGGCGCGGGCCGGTGTCGGGCGTGGCGGCGACCTGGGCGGCCGTCATGGGTGCGCTGCTGCTGGCGGGCTTCCTGTTGTTCGCCTCCGATGTCTTTCTCGAGATCCTCGGCAAGGACGCCACCCTGACGGGCCGCACGCGGATCTGGGCGGCGGCCCTGCGCCAGGCCGAGCTGCGTCCCTGGACCGGCTATGGCTATTCCGCGGTCTGGGATGACAAGTCCGGCTGGGGGCCCCTGGCCTGGATCACCAAGGAGGCCGGGTTCAAGCCCAGCCACGCCCACAACGCCTGGCTGGAACAGTGGCTGGGCCTCGGCTACGCCGGGGTGGTCGCCTGGGCCCTGTTCTACCTGCAGACCATGGGCGGAGCGATCGCGGCGGTGTTCAGCCGGCCTGCCGCCTACCTGGCCCTGCCGTACCTGATCATCTACTCGCTGCTGACCCTGACCGAGAGCGTTGCCGTGACTTACAACGACATCCGCTGGTCGATCTTCGTCGCCCTGGCCGTCAAACTGGCATGGCGAGGGCGGGAGTAGGCTTCGCGAACCGGCCCGCCCGCGCGGCCATCCAGATCGCCAGCAGGCCAGCGGACGTGCAGATCACCAGCGCGGGCAGCGACGCCTCTGGCCCGAACCGTCCACCGCTTAGCCACAGCGGAAAACCGTCCCGCGCCACGCTGCGGGCGATCGCCGGCCCGAAGTCGGTGCCCGACACGACCGCGCCAAACAGATAGCCCTGGGTGAAATTCCAGCCGGCATGCAGCCCGATCGAGACCCACAGCCGGCCTGTCAGCGCATAGAAGGCGCCCAGCATGATCCCGGCTTCCATCGCGATGCAGAGCGCCGCCCAGACCGAGGCGTTGGGGTTCCCGAAATGTCCGGCGCCGAACAGGGCGGCCGAGAAGATGAACGCCGCCCAGGGCCCGAACGCCCGCCAGGTCAGCCGCAGGATGACCCCGCGGGCCATGATCTCCTCGATGAAGCCCGACTCAATGCTCAGCCCCGCGCCCTTCCAGGCCGGGGCCATGCCGAGCCAGTCAAAGCTGTAAAGGCCCGTGCCAATGAGGGTCACCATGACCAGGGCGAACACGGCGCAGCCTAGGGCGAATCCTGAAACGAGGCCGGGCAGGGCGGCCCTTGGGGCCAGCTCGTCCGGAGCGCGGCCCTCGGCCAGCCAGACGAGCAGAGGATAGGCCGCCAGGGCCGCGAGCGCTCCAGCGACGTTCGCCATGAAATGCGCCGGCGCGTTGCTCTTGGGCCAATGATCGCCAACCACTCCCTCGACGCCATAGCCGGCGACGGCGACCAGAACGAAGAACACGATCATCCAGGCCACGGCGCGCAGCCACCGCAAGGGCCCCGGGTGCAGGAAGCGGCGCCCACCAAGTTCGATCGGCACGCCAAGACGTTCAAACACTGATGACATTGGTTCCCCGTCTTCGCCCTCGGCTCAGGCCCAGTCTGCACATCCCGCCGCCACCGTCACGTTAGCGAACCGTCATGCCCGGTCAGAGGATGTCGTCTGGCGCGAGGACGCGCGGTCTGCGACGTGCCCTTTCGACCATCACACCCGGATAGCCCTTCAGCGGACCCAGCGCCTCGCCGGCCCAGGTCCAGTCGGCCTGCTCCGGAAGGTTCATGTGGTAGCGCGGCTCTCGCCCGGTGCGGCTGGTGAACAGGCCGCGCGGAATGTTGACCATCTTTGGCGACCGGGCGCGTTCGTAAAGCATGGGTGTCCCGCACCGGCCACAGAAGCTGCGCGTCGTGCGGGCTTCGGGGTCTTCGTATCGCGTGAGGCTGTCCTCACCGTCGAGCCACCGGAACCGGCTACGCCAGCTGCCGACGAAGGTCGCATAGGCTCCGCCCATGGCCCGCCGGCTCGCCTCGCTGTGGTCGTGCCAGGCCCAGACGGCGGGCACATCGATCTCGAACCGCACGGCGCCACAGGCGCAGCGACCTTGAGCCTGGATGGCGGAGGCTTTCGGTTTGGGGGCGGGTTTGGCCATAGGCGCCTCAATCGGATCAGTACACCGACTAGAGGGCCTTCGTGGCCGTTTGGCCACTGACAGCGCGTGACACACTGCCCACCGTCATCCCGGGCCCTGTGCCCGGGATCCCTCTGACCGCCATTGGACCGCGTCGGGTTCGGTCGCGGTCGCTCAGCTGAACAAGGGATCCCGGGCACAGGGCCCGGGATGACGAGGGACTATAGCCCCAGCCGCTTCGCGCCCTCGGCGGCGGTCACGATGTCGAACCCCCGCGTCCGTGCGGCGTCGGCGAGGCACCCCAGAGAGTCCGGCGTGCAGCCCCAGGGAGAAGGGGTCTCCGCCACGTCGTGCGTGTAGAGGATCAGCCACGACTTACGGTCTGCGGCCTTGTCGATCCAGCGCAGGGCGACGGCTTCTCCATCCGGACCCTCGATGCCCACGGACGGCAATTGGTTGGCGTCGGAGCCGGTCTCAATCAGTCCGGCCTGAACGGTCCGCAGCGTGCGGTAGCGGCCCCCCAGCACTGACTTTGCGGCCGTCGAAACGTCGCCATAAGGGTAGGCGAAGCTCTCCGAGGGCGGAGCACCCCATGCCTTCAGGGCGTCCGCATTGCGATCCACGTCCTCGACAATCGCGCGGGCGTTAGCCTGTCCGCAATCAAGATGGCTGAAGGTATGGCAGGCGATTTCGTGGCCGGCCTCGGCCAACCGCCGTGCGTCCTCCGCCGTGGCGTAGACGCCCATCGGCCCGGATTGCCCGACTAGGCCGGCTGAAAAGTACCAGGTCCCTCGAATCCCGCGCAGCTCCAGCGCCTTCGCGCCCGCGTCGGCGGCCGTCGCGGGGGCGTCGTCGAAGCTGAAGGTGATCATCGGCCTGTCCAGCGCCATGCGCACGGGGCGGCGGTGCGACAGCAGCGCGAGCCGTCTGCGCAGCTTGCCCTTGAGCGATCGGTCGGCGCTGTAGGCCTCCATCAGACGGCCTCGGCGTAGAGCGCGGCGCGGTACAGGCGCAGGGCGAAGGCGCGCGGCGCGACGGGCAGGGCACCGGCGAGGGCGACCGCCTTGATTATCGGCCGCCAGAGGTTGCGCAGCGGCAGGCGCTTCAGCAGCCGGGCGACGCGGTAGCTCGGATAGTTTTCGACCACCGCGCGGTGGTCGGCGACCACGCGCGCGAAGTTCGCCGCCGATTGCTCGTACTTGCGCGCCATCTGAGCCGCCGAGTCGAGCCCGAGGTGGCTGGCGGCAATGTCGGCGTGAACGATCGGCCAGCGCGCGGCGACACGGATGCCCCACTCGACATCTTCCCAGCCCCAGCCGGTGAAGCGCTCGTCAAACCCGATGCTGTCGAACACATCGCGCCGGACGAGCAGATTGGCCGTGAACACATGCTTGGCGGGATCGCGCGCACGTTCGGCGGCGCTATGGCAGTCGCTGCGTAGCGCCATCGCCCTGTGAAGCGCGTTCTCCCGGGTGCGGGTGGTCTGCTCAAGCGAGAACCCGCCGAACGCCGCGGCGGGATCCTGAGCGTCAATCAACGCCAGCCAGTCGGTGAGGAAGTGGTCGCTGTCCGGCAGCATGTCGGCGTCGATGAACAGGAAGCGGTCGGCGCGGGCGTGGCGGGCGAGACGGTTACGCCCCTTCGACCGACCCTCGTTGGCGGCGAGGCGCACGAACCGGGTCGGCAGGCGCAGGGCCTCTACGGCTGAACCGACTCGCGCTGCCAGGTCCGGATCTCCGGAGCCATCGTCGAGCAGGACGATTTCCACAGGCTGCCGTTCGCGATCGAGCGCCTGCAGAAGCTTGATGGGATCGTCGCGCATGAACGGGATCAGCACCGACAGGCGCGCCGTCGCGCCGGGCCAGGCGGCGTTGTCGGTCGTCCATTCAGCGACGGGCGCGGTCATGCCGCCACCCGCGCGCGCAAGCCTTGCAGCATCCCCACGCCCCGGCTGCGAAGGCCGCCGGCGTCCAGCGCGAACACGACCGTGGCATAGACCAGTCCGCCGAGGCCGGCCTTCAGGCCCAGTTCAAGGATGCCGCCAAAGGCCGGGACCTGGCTGACCACGACAGCCATGGCGGCGCAGCCGAGCCCGGCGCGCCAGATCACGTTCAGCGGCACGGGCAGGGGCATGGCCCGCCTGCCCAGAAGCCATGACATGCCCGCACCCAGCGCATAGCTGGCTGCCGTCGACCACATGGCGCCGCTGATCCCGAAACGGGGAATGAGCACCAGGTTCAACACCAGATTGGCCGCCGCCGGCGCGATCATCGCCGCGAACAGCAGGTGGGTGCGACGGCCAAGCGTGAAGGCCTGATGGAAATAGTAGGTCGTCATGCCGGAGAAGAAGGCGCCGAACGCCACCCAGGGTGTGACATGGGCCGCGCCCTCGGACAGGGCGCCGCCGACCATGATCTGCGCCAGGGGGCGGGCGACCAGCGCCACGCCGACAGCGGCGGGCAGGGTCAGCAGGATCATGAAACTGGCTTGTTCGCGGGCCGTCTCGGCAAGCGCCGCCCGGCCGCCGCGCTCCAGCGCCGAGACCATCGCCGGTCCTCCGGCCATGCCCAGCCAGATGAACATCACATCCAGCGTGCGGTTCGCGAGGCTGTAGCCGGCGTGATAGACGCCGACCGCCCGTTCATCGAGGAAGCCCGCCAGCAGGAACCGGTCGGTCGTGGCGATGACCAGGGACAGGATGAGCGAGAAGGCCACGGGCAGGCCATAGCTGGCGTAGTCATGCAGCCGTGTGGTCTCGATCACGCCCCCGCGCGCCAGGGCCAGTTCCTTGCGCAGCGTGAAGACCAGACAGATGACGGCGATCGCGCCCATGCCGATCATCGGTCCCGCGGCGCCGGCGCCCAGGGTGATGGCCAGCACGCCGATGGCGAAGCCGCCTGCGGTCTGGGCCATGTCGAGGGCGGAGGCGGCCATCACCTCGCCGTCGGCGCGGCGGCGCTCCTGGACCAGGCGAACCAGGCTGCGGAAGACGATGGACGCCAGGCCGATGCCCACGGCGACCTTCAGAGGCGGGCTGATGGGGGTGAGCCAGACGGCGACGGCGGCGACGACCGGAAAAATCGCCGCCAGCCAGAAATAGGCCCGCATCAGGGTGGCCAGATGTGTGGCGACCTCGCCGCGCTCGGCGGCCCGGGCCTGGAACCGCGCCAGCGCGGCCTCGATCCAGGTGAACAGCGTCGTGTGGGCCAGGGTCATGACCGACAGGGCCAGGGCGTAGCCACCGTACTGTTCCGGCGTCAGGATCCGCGTGAATACGACGATGGTCAGCAGGCCGACGACGCCCTGGGTGATGTTTGCGGGCAGATAGCCGATCAGGCCGCGACGAAACATCGGCTAGCGCACCGCGTCCCGGTCCCCGAGCAGGCAGGGGATGGTCATGGCCATGATGTAGAGGTCGAACCAGAAGTTCTGGCGCTCGATGTACTCGATATCCAGCGCCACCCGGCGGCGGACGAGCTCGGGGGTGTCGACGGGGCCGCGCGATCCGTTGATGGCGGCCCAGCCGGTCATGCCGGGCTTCATGCGGTGACGGTGCGCATATTCGGCGACGAGGCGGGCCGACTCGGTCTGGCCGGTCTTCATACCCACCGCGTGCGGACGCGGGCCGACCAGGCTCATCTCGCCGGTCAGGACGTTGAACAGCTGGGGCAGCTCGTCGAGGCTGGTCTTACGGATGAAGCGGCCCACGCGGGTCACGCGGTCGTCGCCAGCGCGCACCTGCTGCACGGCGGCGAAGTCGGCGGCCTCGGCGCGCATCGAGCGGAATTTCCAGACGAGGATTTCCTCGTTGTTGAATCCGTGACGGCGCTGGCGGAAGAACACGGGGCCCGGGCTGTCGAGCTTGATGGCCAGGGCGACGCCGATCATCAGCGGCCAGCCCAGCAGCAGGGCGGTCGCGCCCACCACCAGATCCTGAACCCGTTTGACGGCGGCGCGATGGATATCGGCCGGCTCGCCCGAGACCTGGGCCAACTGGGCGTCGGCGATGCGCGAGAGCGCGCGCTGCCGGCCATCCTCGCCGCCGGAATCCAGCACCAGGCTGACGTCGTTCGGCAGCACCCGCAGTCGGTCGATGAGTTCGCGGATGCGCGGTTGGGCCGAGGGATTCACGGCGATCACGATCCGGTCGACATAGGGCATGATCTTGTGACCCAGCAGACTGGACGTGTCGCCGAGCACCGGCACGCCGGCGATTTCCTTCGGCGCCCGGCCCAGCCGGTCGTCGAACACGCCCAGCACCGCGACTTCGCGGGTGGCGAGGGCCGTTTCGATCAGCTTGCGCGCCGCTTCGGTGGCGCCGACGATGACGATATTGGGCGTCAGTTTGCCCTCGCGACGCCAGCCGCTGACGATCGACCACCACAGGCCATGCAGCACCAGAAGCGCGACGGCCCCGGCGGCGAACCAGACCGGCAGCGCGGCATCGAGGCCGGGGGCGAGCATGTCCATGGCGGCGATCGGCAGCCCGGCGAGGCTCAGGGCGGCGCAGACGCGGATGAAGTGGCGGCCCAGACCCTCGCTGAGCGTGAAGGCATAGGTATCGAGCGCGCGGAGGCCCCACAGAAGCAGGCCGAGGCTCAGGATGAGCGGCGCCAGCTGTCCGAGGGTCAGCTGCCACACGCCATGCGTCGCGAGGCCCTTGGTCGCCGCCACGCTGGTCAGGATGATCGCTGCCGCGTCGATCAGCCGGAACGTCCGCGTGACATGGCGCAACTCGAGGCGCGACCGCACCGGCACCAGCCGGTTGGGACGGAAGGGCCCGCGTCGGTCCCGCGGATCTTCGAGCGCGGGGGTGTTTTCGTCGGGGCCGAACTGGTCCTCGAGGACGCGGTGCAACGCGCGAACGGCGTCGACCCATCCCTCTTCGGGCGGGCTCTCGGACGTCGGCATGGGAACACGAGCGGATTTCATCCCGGCCAGTCTCGCACCAGCGGCTGAGCGTCCGGTTAACGCCGTTCCGTCAAACTGTGCTCAGGGCCGATTGCGAACCGCGCGCCTCTTGGATATGAGGGGCCTCCCGCGAAAGCGGGATGGAGACGTGCCCGAGTGGCCGAAGGGACTCGTTTGCTAAATGAGCGTACCCCAAAAGGGTACCGTGGGTTCGAATCCCACCGTCTCCGCCATCCTTCTTCGCGCCACCCGACGTCGGCGAAGCAGACTCTGCAGCCTTCCATTCCGTGATCCCGGGGCGGTCTTTTAGCCGCGGCCTTGTGGTTTCAGGACGGTTCCGGCCGGGAAGTGAGCGTCAAGGAAATCGAGGAACAGCGTCCAGTCGTGTGTCGTCACGCCGTGTGTGCCCTGACGCATGAAGAAGGCCTGTGGCTTGCCGAGGTCCGGGGCGGCGAGCTTCGTCTGGGTGAAAGTTGGCGCGCCGTAGAGCTGGTAAACCGGATTGGCGCCCTGAACGGCGCGAAACATCCCGGCCGGATCGGCCCAGCGGTCACGGTTTCCCGCGCCGATCAACACCGGCTTCGGCGCGATCAGCGCCAGCAGCTGGTGCTGGTCGACAGGGCTGTCCGTCTCATGGCCGGCCCAGTCTGCGAAGCGCGGCGCGAACCAGTAGGCGTAGGCGTCGGTGATCTGTCGGACCGATTCCCCCGTTGAGCTGCGCGTCAGCGCCGCCCCGCCGCGCCCGGACTGATGAGCGATGACGCCCGCGATCGACGGGTAGACCGCGCCGGCGAGCAGGGCGGCCTTGCCGCTGCGCGAATGACCCCAGGCGACGACGGGCGCGGTGGTCAGGCCGGGTTCGCGGGTCAGCACCTCGCCCAGTTCGCCATAGAGCCAGGCCCAGGCGGCCAGCGCCCCACCAGGCGGGACGCCCGGTCCATAGAGTCGGGCGAGGGCAGGCGGGGCGCCGTGGGCGTCATCAGGAACGAGGTCTCCGCCATAGACGATGGCCACCGCGTAGCCGCGGTCGATCACGCGTTTCAGCGGCGGGCCGTCGGGATAGCGGCCGAGGATGATGTGGCTGGCGATGGCCATTGGCCCTTCGCAATACTTCGGCGGCGGGGTCAGGGAGCGGATCAGCGGATATCGACCGCCGAGCGCGGCGGCGTTTCCGCAGAACGTCTGCATGATAATCAGGGCCCGCACCGGCGTCCCCGACGGCGGCATGGCGAGGACGACATTGACCTTCCCGCGCGCCCCGTCCGGACCGAATCCGACAGTCAGTTGCTGCAGTCGTGCGCCCCGGTCGGGTCGCTCCGCCGACAGGGCAAGCCGCGTGAGCACGGCTCCCGGAAGCGGCGGCGGCATGGCGCCATAGACGTCGCGCGCGAAGGCTTCCCGGAGCAAGGGCGCCCGCCGTGAACGCCAGTCCTCGAGGTCCCGCACGGGCGGATCATCGCCAAAGGTCGCCAGCACAGCGGGCGCTGCAGGCGGCCCGCCGATTTCGTCGGGCGTCAGCGGAAAGTAGTGAACGTAGGTCAGACGCAGCCAGACCCCGCCCGCCAGCATCAGGGCCAGCACGATCCCCAAGATCCATCGCCGCATCGCGCTAGCCCACCCGGTTTCTGACGGCAGCCTAGCGGGACGCCCGATGGGCAGGAAGTAGGCTCATCGTTGCCGGAGACCGTCGATATCCGGACTAGCTCTCGCGCGCTCAACGACGCAGGATGGCAAAGGACGGGGGAGACAGGCATGCGGCAAACTCTTGCCTTCGCAGCAATTCTGGCGGCCGCGGGCCTTGCCTCGCCCGCGCTTGCCGTGACTGTCCGCGACTGTGACGGCGTCACCGACAGCGCCGCCAACATCATCGAGCCTTGGGAGGGCAACGCCCGCAGCTTCTATCAGGGTCGGGTCAGGGTCGCGGCGCTGGACACGGGCGGAGAGCCGGCCTGCTGCAGCGCGCACCTGCTGATCCTGTTCTATGGCAATGACGACCCGGAGAGTTTCGTCTGCCGGCTGGTCAGCGATCAGGGGCATACCGGCTTCGCGGGCATCGACTTCGCCACGCTCAAGAGCAGCTATGACCCGAAGCGCGGCCTGCTCCTGACGTTCGGCTATTCGGTCATGCCGCCAGACGGCGGGCCGTCGCCTGCCCGGAGCGTCGCCCGGGTCAGGATCAATGTGTCGTCAGGCCTGGTGAAGGCGGAATAGATGCGGCGTCCGGGCGGCCTGATCCTGGCGATCATTCTGGCGGCCGCGCCGGGGCTGGCCGACGCCCAGAGTCGCCCGTCGCAGGGCCCGTCGCGGGAGCGAAGCGGCGGAAGCGGGGGTTCTGATCTCGACACGGCAGGCGCGGTCATCGGCGGACTGGGCTGGCTCGCGAAAAAGGCGCGCGAAGCCGAAGCCAAGAAGAAGGAAGAGGAAGCCCGCAAGAAGCGGGAACAGGAGGAGGCGGCTCGACAGGCCGCGGCGGCCCCTTCCGCTGAGCCCGCGCCGACTCCACCGGCCGTCACGCCGGAGCCGGCCAGGGTCCCCGCCGCGCCGCCGCCGCGGGAGACGCCGCCGGTTCCGGACGAGGCCCAGCCTCACGCGCAGCCTCGTCCCACAGGCGTCGCGCCGCCGCCGTCATCGGTGAAGACGCCCGCCGCCGGCCCCTCCATTCCGGCGCGGCCGACCCCGTTGCCTTCGGTCATACCCGCGCCGCCGCCCATCGCAGAGGTTTCGCCGCAGCCTGCCGCGCCCGCCAATCCCCTGGAGACCGGCTGGATGCCGGTCGCGCCGCCGCAGCCGTCACCGCCGATCGGCGGTCTGGGCCTGTTGCTGGCGCTGCTGACGCTCGGCCTCGGAGCCTGGTTTGCGCGTCATTTCACCCGTTGGGGCGCGCCGACGGTTCGGGCCCGCGTGGCGATCGATCCGGGCGACCTCTCGATCGCCTTCTCGGGTTCCGACGCCCGGGCCGGAGGGACGACATGAGCGCCGGGCCCTTGACCCTCAAGACGTTCTTCTGCGCCGACCCTGCGGCGCCGATCGCCGAGAGCTGCGACATGAACGCGGTGCGGAAAGCTGTCGAGAACGCCGGCTCAGGCCTGCCGCCGCTGACCCGCAAGACCCTGATGAAATCGGTCGCCGGGGCGCTGGATCAGTTCTTCCAGATCGGTCTCGACGACATCCTCGAGTCGGCCTGGGACAGGGTCGAGGCTGTCCGCGACATCAAGGCGGCCGGCCGGACCGATCCGGACAGGCTTATCCCGTTCCCGTTGCTCGACCACAAGATCTCCTCGTCGCAGCAGCCCCACATCGACCTGCTTGTCGGCGGGCTGAATCTCGGGCGGCTGCCCTTCCGGACGGCCGTGTCGCTCAAGCTTCGCGGCGTCCATATCGTGATGGGCAGCGGTCGGATCCACCACATCACAGCCGGTCAGTGCGGCGGTGAGGCGACCTTCACGCTCGGTGGCGTCACCCTGATCGAGCGCACCACGCCGCATCTGGCGTTGCCCGGCCGGTTGAACTTCGGCCGCGCGACGACGGCGCACGGAGGCCGACCCTGAGATCCTTCGCTGACATCAAGGCCATGGCCGCCGCGCGCAAGGGCGGCGAGGCCGCGCTGACCGCCCTGCTGCCGGCAGTGAAGACGGCCGCCGAGCTCTCCGCGATCCCGGACGACCGCTGGCTCTCGACGATCAGCCGCTGCGTCTTCCAGGCCGGCTTCTCCTGGAGCGTCGTCGAGAAGAAATGGCCCGGATTCGAGGAGACCTTCTGGGGCTTCGACCCCGGGCGCTGCCGGATGATGTCGGACGAGGATCTCGATGCCCTGCTGAGGGACCGGCGGATCATCCGCAACGGCGCCAAGGTCGCGGCCGTGCGCAACAACGCGGCGCTGCTGGTGGACCTTGCCCGCGAACACGGCGCGGCGGCCTCGGTGTTCGCCACCTGGCCGGCGGACGACTACATCGGCCTGCTCGACATGCTGAGGGCCCGGGGCGACCGACTGGGCGGCAATGCGGGCATGATGGCCATGCGGTTCATGGGGCGGGACGGCTGGGTGACGTCGCTGGACATGGTCAGGGCGCTGGTCCGGGAAGGCGTCATCAACGGCGCGCCGGAAACGAAGACAGCCCGCCGAGCCATCCAGGCGGCCTTTAGCGCCTGGGCGGCGGAGAGCGGCGCGCCGTTCGCCCATATCAGTCGTATCCTGGCCATGAGCGTGGAGTGAGACGTCGATGGCCATGACCCCTGGAGTCGAGCTGATCGTGAAGCTGGGCGCGGCCGCCGGCCACGCCTCGCTCATCTGGCAGCTGTGGAAAGCCTGGCGCGAGCATGAGCTGCGCCTCCGGCTGGACACCGTCACCGATCCCGACCGACGGGGGATCGATCTGCAGGTGCTCTACAATCCCCGCCGCCGTGACCGGCGGTTCACGACCACGGTCGAGGTTCTCTCGCCGGAGGGGGCGACGGTGGCGCCGGGGGTGCGCGAGGCCCTGCTGGCGGAAGATGGCGCGCCGGTCGGGGCCCGTCATGTCGTCTCGACGGAAGGCGCGGGCGTAACAGCCTCCGGCGTGCTGGCCCACATCGCGTCCGATGCGCGCGGAGACGTCGGCGCGCTCTTCTACGTCGGCGAGGCCTCGGGTCCCGTGAAGGTGAGGGTGCTGGTGCGCAGTGACACCGGGCGCCGCATGGCGTCCCTGACCCGGACCGTCACCCGCGCCTGATCAATCCAGAAGGTGGTTGTTCCAGGCCGTGCGCAGCGTCTTCTTGTCGATCTTGCCGGTCGCCGTCAGCGGCACGGCGGCGAACACCACGTCGTCGGGCATCCACCATTTGACGATCCGCGGGCGCAGGTAGTCGAGCACCTCGTCGCGGGTCACCGTGCGGCCCTCGTGGGCTTCGATGACCAGCAGGGGCCGCTCTTCCCATTTCGGATGCGGAATGCCCACGACGGCCGCGATCTTCACGCCCGGACAGGCGACGGCGATGTTCTCGAGGTCAATCGAGCTGATCCATTCGCCGCCAGTCTTGATCACATCCTTGGCCCGGTCGGTGATGCGCATGAAGCCATGCTCGTCGAGCGTGGCGATGTCGCCGGTGTCGAACCAGCCGCCGTCGTCCAGTGCATCGGCGGCCTTGCGGAAGTAACGCTTGATGGTCCAGGGCCCGCGCACCATCAGGGCGCCGCTGGTCTCGCCATCGCGCGGCGCCTCGCTGCCATCCTCGAGCATGATCTTCAGCTCGATTCCGAACTGCAGCCGGCCCTGGCGGGTCCAGATGATCTCGTCGACCTGATGCTCGCCCAGGGCCGTGATCGACGGCGTCGGCGTAGCGACCACGCCCAGGGGGCAGGTCTCGGTCATGCCCCAGATCTGCAGCACCTGGACCCCGTGCCTGACCTTGAAGGTCTCGGCCATGGCGCGCGGGACGGCCGAGCCGCCGATGATCACCCGCTTGAGGTCGCCGACCGTCTGTCCCGTCTGGGCCAGCCAGTCCAGGTACATGGTCCAGATGGTCGGCACACCGCCGGAGAAGGTCACGCCTTCGCCGATGATCAGCTCCTGCAAGCTGGCCGGGTCCATCTTCTCGGCCGGCAGGACCAGCTTGCAGCCGTTGATCGGGCAGATGAACGGCAGGCCCCAGGCCGTCGCGTGGTAGAGCGACGAGCAGGGCATGACTACGTCGAAGGCCGTCAGGCCGAACGCGCTGGCCAGGCCCGCGGCCATGGCGTGCAGCACCACCGCCCGGTGGCTGTAGAGCACGCCCTTGGGATCGCCCGTCGTTCCCGAGGTGTAGCAGAGGAAAGCCCCGGCGTTCTCGTCGAGCCGCGGCCAGGCGAACGCCGAATCCGACTGCGCGTCCAGCAGGGTCTCGTAGTTCAAGGCTCCGACCGTGCCGGCGTCATGACTGTCGGCGTCCGAAAGCAGCACAAACGTCTTCACGGTGTGCAGCCGGTCCGCGAGCCGCTCGACCAGCGGGGCGAACGTGCGGTCGTAGAACAGCACGGTGCTTTCGGCATGCTCCAGCACGTAGATGATCTGCTCGTCGAACAGGCGCGGATTGACGGTGTTGAGCACCGCGCCGAGGCCCGGCACGGCGTAGAACAGCTCCATGTGCCGGTGCGTGTTCCAGGCCAGGCTGGCGATCCGGTCGCCCGACGTCACGCCCAGCCCCTGCAGCGCCCGCGCCAGCTTCCGCGTGCGCGCCGCCATGCCGGCGTAGTCATAGCGATGAACACGCCCCTCGACCGTGCGCGACACCACCTCCACCCGGCCATGCGCGGTTTCGGCATGAGTCAGAATGGCGGTCGTCAGCAACGGGACGTCCTGCATCAGTCCGGGGATCACGGGCGCTTCCTTCTGGTCTCTTCTTGATTGCTTTGAGGATCGACGCCCGGGGGGGCGCAAGTCAATCCAGCCGATACGCCTCGCGGCCGGCCGCCCGGTTTTCCCGCACCATTCGGCCCCACCAGCGGATGCGTTCAGCATCGGTCAGGCCGTCGCTGTCCTCAAGCCATCGGATCATGCTGTCGAGGAACAGGCCGAACAGGGCCCCGGCCGCCTTTACCGCCCGCTCGTCGGCTCCGGCAGGCGCGTCAGGGCCGGGCGTGAACAGGGGCAGGGAGGTCCGCGCCAGCAGCAGTCTCAGGCGCGCCTCCCACTCGGGCTGCCCTGCACGACAGTTGCGGAACACCAGCAGGAAAGGGGCGGGCTCTTCGCGGGCCGTCTCAAGCACTCTGGCGACCATCGAGCCATAGCCTTCCCAGGGCGCGGCGTAGGCCGCCTCAATGGCGTCCGCGACCCTGTCGAACACCGATTCGATCAATGCCTCGCGGGACGGAAACAGGCGATAGACCAGCACCTTGGCCGCGCCGGCGGCGTCGGCGATATCGCGCATGGTCGCGGCATGCAGGCCCTTCTCGAGCAGGACGCGGGCTGCGATCCGCACATACTCGTCCCGACGCGCGACGGTGTCGACGCGGGGCTTCTTTCGGACAGGCGCGGCGGCTGCGGTCATGGGTCAGGTCTAGCGGAACGGTCGGCGCTTGCCGAATGAAACCGCATGGTAACATAATGCCCGATAATACGGGAGGACATCCGCGTGAACCAGCTCGTCCGCAGCCTCGTGATCGAGGATCTCACCCTTGTGCCCCTGACGCCGACGATCGGCGCCGAGGTCGAAGGCGTCGACCTGACCCACCCTCTCGCTGCCGCCACGGTCAAGGCATTGCGCCAGGCGCTGCTTGACTGGAAGGTGCTGTTCTTCCGCGACCAGGACATTACGACCGACCAGCATCTGGCCTTCGCCCGCAACTTCGGGGAGCTGGAGGTGCATCCGTTCGCGCCGCAGAAGTCAGGCTATCCGGAGGTCCTCGCCATCACCCACGACGAGAAGAACCGGGGCAAGGAGAACACCTGGCACAGCGATGTGACCTGGCGGCTGGAGCCATCGCTGGGCTCGATCCTGCGGGCCATCGAACTGCCGCCCGTGGGCGGCGACACCCTGTTCGCCGACATGTACGCCGCCTACGACGGTCTGAAGGACGAGGTGAAGGCGAAGATCGACAACGCCGTCGCGGTCCACGACTTCACCCACTTCCGCGCCGGCATGCGCAAGCGCGGCATGTCGGAAGAGCAGATCGAGGAGATGAACCGCAAGTACCCGATGGCGGAACACCCGGTGGTGCGCACCCATCCCGAAACCGGTCGCCGCTGCATCTACGTCAATGCGGCTTTCACGCTGCATATCGTCGGAATGGAGAAGGCCGAGAGCGACGCCCTTCTGGCGCACCTCTACGCCCAGGCGGCGATCCCGGAATACCAGTGCCGCTTTCGCTGGTCGCCCAATGCGATCGCCTTCTGGGACAACCGCGCCAGCCAGCACTACGCCGCGAGCGACTACTGGCCGGCGGTGCGCAGGATGGAGCGGGTGACGATCGTCGGGGATCGGCCGGTCTAGTTTGGTCTCGCGCGCGATCCGGAAACCTGGCTGACGATGTAGAGCAGCCCGACGATGAAGGCCGGGCCGGCGATGACGACGTACCAGCTGATCGGGCGACCCGGGCCTGCCAGCAGGACGTAGGCGGCTCCAAGAAGCGCGAACAGGGCGCCGCCGGCGACCGGCCAGCGCCAGCCGATGAGGGCGGCGGCCAGCACCGCGAAGGCGGGCGCCAGATGTGCGGCCAGCGACGCGATCAGATCGTGCCCACCGCGCCCGTCGAAGACGTCGAGGGCGAAGGCGGAGACAAACAAGGCGAACGCCAGCGCGAGGACGCGCGGCATCCATATCAAGAGGGCTCGCACGGGAGACTTCTCCATCACGGCTGACCAGCTCGGGGTCCCGGACGGCATGCGATGGCGGCGCGCGACCGGCGTCATTGAGCCGGATCAATTCGGGCCCGGCTATTCCCGTCGCAGCGCCTCGATCGGGTCGAGCCTGGCCGCACGCCAGCTGGGATAAGCGCCGAACACCAGGCCCACAAGCAACGAGAAGCCCAGCGACACCGGGATCGACCAGCCGGCGATCGCCACCGGCCACTGGCCGAGCTTGGCCATCAGCACGCCGCCGCCGACGCCGATGATCAGGCCGATGATCCCGCCGATGACCGACAGGGTGATGGCCTCCAGCGCGAACTGGAACAGCACGTCGTTGCGCCGCGCGCCGACCGCCATGCGCAGGCCGATCTCGCGCGTCCGTTCGGTTACGGCCACCAGCATGATGTTCATGATGCCGACCCCGCCGACGACCAGCGAAACAGCCGCGACGGCCGCCAGCAGCGAGGTGAAGGTCTTCACCGACGCCTGCATGGCTTCCATGATCGAGGCCATGTTCTGCACGCTGAAATCATCGTCGGCTCCCTGGCGGATGCGGTGGCGTTCGCGCAGCAGGTTGGTCACGTCCTCCTGCAGCCGGTCCAGGTCGTCGGCGCTGGCCGCCTTGACGTAGATGGTCTGGACATTGCTGCCCTGGACCCGCCTGCCGACCACGCGGGAACGCACCGCCTGCAGCGGGCCCAGCACGATGTCGTCCTGGTCCTGGCCGAATCCGCTCTGGCCCTTGGACGCCAGCACGCCGACCACCTCGAAGGGCACGGACCCGACGCGAATACGCTTGCCGACAGGGTCGATGTCCGCGCCGAACAGCTCATTGGCGATGGTCTTGCCGATAACGATGACCTTGCGACCCTGCCGGGCTTCGTTGTCATCGAACATCCGGCCGGACTCGATCGTCAGGTCCCGGGCGATCAGGTAGTCGGGCGTCACGCCCTCGACGCGGGTCTGCCAGTTGGCGCCTTCAGCCGTCAGCTGCGCGCCGCCGCGCACGCTGGGCGCCACGGCAGCGGCCCCGTCGATCTGCGTTGCCATGGCCTTCGCGTCGTCCTCGGTCAGGGTCTGGCCGCTGCCGGCCCCCTGGCTGACGAAGCCGCCGCCCGGACCGCGTGAGGCGCCGGGTGAAACGATCAGCAGATTGGAACCGAGACCGCCGATGGCGCTGGTCACCCGCTGCTGCGCACCCAGGCCGATGGAGGTCATCATGACAACGGCGGCGACACCGATGACCACGCCCAGCGAGGTGAGGGCGCTGCGGGTCGGGTGGGCGATGATCGCCCGGGCCGCGAAGACGACCAGATCGACGCGTCTCATTGGGCCGCTCCCGTCTCGTCAGAGATGATCTTGCCGTCCTGGAAGGTGACCCGCCGGCGCGCCTGGTCGGCGACCTTCTGATCGTGGGTCACGAGCACCAGTGTCAGACCCTCGGCGTTGAGCGTCTTGAACAGCTCAAGCACCTCCTTGCCGGTTGCGCTGTCGAGGGCGCCGGTGGGTTCGTCAGCCAGAAGCAGGTCGGGCGAATTGGCCAGGGCGCGGGCGATGGCCACCCGCTGCTGCTGACCGCCTGACATCTGGGTCGGCCGGTGCCCGGTCCGTGCGCCCAGGCCGACCCGCTCCAGCAGGGCCGCCGCGCGCGCGCGTCGCTCGACGGGCGGCAGGCCGGCATAGACCATCGGCAGCTCGACGTTCTGCAGCGCGGTCAGCCGGGGCAACAGCTGGAAGGACTGGAACACAAAGCCGATCCTCCGACAGCGGAAATTGGCCAGGTCGTCGTCATTGAAGCCCGAAACGTCCACGCCGTCGAAGCGATAGATCCCACGCGTTGGACGATCGAGACCGCCGATGATGTTCATCAGGGTCGACTTGCCCGAGCCCGACGCTCCGGTGATGGCGATGTGCTCGCCCCGGGCGATGTCGACGGAGACGCCGGCCAGCGCGGCCACAGTCTCCTCGCCCATCTGATAGACCTTCTCAAGGTCACGGATCTCGATCATCGAGCGGGACCTACATCCGCACCCGGACGCCGCCGCCGCCCATCGGGCCGCCCTGCGCCGCCTTGGCCTTGGGCTTGGGCCCGCCGCCGATGATCACCTCGTCGCCTGCCTTCAACGGTCCGACGATCTGGGTGAAGGAGCCATCCGACGCTCCGACGCGGACCGGTACGGCGGTCGGCTTGCCGTCGCGCAGGACGTACACGACGCCCGACGTCAGGCCGCCCCGGCCGCGTCCGCCGCCCATCGCGGCCATCCGCGCGCGCAGCGCCACCAGCTTTTCCTTCTGGGCGGGTTTGAGGATCGGTTCGATGCGCGTCAGGACGGTCTGCATCATGCCACGCATGGCCTGGCGCATTGCGGTCGGGTCGCCGGACGCCTTGGCCAGCGCCTTGGTGCGCTCCTCGGCGAGGATCGCCTCGACCTTGGTCTTCTGGCCGGCGTCCAGGTCCAGCTGTTCGATGATCCGGGCGCCCATGCCGCCTTGCCGCCCGGCACCGCCGGCACCAGGGCGGAAGCCGCCGCCGCCACCTGGACCGCCGGGGGCCACCATTCCGGGCGCTCCACCGCGCGCCGAGGTCTGGGGCTGCTGGTCAGGCGGCGTCCAGCGCAGCGCGGCCGCCGGAACCTTGAGCACGCCGCGCAGCTGCTGGATGACGATATCGGCGTTGGCGGTCATGCCCGGCATCAGCTTGCCGCCCGGATTCTCGGCCTGGGCGATGACGATGTAGGCGACGACGTTGGACGCGGTTTCCGGCTGCTTGCGCACCTGGGTCACGACGCCGGTGTAGGTGTCGTCCGGGAAGGCGTCGACGGTGAAGCGGACCTCCTGGCCCTCCTGCACCTGACCGATGTCGGCCTCGTCGACGCTGATCTTCACCTCCAGCTTGGACAGGTCCTGGGCGATCTGGAACAGCACCGGGGCGGTAAAGCTCGCGGCCACGGTCTGGCCGGGTTCGATGCTGCGATTGATCACCACGCCGCTGATCGGGGCGACGATCTTGGTCCGGCCCAGATCCGTACGGGTGCTGGCCAGCGCCGCCTGGCTCTGGGTCACGCCGGCGCGCGCGGCTTGAACGTTGGCCTGGGTCGATTTCCACGCCGCCATCGAGGTCTCGAGCGCGGCCTTGGCCATGATGCCCTGATCGTAGAGGGATTTGGTGCGGTTGTAGGCGGCGCGCGCCTGTTCGGCCTGGGCCTGGGCCTGGGCGACCTGCGCCTGGTTGGCGGCGATCTGGGCTTCGCCCTGACGCAGCCGGCTGACGTAGGTCTGCGGATCGAGCGTGGCCATCAACTGGCCGGCCTGCACCGTGTCATTGAAGTCGACCAGCACCTTGAGGATCTGGCCGGAAATCTGCGAGCCGACATCGACGGTCACCAGCGCCTGCAGGGAACCCGACGCCGAGACCGACTTGGTGATGTCGCCCTGCTGGACCTGCTCGGTCCGATAGGGATCCTTCGGCGCCTTGGGCTTGAAGGCCTGCCAGCCGACCCAGACGGCAACCAGCACACCGACGGCTGCCAGGGTGTAGAGCAGGGGCCGGGGGAGGCCGCCTTTGCGACGTGTCGGGGCGGTATGCAGGCTCATGGGATCTCGTGACCGGACTCTGCGGCGGGCGCAGCAACATGAATGGCGTTAACCGACCTAGGTTGCAGCGGCATTTCAACTCATTTCGACGGCTTTTTCCGTCGCCCCTCTTCAGGCGGCGCGCCGGCCATGGCCTGGGCGGGCGTGATCGGCAGGTCCGTCAGGGCGATCCTGCCGTCTCCGTCCTGGTCGAGCAGGGCGAAACGCCGGCCCGCGGCGGCTTCCGCTTCGGCCCGGCTGACACGCTGGTCGAGGTCTGAATCCGCGCCACGGACAGGCTGGGGCTCGTTCAGCAGCGCGTACTGGGCGGCGCCCTGGCGGCGCACAGGTGTTGGCGTTCCGCGAGGATGCATGAAACTCGGCGGCCCCATCATCTGTTCCACGCGGCTGGGGGGAAAGGCGATCGGCGGCGGTCCACCATCGCTCCGCCGTTCGCGGCGGGGCAGGATGCCTGTGATCTCGGGGGCGACATCACGCTCGTAGTCGGCCGTCTCGAACCCGTCGACGACCTTGTCCTTGTTGGTGTCGATCTGATCGAAGAAGGCCATCGAGTCGGCGGCGAATTCCTCGCGCGTCAGCACCCCGTCATGGTTGGCGTCAGCCCTGCTGAACCAAAGCGCCACGGGATAGGGCTGGCCGGGCTCGGCCCGGAACGGTTCGCCCGCGGGGCTGATGAACAACTGCTGAGGCGGCGGTCCGGGCGGCGGCGGGGCAGGCGGCCCTCCGCCGGGAATGCTGATCGGCGCGCCGGGATCCTGGGCCATTGCGGGCGCGGCGGCGAAGACAAGCAGCAGACAGAGGGCGCGAGCGAGCATGAACGACTCCGGCATGACAGGACGAGTCAGCCTGCAGCCTGCCCGTGTCGTCAGTAAGGCCCGGGCATTGCGGAACCGCAACACCCCTAGAGCGGCAGGGTCACGCGCGCTGTCAGCCCCCCCGCCGGTCGGGCGGTCAGGACCACGTCGCCGCCATGGGCCCGGGCGACCGACCGGACGACGGCCAGTCCAAGGCCTGCACCGCCGGTTTCCCGGCTACGGGACGGTTCGCCGCGATAGAAGGGCTCGAAGACCCGTTCCGCTTCTTCGGCGGGAATGCCGGGACCGTCGTCCTCGATCTCGATGACGGCCTCGCCCCCCTCGGCGAACACGCGTCCGCGCGCCCGAAAGCCGTACTTGAGGGCGTTTTCCACCAGATTGGCGGTCAGCCGGCGCAGGGCCACAGGGTCACCCTCGACGACCAGCCGTTCCGAGGGCAGGGCGGTGGCGTCGGCGCCGGTTTCGGCGGCTTCGTCCAGAACGCTCTCGACCAGCGAGGACAGTTCGAGCTTCTCTCGCGGCCCGGCGCGGGTGGCGTCGCGCACAAAGCCCAGCGTGGCGGAGATCATCGCGTCCATCTGGTCGATATCGGCTGCGAGCTTGGCGCGGATGTCATCGGGCGCCGCCTCGATGCGGAACCGGAGTCGGGTCAGCGGCGTGCGCAGGTCATGGGCGATGGCGCCGACCATGGCCGTGCGGTCCTCGACATAGCGCCGCAGCCGCTCCTGCATCCGGTTGAAGGCCTCGGCGGCGGCAATGACTTCGCTTGACCCGCCAAGTTCCAGCGGCGGTGCGCGCGGATCCCGACCCAGACGCTCGGCGGCTGTGGCGAAGGCGGCGATCGGCGCCGACAGCCGCCGCGCGAACAGCCAGGCCAGCGGCGTAACAGCGACGATGGAAATCAGGAGCGTCAGAACGACGTGACCCTGCCAGGAATTCCATTGGAAGCTCGGCTTGGGCTTTGCGACAAGCCATTGGCCGTCGCTCTGGCGCACGCCGATCCTGAACGGCGCGAAAAGCGCGCGCTCGTCGAATCGCATCGGCCCGCCCGGCCCGGGTCCTGGCCCGAATCCCGGTCCCGGGGCAGGGACGCGCATGCCGGGCGGCGGTCCGTGTCCGCCCGGGCCATGCTGCATCATCGGTCCCCCGCGGAAGACCCGGACTTCGAAACTCGTCTCGACCTGCCGGGTTCGCATGAACATGCGCCGCGGCCCTTCGGTCTCGATGGCGATCCGGGCCGGATCGACCTGCAGGGCGTCGGCCAGTCCCTTGCGGACGTCATCCCGCCAGTGATTGCCACGCGGCAGGAGCGGCTGCTCCCGGGGCGCGGCGCTTTGCAGCGCGACGACCAGCGGTCGTGCGTCGGGAACGGGCGTCACGCCCGGATTGCGCAGGGCCCTCGCCACGTCCGACAGTCGATAAATCTCCGGCGGCGGCGGCGGCAGATGCAGAACGATGGCCGAAGTGATTCCGTAGGACGCGGCCAGACAGACCACGATCAGCGCCAGAACCTGGATGAAGATGGGCGTCCCGCGCCACGGCGTCTTCATGAGGACCGCGTGACCCTGGGTGAGAACATGTAGCCCTCGCTGCGGATGGTGCGGATGATCTCGACGCCCCTGTCATCGTCGAGCTTGCGACGCAGGCGGCTGATCTGGACATCGATGGCCCGGTCATAGGCCTCGGTGTCCGGTCCCCGCGCCATATCGAGGAGCTGGTCGCGGGTCAGCACCCGTTGCGGGCGTTCGACGAAGGCCCGAAGCAGGGAAAACTCGCCGCTCGACAGATTGACGATCACCCCCAGCGGCGAGCGCAGTTCGCGGCGGACCAGATCCAGTCGCCAGCCCGCGAATTCACAGGTCGCGCCCATCGGCGCCTCGGCCGGCCTCGGCTCCTGGCGCCGGCGCAGGACGGCCCTCACACGGGCCAGCAGTTCACGCGGATTGCACGGCTTGGGCAGGTAGTCGTCGGCGCCCAGCTCCAGCCCCACGATGCGGTCGGTCTCTTCACCCATGGCCGACAGCATGACGATGCCCGGCCCGCCGGCCTGGCCTGACAGGCGCCGGCAGATCGACAGGCCATCCTCGCCGGGCATCATCACGTCCAGCACGATCAGGTCCGCGGGATTGCGCTGCAGCGCCAGTTCCATTGACCGGGCGTCGGACGCCTGGTCCACGCGATAGCCATGCTTGCCCAGGAAGTCGGCGATAACGTCGCGGATGCCCGGATCATCGTCGACGATCAGGATTCGCGCGCCGGGCTCCTCAACGACACTGTGGGCGGTCTTGTCCATCACGAGCTCCATGGGATCGTCATGACAATCTCTCGTGGCGACAGAATTTCAGAGCTGCAACATGAAGGGGACATGTACCGAAGGTACGTGTCCCCAAATCGAACCGCTGCTGAACCTGGATTGGGGGACACGTACCTTTGGTACATGTCCCCTAGCTGTACCGCTTGGGTACGCCGTCCATCTCCGGCAGGGCGCCGGCCTCGACGCCGAGCGCGATGTCGGAGACGAACGGGTTGGCCTTGCGCTCGAAGCCGAAGGTGCTCATCGGGCCGTGGCCCGGCACGAAGGCGACGTCGTCGCCCAGCGGCCAGAGCTTCTGGGTGATCGAGTCGATCAGCTGCTGGTGATTGCCGCGGGGAAAGTCGGTGCGGCCGATCGAGCCCTTGAACAGCACGTCCCCCACCTGGGCGAAACGCGCCTCGCGATTGAAGAAGATCACATGGCCGGGTGTATGGCCCGGGCAGTGGATGACCTCGAACTCGGTCTCGCCAAGCGTCACGACATCACCATCCCCAAGCCAGCGATCGGGGGTGAAGGCTTCGGCCCCGGGGATGCCGTAGCGCGCGCCGCTCTCGGGGATCTGGTCGATCCAGAACTGGTCGTCCGGGTGCGGGCCTTCGATCGGCGCGCCGGTCAGGGCCTTCAGCTCGGCCGTGCCGCCGGCATGGTCCATGTGGCCGTGGGTGATCCAGATCTTTTCGACCGTGAGGCCCTGATCGGTGATGGCGGCCATCAGGCGCTTGATCTCGCCGCCCGGATCAATGACGGCGGCCTTCTTCGTCTTCTCGCACCAGACCACGGTGCAGTTCTGCTGCAACGGCGTGACCGGCGCGATGAAGGCCTTGATCGGGGAAGAGGACACGCAAAGCTCCTGCGGCGACGAACCCTCACATGATCGGTGTTCAGGCGTCAGGAATAAAGGGGCGGTCACGAAAAAGGCCCGGGATCGCCCCCGGGCCTTTCCGTTGTCTGTCGGTGGACGGGATCAGGCGTGATCGTCGCCGATGCCGTGCACTTCGGCCTGCATGGGGCCCGGTCCGGCGCTGTCATCTTCCAGCTGCGGAAGACCCTTGCCGAGGCGCGAGTTCCAGAAGCCGTAGAAGACGTAGATCAGGGCGCCGACGCCGGCGTAGCCGGTCAGCAGGATCGCCGGGATCGGGTCGCCGTTGGCGGCCTTGGTGAAGATGTCCTCGACCAGCGGGCCGGTCATGATCAGGGCGAAGAAGATGCCCAGCACCGGCACCGGGCCGATCCACACCTTGTTTTTCTGGAACAGGGAGAAGACGAACCACAGGCCCATGACCACGGCCATGACCTTCACGCCGGTGGCGACCCAGGTCGACTTCAGCAGGAACTGGAAGAAGGCCAGGAAGCCGGCGATCACCAGGGCCGAGACGATGACCATGACGTACTGCGGAACCATGCCGCCGCCGCCGGGGATGCTGAAGGGACGCTCCAGCTGCTTCTCGCGGGTGCGCAGGTACATCACGCTGAGGCAGACGATGCCGAACGCCGTCGCGGTGCCGAGGCTGACCAGGTCGCCGAGGATTTCGATCGGCAGGAAGGCCGCGGCCACCGAGATGATGATGCCCAGCACGATGGTGCCGATCCACGGGGTGCGGAACTTGGGGTGCAGCTGGGCGAAGAACTTCGGCAGCAGGCCGTCGCGGGCCATGGCGTAGAACACGCGGGTCTGGCCGTAGGTCAGGATCAGCATGACCGACGACAGGCCGGCCACGGCGCCGACCTTGATCAGGATCGAGAACCAGTCGGTGCCCATGCGGTCGACGGCCAGCGCGATCGGGGCGGGAACGCCCAGTTCACGGAAGTCGACGATGCCGGTCAGGACGGCGGCGATCATCATGTAGATGACGGTGCAGACCAGCAGGCTGCCGAGGATGCCGAAGGGAATGTCCTTCTGCGGGTTCTTGGCTTCGGCCGCGGCGGTCGAGACGGCCTCGAAGCCGACGTAGGCGAAGAAGATCACCGAGGCGGCGCGGAAGATGCCGGGCAGGCCGTACTTGAAGCCACCCTCGTTGGCCGGGATGAACGGCGTCCAGTGGTCGATGGCGTCGGCCTGATGCTGGAAGATGAACATCGCGCCCACGCCGATGAACAGCAGCAGCACCCCGACCTTGATGGCCACGATGACGTTGTTGACGCTGGCGGATTCGGAGATGCCGAGCACCAGCAGGGCGGTCACGGCGAGAATGCCGGCCGCGCCGAGCAGGTTGGCGCCGCCCCCGGCGACGAAGCTGAGGCCGCCGTCGCCCTGGACCGCCTGGACGAACGAGGTCGTCCACTGGACCGGGAATTCGAGGCCGAAGTTGTGCAGCAGGCTGACCACGTTGCCGGACCAGCCGGCCGCCACGGTCGACGCCGCGACGCCGTATTCCAGCACCAGCAGCCAGCCCATGATCCAGGCGAACAGCTCGCCGAGGGTCGTGTAGCTGTAGGTGTAGGCCGAACCGGCCACGGGCATGGTCGAGGCCAGTTCCGCGTAGCACAGGCCGGCGAACACGCAGGCGAAGAAGGCCACGACGAACGACAGCATGACCGCCGGGCCGGCGAAATTGGCCGCGGCGTTCCCGGTCATCACGTAAATGCCGGCGCCGATGATACAGCCGATGCCGAGGAACAGCAGGTTCCACTTGCCCAGCGACCGTTTCAGCTGGTGATTGTTGGACTCAGCCTGGACCTGTTCGATCGACTTCTTGAGAAACAGTCGGTTCCCGCGTTTCGCGGCCTCTGCGGACATGCGGTCTCGCTCCCCCAATGGCCGACGACCCCCGTCGGCGCTGTTAACAGGTCGGGGACGTTAGCAGCTAAGCGGACTCGCGCAACGGCTTACGGTGACGAGGCCCTTCCGACGCACTAGGACTGCCTTCAATGCTGCCGATTGAGGAAATCCTGCCCCGTCTGGGCGACGCGCTGGCGCGAGCGCCCAACGCCGTGCTGGTCGCTCCGCCGGGCGCCGGCAAGACCACGCGCGTCCCGTTGTTCCTCAAGGATCAGCCCTGGGTCGGCGGCGGCAAGCTGATCGTGCTGGAACCCCGGCGGCTGGCCGCCCGCGCGGCGGCGGCGCGGATGGCCTCGACGCTGGGCGAACCGGTCGGCGAAACGGTCGGCTTTCGGGTCCGACTGCAGTCGAAGGTCTCGGCCCGCACGCGCATCGAGGTGGTGACCGAAGGCGTCTTTACCCGGATGATCCAGGACGACCCCGGTCTCGACGGCGTCGCGGCTGTCCTGTTCGACGAGTTCCACGAGCGCAGCCTCGACGCCGACCTCGGCCTGGCCTTGGCGCGGAACAGCCAGTCGCTGCTGCGCGAGGACCTGCGCATCCTGGTCATGTCGGCGACGCTCGATGGCGCGGCGGTCGCGCGCCTGCTCGGCGACGCGCCGGTGATCGAGAGCCAGGGTCGCGCCTTTCCGGTCGACACCCGCTACCTCGGCCGCAATCCCGCGCACCGCCTGGAGGAGCAGGTCGGGCGGGCGGTGCAGACCGCGCTGGCGGAGGAAGGCGGCAGTCTGCTGGTGTTCCTGCCGGGGCAGGGAGAGATCCTGCGGACCCGCGACTGGCTGGCCGAGCGGATGCGCCGGCCCGACGTCGACCTGGCCCCGCTCTACGGCGCGATGGATCCCGCCGAGCAGGATCGCGCGATCAGCCCATCACCACCGGGGCGGCGCAAGGTGGTGCTGGCCACCTCGATCGCCGAGACCAGCCTGACGATCGAGGGCGTCCGCGTGGTGATCGACGCCGGCCAGGCGCGTGTGCCGCGTTTCGACCCCGCCAGCGGTCTGACCCGGCTGGAAACCATTCGCGTCTCGCGCGCCGCCGCTGATCAGCGGCGCGGCCGGGCCGGCCGCACCGAACCCGGCGTCTGCTACCGGCTGTGGGACGAGGCCGAGACCCGGGCGCTGGTTCCGTTCGCCCGGCCGGAGATCCTCGAGACCGACCTGTCCGGGCTGGCGCTCGATCTGGCGCGCTGGGGCGCCCGCGACGCATCCGGTCTGGCCTTCCTGGATCCGCCGCCGGCCGCAGCCTTCAATGAGGCCCGCGCCCTGCTGGTCCGGTTGCAGGCGCTGGACGGGGAGGGCGCCCTGACGGCTCACGGCGAGGCGCTGGCCCGTCTGCCCCTGCCGCCCCGGCTGGCGCATATGGTCGTGCGCGGCGCGGCCGGGGGGCAGGCCCTGCTGGCGGCGAAGATCGCGGCTCTGCTGACCGAACGCGGACTCGGCGGTCGCGACACCCATCTGGGCCATCGGCTCGAGGCTTTCGACCGCGATCGTGGCCCACGCGCCCGCGACGCCCGCCAGCTGGCCGAGCGCTGGGCGAAGAGCGCCGGATCGCCGCCGAAACAGCCGCCGCTCGACGAGGCCCTGCTGCTGGCCGAGGCGTTCCCCGAGCGCGTCGCCAAGGCGCGCGGGTCCAATGGCGAGTTCCAGCTGGCGACCGGCCGCGGGGCCCATGTCGAGCCGACGGACGGGCTGGCGCGCGAGAAATGGATCGCCATCGGCGAACTCGGCGGCGGCGCGGCGCGCGACCGAATCCTGCTCGCCGCGCCGCTCGACGAGACCGCGCTTCGGGAGGCGTTCGCTGACCGGCTGGTGGCCGAGGACCGCCTTGAGGTCGAGGCGGACGGCAAGGTGCGCGGCCGCCGCCTGTTGCGACTGGACCGTCTGACCGTCGAGGACCGGCGGATCGACAAGCCCGACCCGGCGATGATCAGCCGCGCCCTGGTCGACAAGGTCCGCCGCGAGGGTCTCGCCGCCCTGCCGCTGGGCGAGGCCAGCGAGCGGCTGCGCGCGCGTCTGGCGTTCATCAGCCATCGCCTGACCGACGAAGCGCTGATCGCCGACCTCGACGACTGGCTGGCGCCGATGCTCAACGGCAAGTCCAGCCTCGCCCAGCTGTCGGACGGCCAGATCGAAAACGCCCTCCGGTCGCTGGTCCCCTGGGAGGTCCAGCGCCGCCTCGACGCCGAGACCCCGACCCGCTTCACCGCGCCGACCGGCAACAGCTTCGCCATCGACTACGCCGCAGAGGGCGGGCCGAAGGTCGAGGTGCGGGTGGGGGAGCTGTACGGCCTGTCGGTCCATCCGACCGTCGCCGGCGTGCCCCTGACCTTCAGCCTGCTGTCGCCGGGACACAAGCCGATCCAGACCACGAAGGACATCCCCGGCTTCTGGAAGGGCTCCTGGGCCGACGTCCGCAAGGACATGCGCGGCCGTTACCCTCGTCACGTCTGGCCCGAAGATCCCGCCGCCGCAGCGCCGGTCACCCGGGCCAAGCCGCGCGGAACCTAGGGGACACGTACCGCAGGTACGTGTCCCCCAATCGAGCGACTACGACGTTTAGGGGACACGTACCTTCGGTCCATGTCCCCGCCTTGTGCGCTGAACCTGATCTGGGGATAGCCCACGCTGGCGCTCGTCAACGCCCGTCGTCATGGTGCCTTCCGTTCAGAGGGAGGTTCCATTGAACGCAAACATCAAGGATCGGTCGCCCGGTCAGGTCGGGCTATCGCGGCGACCGTTTCAACCCCGCGACGCCCGCCTGCACGGGTGTCCTTGCTGCGCGCCGGTCCTCAGTGATCTCGCCCAGCTATCGCTCCCCTATATGGCGGCGGCGGGCGGCGAGGCGGCCTGGAAGCGGCTGGGGCCAGCGCCGGTCGCGCGATCGGGAACGCAGGTCCTGACCAACGCCCGCATCCTCACCGTCGACGCCGCCTTCTCCACTGTCGAGGCGCTGGCTCACCGGGACGGCCGGATCATCGCCATCGGATCCCGCGCGGACGTCATGGCCAGGGCCGGAGAGGACGCCGAGATCATCGACTGCGGCGGCCGCACCGTTCTTCCGGGGTTCATCGAGCCGCACATGCATTTCTTCTCGATCGCCATTCTCGGCCGCTATCCCGACGTCGGCCCGACGGCCTGCGCCGACGCCGACGCGGTGATCGACCTGATCGGCGCGTTGTCGGCCGCGGCGCCTGTGGGCGACTGGATCGTCGCCCGCCAGTTCGATCCGTCCCTGCAGCCCGGCGCCGACCGGATCACGCGCCACACCCTCGACCAGGTCGCGCCGGACCGGCCGGTGTTCCTGTTCAACGCCTCGCTGCACATCGGCTACTGCAACAGCCGCGCGCTGGAGATCGCCGGTGTTGACGCCCACACCCCTGATCCGCCCGGCGCCGCTTATGTCCGCGACCCGGACGGCCGCCCGAACGGCGTCCTTCAGGGACAGGCGTCGATCTTCTCGGTGCTCGGCCACAACCTCACGGCCATGGCCCTCGACGATGTTCCCGAGGCCAGCCGGCGGGTCTGTGAGAAGGCCAACCGGGTCGGCGTCACGACCTTCTGCGACCAGGCCTCGGGCGGCTTCCAGGGGCGGCGGGAAATGGCCGCCTTCCACGCCTTCGCGGCCTCGGGCCACATGACGGCCCGCCTGCGCTATTCGCTGATCCAGGCCGGACACGCGACCTGGGACGAGCAGGGGCTCAAGCCCGGCGACGGCGACGCCATGGCCCGCGCCACCGGCTGGAAGATCGTCTCCGACGGCTCCAACCAGGGCCGCACGGGCCTGCAGCGCGAGCCTTACTTCGACGGCGTCGGCGGGACCGGCATCGCCTATGTCGAGCCGGATGCGCTGCGCGACATCGTGGTCAAACGCGCGCTGCAGGGCTGGCAGGTCACGGTTCACGCCAACGGCGACCTGGCCATCGACCGGGCGCTGGACGCCTTCGAGGCCGCCTACGCTGCCGGGGCCTCGCGTGACCTGCGATTCCGCATCGAGCACTGCTCGGTGCTGCACGACGAACAGATCGCCCGCATCGCCTCGCTCGGTATCAGCCCCAGCTTCCTGATCGGCCACGTCCACTACTGGGGCAAGGCGTTCCGCGACGAGATCTTCGGCCCGGAGAAGGCCGACCTGCTGTGCCGCGCCGCGTCCTGTGCCAAGGCCGGCATCCGCTGGACGGTTCATTCGGATGACACGGTCACCGAGATGGGCCCGATGCGGCTGATCGACAACGCCGTGAACCGCAGCCTGTGGCGTGAGCCGGGCGGCGTCCTGAACCCCGCCGAGCGGGTCAGCGTCGAACAGGCGATCATCGCCCTGACCCGCGACGCGGCCTGGCAATGCCATTCCGAGCACGAGATCGGCACGCTGGAGGTCGGCAAGTTCGCCGACTTCGTGGTGCTGGACCGCGATCCGCTGGCCATTCCGCCGGAAGAGCTCGGATCGGTGCAGGTGCTGGAAACCTGGGTCGACGGAAGGCGGGTCTACGCGGCCTAGAGCCAGATTGGTGGCGTCTGGGGTCGCCTAGTCATCACCTTCTCGCTCCCCGCCTTCACCCTCATCGGCGCTGCGATGGCATCGGACGCAATTGCCGATGTTGGCGATACCCTCCCGACGATGAAGGGCGGCGATGTCATCCGGCCTGTGCGCGTGGCAGCTGAAACAGGTGTAGCGACTTGTGTCGTTGCCGACATGACAGGTCGTGCAGGGCACGCTGTGCGGACCGGTCAGGGCGAAGAAGCGGTCGTGCGCGAAGGTCGCGGGCTTCCAGGCCATGGTCTGGTGACAGGTGCTGCAATTGGGCGTCGGGGTCTTGTGAAGGGCGTCCCGCGGCGGCGTGTGACAGGACGCACAGCGGGCCTGCGCCACGGGCGTCAGAAGCGTATGCACAAATCGGGGCGGCACGGGGCGGGATACGCCGGCGACCCTGTGATCGTCATGGCAGGCCATGCAGTCATTGTTCGCCAGATCCTGATGGAAGGGGCGACGTGAGAGGGGCGTTCTGATGGCGGCGCCGGCGACGGTTCGCACGCCAATGGATGACACGCTGTGGCAGGCGACGCATCGCTCGACGGCGGCCCCGCGAAACGGGGTGTGGCAGGAAAAACAGTCCCGCGTCAGCGCCGTGTGGGCCGGGATCAGCGGACCGGGCGCGATCATCTCGTTGGGATAGACGAAGGCCAGAATTGCGACGATGCCCAGGCAGATCGCGATGACGCCGAGGATCCAGGGACGCGTCATCGCCAGCCCCAGAAAAGAAGAATGGCGACAATATGCGCGACGGCGAGGACGCCGAACGCCAGCGTGATCGGGAAATGGACCACCCGCCATTGCTTGATGACGTCGAGGGTCAGGCTGTCGCCGTGAAGCCTGTCGTCGATGTCCTCGCGCGACAGGCCATCCGCGACCAGCTGTCGGCGTGTGTTTTCAAATCGGGTCTTGGCGTTCCGCAGGAGAAACTTGCCGGTCAGACCGCTGCCCACATTCAGGACCATCGCCCCGACAGCCAGCCAGGCGAGGACCGCGTTGAAGTGAAATCCGGCGTGAACGAGGATCAACAGCGACCCCGCCCAGGCCATGCGCTCATGGAGACGCAACAGCGTCACAGGTCGACCCCGGTTGATGACCTTGTGTTTGCGCAGGGAGTAGCCGAACGACCCGGCGATCAGCAGCACGCCCGGAATGCCGAGCCAGCGCCCCAGCCACACGGCCTTCATCAGGTGCAGCAGTGCGTCAATCGCCAAGGTCGCCGCCAACAGAAGGCACAGCGTCAGCGCGAACGGCGCCACCTCTCGAAGGATCAGATGACTTTTCACGGCGGTCAGCCCATTGGCCTCGCCGCCACGCTCGAGGAGCGCTGACGCCGAAACGCGACGTCGAACCGACGTCAAACATAACCATGGACAGTTTGTCGCAGCGAATGCTTGACCCAGATCAATCCGGATCGGCGCGTGTCGAAGCCCGTCAGTCGCCCGCCGCGTAGATCATGATCCCCGTGGCCACCGACAGGTTCAGGCTGTCGGCTCTTCCGCGCATGGGGATCTTCACGTTGACGTCGCAGAGGGCGGCCAGTTCAGGCGTCAGACCGGCCTGTTCGTTGCCCATCAGGATCAGCGTCGGGCGCTGATAGTCGGCCGAGCGATGGTCGACGGTCGCGGTCAGCAGGGTGCCGACCACCGATCCCGGCCAGCCCCCGCGCCAGGCGATGAATTCGGCCTCGCTCATCTTCACGATCGGCACGGCGAAGATCGAGCCCATGGTCGCCCGCACGGCCTCGACCGAATAGGGATCGCAGCACTCGCCGACGAGGATCACACCACCACAGCCGGCCGCGTCAGCCGTGCGGATGATGGTCCCCAGGTTGCCCGGATCGCGGACCTTGTGCAGCGCCACCCATACGCCCGCGCTGCGCGGATCCAGCGCCTCGGCGGGCGTAAATTTCTGTTCGAAGACCGCCAGCACGGCCTGCGGGTTGTCGCGGCGGGCGACCTTCTCGAGGATCTCGCGGTTGACCTCGATGACGTCGCCGCCGGCCATGCCGGTCGCTCCGATGGCCTTGACCAGCAGCGGGTGGTCGCCGCCGTCCTGACCGAACATCAGGATCTTCGGCGTGTGGCCCAGCTCAATCGCCTCGGTGACGATCTTCAGGCCTTCGGCGAGGAACTGGCCGCTCTCCTCGCGAGCCTTGCGCATATGCAGCGCCTTGACCGCCTTGACCGTCGGGTTGGTGTGGGAGGTGACGACCCGGCTCATGCCCACCACCGGGCGAAGAAGCTGAGGCCCACCTGGCGGTCGCCGGCCTCCTCGACCAGCGCCAGCTCGCCCCAGTCGATGCGGCCCGCGCGGTTCGCCGTCGCCTCGGCCACCAGGCCGGCCATCGAGGCGCCGGAAATGCGTGCGGCGTAGGCGTTGAGGATCAGGAATGACGCGTCGTCCGACAGCAGGCCGGCGCAGAGTTTGACCATCTCCGGCAGGTCCTCGAACAGCCGCCAGACCTCGCCGTCGGGGCCCCGGCCGAACTTCGGCGGATCGAGGATGATGCCGTCATAGCGGTTGCCGCGCCGGTCCTCGCGCTGGACGAAGCGGCGGGCGTCCTCGACGATCCAGCGGACGTTGTCGATGCCGGACAGGGTCGCGTTCTCGCGGGCCCGCTGCACCGACTGTTTGGAGGCGTCGACGTGCGTGACCTGCGCCCCCGCGGCGGCGGCGACCAGGCTGGCGACGCCGGTGTAGCCGAACAGGTTGAGCATCTTCAGCGGCCGGCCCGCCGCGCGCTGGCGCTGGTCGAGCCATTCCCAGTTGGCCGCCTGTTCGGGGAAGAAGGCCAGATGCCGGAAGTTCGTGAACCGGCCGTGGAACTTCACCTCGCCCCAGCCCAGCTCCCAGCTGTCGACGGGGGTTCCCTTGAACCGCCAGCGGCCGGCCTCGTCCTCGTCGGTCGGGTCGAACACGGCGTCGGCGCCGTCCCAGCGGGCAGCCGGCAGGCGCGGCGTCCACAGGCACTGCGGCTCGGGCCGAACCACATGATAGGGACCATAGCGCTCGAGCTTGCGACCGCCGCCGCTGTCGACCAGCGCGTAGTCGGCCCAGCCGGTGGTGCGCATCAGCGCGGGCGTTTCGGCGATGAGGGGGCCGGTCATCACCGGGCGATACCGGTTCAGGCGGCGCCCTGTCCAGTCCGCGCGGCGTGCGGGGTCTTGTCCCAGTGGTACGGACGGTCGAGCAGCTGCACCAGCGCATGGGCGGCCGCGACCGAATGCAGGGGCCAGTAGACCGGGAGAAACAGCAGGTCGCGCAGCCTTACGGGCAGGCCGGCGCGCCGCAGCCCGATGACGCCCGCAAGCCCCGCGCCCACCCAGCCTGCCGCGAGCAGCGCGCCGTCGGACGGGCTGAGCCAGGGCGCGCCGGTTTCGATCAGGCCCAGCGCGGTCGAGACCAGCGCCCAGGCGATCAGCGGTCCATGAAGCAGCGCCGCGACAATGGCGGCCCCCAGCGTGATCGCGAACGAAAGGGTCGCGCCGGTGCTCCAGTGCGGCGGCGCCCGCGAGTGAACGCCGAAGGTCTGCATGAAGCCCTTGATCCAGCGGGTACGCTGCGGGATCCAGGCCCGAAGGCTGTCCGGCGCGGCCTCCCAGGTCGGACTCTGCAGGACGCCCATGGTGTAGCCCTCGGCGGCCAGCCGGAATCCGAGGTCGGCGTCCTCGGTGACATTCCACGCGTCCCACCCGCCCACGGCGCGCAGGGCCGAGACCCGGAAGTGCGGTGTTATGTAGCAAATGGGACAAGCCCGGCGGGGGGCTCTAGGTGAGCGCCGCCGCGATCATCGCCGCGCTGGCGCTAGGTGGACACGTTCCCCTCGTGCCAGAGAGCGTATGTCCCACCTCCGGTAAAGCCGTAATGGCCGCCAACAAAGAACGCAAAGGTCGACCACTGCGGCCGTCCGATAAAGTCTTGGTAGTCGATCCGGCCCCAAGTCACGAGAGCCGCCCCGCCACTTTTCAGAGCGTCCATTTCGACCGGAAGCAGGTCTCTGCTGCAAAATGGAACAGTCATGGATGTATCACTGGAGAGAAGGATTTGTTTCGAGGGCAGAACCGGCGGATCGAGTTCACCAAGCGGATTGTCGAATGGCGCTCGGATGTAATCAATCCTGGCGACGATCACGACGTCTCGCGCCGGTGTCTGGCCAGTGTTTCGGAAATGGACCTGAGCGCCCGGTCCTTTGCCGTCGGCAGCGGGCACAAAGTTGGCGGATACTGCGGATACATAGGCGCGCAGGTTGGCGATAGTCAGGTCTACCGACTTGCTGAGAGCCGTCGCCGATTCTTGAGCGGCACCGGCGCTTTGCCTTGCAATCTCAATCGAGTCGCTAGTTTCGGCGGCCAGCTTGCTCTCAAGGACGTGCTGTCGCCAAGAGAGCCAAGCAAGAAAGCCAGTGAACCCCATCACGATGATGGCGGAGAACGCCTGCGCCATGTCGGTCCACTTGGGACCTTCGCCGTCATGCTTGGCGCTGCCTTTATTGGCGGAGGTGTCATTGGCGGGAGCGGCCTCGCCGCTTGGCTTCTCTGGCGCCGCCGGTGGCTGGGCGGCCTTCTGATTGCTTGGGGCCTGCTTATTGGTCTCTACGGCGTCATCGGTCCGATGTGCGACTGGATTCCCGGCCTTAGGTTCATGTGACTCAGCCGGGAAGCTGAGTGCTAGTCCAAGCGTAAGGACGAACAGCCCAAGGCTGACAGTGCGGCCAATAGAAACCATGCTGGAAACGCCCCCCGGTTGATCTTGACCTGAACACCGGCTTCGGTTTCAGGCAAGCCCATGTCGGTCAGGCGCTTCGCCAGTTCCGCGTTTCGGACCCCGGCGCGGGCCATCTCGGCCTTGAGGTAGCGTTTGGCCTTGTCGGCCCATTCGTCGCTGGTCGCTGCCATTTCGGTCTCCACACAAATTCGATGGGGACCATACATATCTGTCGCTTTTCCTATTGCAAGTGTCGGTGAGTTTCCATACATATCTGTTTGCAAACCAAACGGATATGACTTCTCTTGTCGCAGCACTTCCTCCTTTCAGCCCAAAGCCGGACGCTCAGTCTGGCCAAGGTGCTGCGCCTGTCGGGCGAGGAAGCGTTTGAGACCTTCAAGGCCATCCGCTGGGCTTCGACCGAAGGGGCTCCCGTTTGCCCCCGGTGTGGCTGTCTCGATATCTACAACCTGTCGGACAACCGCCGGTTCAAGTGCGCCGGCTGCTATCACAAGTTCTCGGTGACGAGCGGGACGATCTTCGCCAGCCGGAAAATGGATCTGAGAGATATCCTCGCCGCCATCGCGATCTTCGTGAACGGTGCAAAGGGCCATAGCGCCCTCCAGCTTTCCCGTGATCTGGACTGCCAATACAAGACGGCCTTCGTCCTGCTGCACAAGCTGCGCGAGGCGATGGTGGCTGAACAGGCAGCGGTGAAGATCGGCGGCGAGCTGAGTGTGGATGGCGCCTACTTCGGCGGCCACGTTCGCCCGTCCAACTACAAGGCCAACCGCGTTGATCGCCGCACGGCCCAGGTCCAGACCGGCAAGCGTCAGGTCGTGGTCGTGATGCGCGAGCATGGCGGCGACACCTTCACCCACGTCGCCAAGTCAGAAGCCGCCGCCGTCCCCGCCATCATCGCCAAGGTCGAGCCCGGCTCCACGATCAACGCTGACGAGGCGACGGCGTGGGACCGCCTTGAAAGCCGCTTTCTGACGAAGCGTATCAACCACTCGGAAGCCTACAGCCACGACGGTGCCTGCACGAACGCAGCGGAGTCCTTCTTCTCGCGCCTTCGCCGGGCTGAGATCGGCATTCACCACCACATCGCCGGGTGCTACCTCGGTGCCTACGCTGGCGAGATGGCGTGGCGGGAAGACCGCCGCCGGGTGAGCAATGGGGAACAGTTCCTCGCCGCTACGGGCGCGGCACTGGCGCACCCGGTGAGCCGCCAGTGGGCGGGCTACTGGCAGCGCCGGGCCGCCTAGAGCGGCAAATTGAATCACCACTTCGGATTGTGTTGACGTCCGCGCAACCACTCTTATGGTCTGGCCGTTCGGGTGGGGCGAAAACGATGAAGGTGGATGGCCGTGATTAAGGTCTTGGGTTGGCTCCTCGGCGTCAGCTTTGAACCCCGCCAATCGTCTGGCGCCGAACAGATTCAGGCTGAAATGAACGTGGCAGCAGAGAGCGCTCGAAACCGCTTGATTGCCACCGGTCAGCTTCAAGCTGCTGAAGAGGCGCAACGTCGAGTCCGAGAGCGGGTTCGAGTTGACATGGCTGCTTGAGCACGCGGCGCAGAGAAAAGCGGCCGCCAAGGCCATCTGAGTCCGACCATGGAAGGTTGGACTACCCCACGATTCGCGATCGCTTTCTGGCGTCCCATAGAGACGGGAAGGATCAGGCGCTCTTACTGATCGAGGTGGGTCGGTATGTTCAGCATTGCTGGTTGGCCGAGGAGCATGAGCGCTCTCAGAAACCGGGCAGCGAACTTGCCGAGGTGGACCTTTTTCATCTGTGGGATCAGTGCAACGAGGTCCAGTTCGAAGACATATGCGTTAAGGCAAGAGAGGAACTTGCCGAGTATACTCGTCGCCAGACCGCAGCGGTTTTTCGCACGGCTGTCCGAAGGCGGCTGAAGCCCGTCAAGTGGCTGATCTCCCTAGTGCTGTTCGTCTTGAAGGAGGCCGCCTCCGGTTTTGTCGGCGCCATCGGGCTGCTCGTATTCGGAGCCATGCTGCTCTTGCTGCAGCCTCAAATGGTCAAGGACCTCCGACAACTCCTAGACAATATCCTCCCGGCTACAACGCAGCCGGACCGCCCGGCTGGGGGTTGACCAGCCGCCAGACGTATTCCCCGTCCAACTTTTCCGACGTGACCCGCCCCGTCTGGCGCAGGTGACGGATGGCCCGGCTTACCCGCCGCACCACGTCCCCCAGAACGCGCCTGTCAGCGGCGTTCTTGCCTTCGGTGGACATGAGGGCCACGGCGATCTGTCGGGAGGTCTGAGGGCCTTCCTTCTCAAGCTGGCCCGCGATGAAGTCGCGTAGCTCGTTCCGATAGAACAGCAGGATGCGGGCAGTTCGGGGAGTTAGCTCCACGTCGCCCATGTAGCCGAGACATTCGAGCGTCCGGTCTATCGAGGCCAGGTCGTTAGAGAGAGTGGCGAACAGCTCCCTCGCGGCGGCGATCTCTTCGACCATCTCAGCGCGGCGTTTCAGGATGCCGGATATGGCGTGTTCGAAGGTCTCAGTTCGGGCGGGTTTCATTCCGCAAAAATACCCCCGGACCCCCGAAAGGAGGACCGTGGTTCTTGTCCCACTTGCTACCTAATACCGCGGAAGTGGTTGCTGGTGCCGCCGAGCGGGAAGGGCGCGCCGATCCGGCTCAGCGCCGGCATCAGCACCT
>CAZISF010000013.1:0-41988 GCA_964541915.1 uncultured Caulobacter sp.
GGGGGCGCCGTGGGGGGGGGCGGCGGGGGGGCGGCGGGCGGGGGCGCGCCCCCCCCCCGCCAGTCCCGCGGCCGCTGCACCGGTTCAACCCGCTCCGGCCGTAGCCGCCGCGCCGAAGCCGACGACGGTCGCCGTTGCGCCCAAGCCGGCCGGCGGTTCCGCGATGGTCCAGATCGGCGCCTTCTCCTCGGCGGCGATGGCCGATCAGGGCTGGAGCGACGCCGCGTCCGTCGCCCCCGGCCTCGCGGCCGGCAAGGGCAAGCAGGTCGAGTCCATCGATAAGGACGGCAAGACGCTCTACCGCACCTCGGTGACCGGTTTCGCCAGCCGGGCCGACGCCCAGACCTTCTGCGAACGCCTCAAGGGCGCGGGCAAGAGCTGCTTTGTGAAGTGAAGCGCCACGCCGCCATCCTCGGCTGCCTCGGACCGGTCCTGACCGACGACGAGAGAGCCTTCTTCCGGGATGTGCGACCCTGGGGCTTCGTTCTGTTCAAACGCAATATCGAGTCGCCGGACCAGGTGCGAACCCTGACCGCCGCGCTGCGTGAGACGGTCGACGACGAGGCTGCGCCGATCCTGATCGATCAGGAGGGCGGCCGCGTGCAGCGGCTGGGGCCGCCGTACTGGCGCAAATACCCTCCCGGCCGGGCGTACGGGACCCTGACGACCAGCGACCCGCTTTTGCGGCGGGAGATAACTCGGGTGGGCGCGCGGCTGCTGGCGCATGACCTGCGCGCGTTGGGCATCACGGTCGACTGCATGCCGGTGCTGGACGTGCCGGTTCCCGGCGCCCACGACATCATAGGCGACCGGGCCTATGGCGAGACCGTGGACGAGGTGGCGACTCTTGGCAGGGCCGCGGCGGAAGGCCTGATCGCGGGCCGCGTGCTGCCGGTTATCAAGCACATGCCTGGCCACGGGCGGTCGATGGCCGACAGCCATCAAGATCTGCCGGTGGTCGAGGCGTCGCGGGCCGACCTGGACGCGGTCGACTTCGAGCCCTTCCGCATCCTGTCCGACATGCCGATGGCGATGAGCGCGCACGTCGTCTACACGGCCATTGATCCTTCGGGGCCCGCGACCACCTCTCGCAAAGTGATCGACGAGGTGATCCGGAGCGCGATCGGATTTGACGGCCTGCTGATGACCGATGACCTCTCGATGAAGGCGCTGAAAGGCGATTTCGAGACCCGCGCTCGCGCGGCGCTGTCGGCCGGCTGCGATGTGGTGCTGCACTGCAATGGCCGCATGGACGAAATGAAGCCGGTCATCGCCGGGACCCAACTCCTGTCCGGCAAGGCGGCGCAGCGTGCCGAGGCCGCCTTGGCCCGTGTCGCGACTTCGCCCGAGCCGTTCGACGTCGGTGAGGCCATCGCCCGGTTCGACGCCGCCTTCGAAGGGCGGTTCGCGGCATGAGCGACATCACCTTCCAGCCGATCCTGAACTTCGACGCCGCGGCCAACGCGGCCGAGGACGGCGACGCGCTGATCGTCGATCTCGACGGCTATGAAGGCCCGCTGCATGTGCTGCTGGCCCTGGCCCGCATTCAGAAGGTCGACCTGCTCCAGCTGTCGGTCACGCGGCTGGCCGACCAGTATCTGGCCTTCGTCAAACAGGCGCGAAAGTTGCGGTTCTCGCTGGCGGCCGACTATCTGGTCATGGCCGCCTGGCTGGCCTACCTGAAGTCTCGCCTGCTGCTTCCACGCAACGAGCGGCCGAAGGCCGACGAGGCTCCACCCGAGGAAATCGCCGCCCAACTGGCGTTCCGGCTGGCGAAACTCGACGCGATGCGGAAGGCCGTCGATGCGCTGAACGCGCGGCCCCAGCTGCGCCGGGACGTGTTCGTGCGGGGCGATCCAGAGGCGGTGGTCATCCAGTCGTCCGGACGCATCGAAGGCGACCTCTACCAGCTGATGAGCGCCTACATCGGTCAGCGGAAGCGCGAGCATGACCGCAGCTACCGTCCGGCCGCGCCGACCGCCTATGCCCTGGACGACGCCCGTCATCGCCTTCGCGGCATGCTGCCGGAACTGAGCGCCTGGACGTCACTGGCCGGCGTTGCGCCGATGGCCGTCGACGATCTGGGCCCGAGCCGCGCTTCCTATCTCGCCTCAACGCTGTCGGCGAGCCTGGAGCTGGTCAAGGAAGGCGAGCTGGAGGCGCGTCAGCTTGAAGCCTTCGCTGACCTCTACCTGCGTAAACGCAAGGACCGTCCGGAGGCCGTGGCCCTGTGAGCGACACCCTTTTCGACCAGATCTTTCTCGAACGCTGCATCGAGGCCCTGCTGTTCGCCGCCTCCGAGCCCTTGAGCCTCGAGGATCTGGCCCGCCGCCTGCCGGAGGGCGCCGATGTCGCGGCGGGCCTGGAAGCGCTGCGCGTTCGCTATGAGCCGCGCGGCGTGGAGCTTGTGGCGGTCGGTGGCCGCTGGCGGTTCCAGACTGCCGGGGACCTGGCCTTCCTGATGACCGAGGAGCGGGACACGCCTCGTCGCCTGTCGAAGGCGGCCCAGGAAACCCTGGCCATCATTGCCTATCACCAGCCGGTCACCCGGGCGGAGATCGAAGCCGTGCGTGGTGTCCAGGCCAGCAGCGGCACGCTCGACATCCTGCTGGAGCTGGGTCTGGTGCGGATGCGCGGCCGCCGTCGCACGCCGGGCCGGCCGGTGACCTACGGCACGACCGACGCTTTCCTTGAGCATTATGGCCTGGCCAATCTGGCGGACCTGCCGGGTATGGCCGACATGAAGGCCGCCGGCCTGCTGGGCCTCGACCTGCCGCCGGGCTTCGAGGTGCCCGATCCGTCGCGTCCCGGCGACGACGAAGACGCCCTCGATTTCGGCGATGGCGAGGGCGACTCGCCCGAGTTCGTGCAGGACTATGTCGGCGGCGAAGAGTAGTGCGTCCTTCGAGACGCGATCCTGAAGGATCGCTCCTCAGGATGACGACCACCTTTGCCCGTCATGGTGAGGAGCGAGGCCTCAGCCGAGCGTCTCGAACCACGCAAACTTCAATACCGTCCTTTAATTTGGCGACAGGCCGCGCAACCGCCTATATTGGGCCGAACAATCGAACGTCGCGGGTCGCCGAGCGTCGCCCGCCTGAAGGAGCATCGCCGCCATGGGTGGTCTGAGTATCTGGCACTGGCTGATCGTCATCGCGGTCGTGGCCGTGGTGTTTGGCGGACGCGGCAAGCTGTCGGGCCTGATGGGCGACGCCGCCAAGGGCATCCGCGCCTTCCAGGACGGCCTGAAGGGCGAGGACTCGAAGGTCGACGACACCGTCGCCACGCCGCTGCCCCGCACCGAAACCGAGAAGGACAAGATCGTCAGCTAGACGATCCTGTGGCTTCGCCCCTGATCGCGCCAAGCGCGCGAACGTAAGGCCGCCTCCATGCTGCCCGGAATCGGTTCGTCCGAACTCTTTGTCATCGCCATCGTCGCCCTGATCGTGGTGGGTCCCAAGGACCTGCCGATCATGCTGCGCAAGCTTGGCCAATGGGTCGCCAAGATGCGCGGCATGGCCAACGAGTTTCGCGCCAGCTTCGACGAGATGGCCCGCCAGTCGGAGCTCGACGAACTGCGCCGTGAGGTCGAGGCGCTGCGCTCGGGCGGGTTCATGAACCCGATGCAGAGCGCCGCCGACAGCGCCCGCGACGTCGGGGTCGAAAGGGTGTTCGCCGACATCGACGCCAGCCTGCAGGGCGGCGGGGTCCAGTTCCCGCCCTCCGCCTACGTGGCGCCCACCGAAGAGGCGTCCCAGACCATCGCCCCGCCGGAAAAGCCAAAGCGCAAGCGTGCAGCGCCCGGGACCGCCGCGATCGTTGAAGAGGCGACGCCCGCCCGCAAGCCGCGCGCGCCGCGCAAGACCGTCGGAACCCCTTCGTGAGCGACGACCTGACCCCCGAAGACTCCGAGATTGAGGCCTCCCGTGCGCCCCTTCTTGATCATCTGGTCGAGCTGCGCCGGCGGCTGATTATCTGCGTCGGCGCCCTGATCGCCGGCTTCGGCCTCTGCTTCGCCTATGCCAACCAGATCTACACCTTCCTGCTGCAGCCGTTCGTCAAGGCCAGCGCCCTGATCCAGGCCCAGAAGCTTGAGCCGCCGCACGGCGCCTTCGACTTCAGCCACGCCTTCGATCTGATCCAGGTGATGATCGGGCTGAAGGCGCTGCCGGTTGTCCAGATGCACAAGCTGGAGCTGATCTTCACCGCCCCGCTGGAGTTCTTCTTCACCAAGATGAAGATGGCCGGCTTCGGGGCCCTGGTGCTGACCTTCCCGATCCTCGCCTGGCAGCTCTACGCCTTCGTGGCGCCGGGCCTGTACAAGAAGGAGCGGATGGCCTTCCTGCCGTTCCTCGCCGCCTCGCCGATCCTGTTCATTCTGGGCGGGGCCATGGTCTACTACTTCATGCTGCCGTTCGTGATGTGGTTCTCCCTGAATCAGGAAGTCACGACCGCCGCCGTCGAGGTGGCGCTGAAGCCGAAGGTGTCGGACTACCTCAGCCTCGTGACGACCCTGCTGCTGGGCTTCGGGCTGTGCTTCCAGCTGCCGGTGGTGCTGTCGCTGGCGGGGCTGGCCGGGCTGGTCAGCAGCAAGATGCTGCGCGAGGGCCGCCGCTACGCCATCGTCATCGTCTTCGTCGTCGCCGCTGTCTTCACGCCGCCCGACCCGATCAGCCAGCTGATGCTGGCGATCCCGATCTGCGGCCTCTACGAAATCTCGATCTGGTGCGTCTGGCTGATCGAGCGCCGGCGCAAACGGGATGAGGCGGCCGGAACGGACATCGTGCCGGTCTAGGTCGGACGACCGTGAGACCAATCCAGATCCGTCATCCTCGCCCTTGTGGCGAGGATCCCTCGTATCGTCGCAGGGGCGGCTCTCCAGCCTGACGCCTTCGGAACACGTCGAGAGGGGTCCTGGGCACGAGGCCCAGGATGACGACGGGGGTAGCGTGTAGGGCTTTGAAACCGTCCCGACGCCCGTTAGAGAAAGCGCCTCACACCAGCCGGCGTTCTTCCCATGCACGACATCAAAGCCATTCGCGACAATCCGACGGCCTATGACGCCGGCTGGACGTCCCGTGGCCTGTCGCCGCAGACGCCGGCGTTGCTCGAGCTGGACCGTCAGTTGCGCGCCGCGCAGACCGTCGTGCAGACGACCCAGTCGCGCCGCAACGAGGCCAGCAAGCTGATCGGCCAGGCCAAGGCGCGGAAGGACGAGGCGAAAGCCGCCGCCCTGATGGCCGAGGTCGAGGCTCTGAAGGGCGAGATGGCTGCGGCGGCGGAGACGGAAGCGTCGGTCGGCAAGGACCTGCGCGACCTGTTGGCCAGCCTGCCGCAGATTCCTGACGCCATCGTGCCGCCCGGCGCCGACGAAGCCGGAAATGTCGAGCAGTCGCGTCACGGCGAACCGCGCCGGATGAACAACGCCCGCGACCACGTCGACCTCGGCGCCGGTCTTGGCGGCATGGATTTCGAGGCGGCCGCCCGGATGAGCGGCTCGCGCTTCGTGGTGCTCAAGAAGGGCGTCGCCCGGCTGGAGCGGGCCATCGGCCAGTTCATGCTCGACCTGCACACCGGGACCAACGGCTATACAGAAGTGAACCCGCCGGTTCTGGTCAAGGAACAGGCGTTGTTCGGCACCGGACAGCTGCCGAAATTCGAGGAAGATCTCTTCAAGACCACGGCCGACCACTACCTCATCCCGACCGCCGAAGTGTCCCTGACCAATCTGGTCCGCGAACAGATCACAGCCGAGGAGGAGCTGCCTCTCCGCCTCACCGCCCTGACCCAGTGTTTCCGCTCGGAAGCCGGCTCGGCCGGGCGGGATACGCGCGGCATGATCCGACAGCACCAGTTTCAGAAGGTCGAGCTGGTGGCCATCACCACGCCGGAGCAGTCGGCTGCCGAGCACGACCACATGGTCGCCAGCGCCCAGATGGTGCTTGAGAAGCTGGGGCTGGCCTACCGCACCATGCTGCTCTGCGCCGGCGACATGGGCTTCACCGCGAAGCGGACGTTCGACCTCGAGGTCTGGCTGCCCTCCCAGAACACCTTCCGGGAGATCAGCTCGATCTCCAACTGCGGCGACTTCCAGGCCCGCCGCATGGACGCCCGTTGCCAGAAGCGCGGCGAGAAGGGGACGCGCTTTGTCCACACCCTGAACGGCTCGGGCCTGGCCGTCGGCCGTACGCTGGTCGCCGTGCTGGAGAACTACCAGGACGAAGGCGGCCGGGTGTTCATTCCCGAGGTCCTGCAGCCCTATATGGGCGGCATGACGCATCTGGAGCCCGGTGCGTGATGCGCATCCTCCTCACCAACGATGACGGCATCCATGCCGAGGGTCTCAAGTCGCTCGAGACGATCGCCCGCGCCCTGACCGATGACATCTGGATCGTCGCGCCGGAGTACGAGCAGTCGGGGGCGAGCCGGGCGCTGACCCTGGCTGACCCGATCCGCGTGCGGAAGGAAGGCGATCGCAAGTGGGCCGTCGCCGGAACCCCGACCGACTGCGTGATGCTGGGCGTGCGGGAACTTGTCGAGGGCGTACAGCCCGATCTCGTGCTGTCCGGTGTCAATCGCGGCCAGAACATCGCCGAGGATGTGACGCTGTCCGGCACCGTCGCCGGCGCGATCGAGGGTATGGCCCTTGGCATCCCGTCGATCGCCCTCAGCCAGGCCATGTTCCAGTTCCACGATGGCGCCACGCCGCACTGGGAGACGGCCGAGCACTTCGGGCCCGGCATCGTGCGTCGCCTGCTGGAAGTGGGCTGGCCCGTCGACGTGGTGATGAACGTCAACTTCCCGTCGCGCCCGCCGGGAGAGGTGACCGAGGTCGAGGTCACCCGCCAGGGTTTCCGCGACACCCATATCCGCACCTTCGACAAGCGCACCGACCTGCGGGGCCGCGACTACTACTGGATGGGCTTTTCAGGGCAGTTGTCCAAACCGGCGGACGGAACTGACCTCAAGGCGATCTACGAGGGAAAGATTTCGATCACCCCGCTGCATATCGACCTCACGCACCGGGAATCGGTCAACACGCTCAAGGGCCTCATCGGAGGCGCGCCGCCGAAGGCCTGATGACCGAACCGACCGAAACCTCGCAAACGCGCATGGCGCGCCTGATCCTCGCTCTCCGGTCGCAGGGGGTGACGGATCCGCGTGTGCTGGACGCCATCGAGCGCACGCCACGGGAAATCTTCACGCCGGATCTGTTCAAGGAGCGGGCCTTCGAGGACTCGGCCCTGCCGATCGCCTGCGGCCAGACGATCAGCCAGCCCTTCATTGTCGGCCTGATGACCCAGGCCCTGACCCTGGAGCCTCGGGCCCGGGTGCTCGAGATCGGCACCGGCTCCGGCTACCAGACGACGATCCTCTCGAAGCTGGCGCGGCTGGTCTACACGGTCGAGCGCTACCGGACCCTGATGAGAGAGGCCGAGGAGCGCTTCAAGACGCTGGGTCTCACAAATGTGATCACCCGGTTTGGCGATGGCGGGGAGGGCTGGGCCGATCAGGCGCCGTTCGATCGCATCATGGTCACCGCCGCCGTACCGGAAGAGCCGAAGACGCTTCTGGCGCAGCTCAAGCCGGGCGGCGTGCTCGTCGCGCCCATCGGGAAGGGACCGGTCCAGAGCCTGCGTCGCTATGCGGGTGACGGGCAGGGTGGCTTCAAGGTTGAACTGCTGGGCGACGTGCGCTTCGTGCCTCTGCTGGACGGCGTGGCGCGCGAACTCTGACGTCGCCATCTGACAATATCGTAACTGGCTTAAAGCGCGCGGTTAACGCAGGCTTAAGGACGCTGGGACGACACAATCGGGGCTTACCCAAGGACCGGCGATGACGCATTTCCTCACCCGCACCGCGCTTTTGGCCGTCGCCGCGTTCGCGACCGGCGCCGGCGCCGCGACGCCGAGCTATCCGATCCGGGCTCCCGCGCCCGCGCCTGCGCCCGCAAAGCCAGCAGCGCCGGTCCAGCAGGCTGCGCCTGTCGAAATGGACGAGAACGGCAATCCCGCGCCGGTGGTTCGTCCGACTGTCACGACCGATGAAGCGGGGAACCCGATTCCCGCGGGACCGACGGCCACGCCGGTCGAGACCCGCGAGCTGGCCGCCCCGCCGCCCCGGCAGCCGGCGTCCACGCCGGCGCCTGTGCCGGTCGACACTTCGTCGGCTCCGCCTCCGGTGATCCGCACTGAGCGGGCCAAGCCGACGCCGCCTCCGGTTCCAGCGGTTGTTACGAAGATAATCACGCTGGCGCCCGGCAAGGTCGTCGACATTGATGGCCGCCCGAAGACCTACACCGTCAAGGAAGGCCAGGGTCTCGACGTCGTCGCGCGCGCCATGGGTTCGTCCCGCGCCGAACTGGCCAAGATCAACGGGCTCAAGGAGCCGTACAGGCTGAAGCCGGGCCAGGTTCTCAAGGGACCGCTGAGCCGCGCCAAAGCCTATGTGGTGGCGCCGGGTGACACCATGTTCGCCATCGCCAAGCGCTTCAACGTGAAGGCGGCCGATCTGGCCGACGAGAATGACCTGACGGTCAACTCCGCGATCCGCCCCGGCCTGAAACTGCGCCTGCCGGCCGGGTACAAGGACGGCGGGCCGATCAAGAAGACGATCACCATCACCCCGCCGGCGCCTGTCGTCACGCCGAGCCGTCCCACGCCGGAACCTGAGCCGGTGCGGCCCGCGCCGGTCAAGCCGGCGCCGGAGCCTGAACCCATGCCCGCTCCGGAGCCGGTCAAGCCCGAGCCGGTCAAGCCCACCCCTGTCAAACCCGAGCCTGTGAAGCCGGCCCCGGTCAAACCGGCGCCTGTGAAGCCTGCGCCCGTGACGCCCGCGCCGGCGCCGGTCAAGCCGCCGGTCACCACGCCGATTTCCCCCAAGCCGCTCCCGCCGGCGCCCCAGGTGGTGCCCGATGACCGCGCGCCCGCTCTGACCGACGAGCAGATCACGGCGCTGGGTCGCGGACGCTTCGTCTGGCCGGTCAACGGCGACATCATTTCCGCCTACGGCCCCAAGGGTGGCGGGCAGCGCAACGACGGCATCAACATCGGCGCCCCCGCCGGGACGCCCGTTCGGGCCGCCGCTGCCGGCAAGGTGGTCTACTCCGGCGGGGATGTCCCGGGCTTCGGTGTCACGGTCCTGATCCAGCATGAGGATGGCTGGGTGACGGCCTACGGCCATCTGGCGCGCGCCAATGTGCGCATGCAGCAGCAGGTCGCGGCCGGCGAACAGATCGGCCAGGTCGGCTCAACAGGCGGCGTCTCCGAGCCGCAGCTCCACTTCGAGATCCGCTATTCGCCCTCGGCCCGCTTCAAGGCCAAGGCGATCGATCCCGGCCTGGTCCTGCCGCGCGGGCGCTAACTCCTCAGTCGTGACCCCAGCGCCAGCGCCATCCGCCGCGGGTCTTGGCGGCGCAGATGACGATGAGGGCGATGGTGGCGACCGCCATGATCCCGCCCTTGAGGCGCCAGTCGGCGTCGATCAGCAGGTACGGACCGCCCAGAATGATGGCCAGGTAGCCGGCCATCAGCAGCCATCCCTCCCAGCTGCAGGGCAGACCGGCGCCATAGCCGTAGCGTTTGGGATTGAACCAGGGCTTGCCCACCGAAGCCTCCTGTCTGTCAGTCCGGTAGATTTACACCCAGCTCGCCGGCCAGGTCGCGGATGAATTGCCAGGCGATGCGGCCGGACCGCGAACCGCGCAGCTGCGCCCAGCGGAGGGCGCGCCCCTGCAGGTCTGGCGTGACCAGGTTGAACCGCGCTGCATAGGATTTCACCGCCTCAAGGTAGCCGGGCTGATCCATCGGCGGGAAGCCGATCCACAGGCCGAAGCGATCGGACACGCTGACCTCTTCCTCGGCGTCCTCCGCGGCGGCGATCATGCCGCGGCCTTCGGCGTGATCGCGCGGCATCAAATGTCGCCGGTTGGAGGTGGCGACGAACAGCACGTTTTCCGGTGGACCCGCGACGCCGCCCTCCAGTGCCGACTTGAGCGCCTTGGCGGCGGCGGCGCCGTCCTCGAAGGACAGGTCATCGCACAGCACCACGAACCGCTCGTTGCGGCCGCGCAGCTGATCGAACAGCGGCGGCAGCGCCGCGACCTCGTCCCTGTCGACCTCGATCAGCTTCAACGCGGGGTGGGCGCCCGCGACGCTCATGAAGGCCGCCTTGGCCAGGGAGCTCTTGCCCGTGCCGCGAACACCCCACAGCAGGGCGTGGTTGGCCGGCAGGCGGCAGGCGAACCGGCGCAGGTTCTCGAGGAAGCGGGCCTTCTGTCCGTCGACGCCGACAAGCAGATCGAGGGCCAGCGGATAGTCCGGCGCCGGCAGAAAGGCGTCGCCTGACGGGTCGTGGCGGAACAGCCTGGCGGCGGCGAAATCGGGGGGCAGGCGGGCCGGGGGCGCGATCCGCTCCAGCGCTTCGGCGATCCGGCTCAGCAGGGCCTGTGTCTTCTCTTCCATACCACGCCCTTACCGGGACCGCCGTGCATTGCAAAGCGAAGGGGCAGCCCTTAGTTTCCGCCGACCTTTGGCGCGCCTTGCTGGCTGCGCCGATCCTCAAAGCTTCCGGAGACCCCATGCCTGCCGGCGATTCGACCAACATGCTGATGCAGTTCGGCCCCCTCCTGCTTCTGCCCGTCCTGTTCTACTTCATGATCCTGCGCCCGCAGCAAAAGCGCGCCAAGGAACATCAGGACATGCTCACGGCGCTGAAGCGCGGCGACAACATCGTCCTCAACAGCGGCCTGATCGGCAAGGTCGTCCGGGTCGAGGACAAGGAAGTCGGCCTGGAGATCGCCCAGGGCGTCACGGTCAAGGTCGTGAAGTCGATGATCGCCGAAGTGCGTGGCAAGGGCGAACCCGCCGTCGCCAACGACACCAAGTCCTGATCACAGCGCCAAGGCCTGTCCTGACATGATGCAGCTCTCGCGCTGGAAGTTCGTCGTCGTTACCGCGGCGATACTTTTCGGCCTGCTCTTCACCCTTCCGAATCTGCTTCCCGCCGGCGTGCGGGACAGCTTGCCCGGGTTCCTGCCGAAGAAGACCCTGAACCTGGGTCTCGACCTGCAGGGCGGTTCCTATCTTCTGCTGGAAGTCGACACAGTCGCGTTGCGGAAGGAGAAGGCGACCAACCTTCTGGAGGATGTTCGCAAGTCCCTGCGCGACGAGCAGATCCTGTTCTCGGATCTCGTGCTGACGCCGACGGGCGTGACCGTCCGCATCACCGACCCTTCGCTGGTGACCAAGGCGTTCAACAAGCTGTCGCGCCTCAATCAGCTGACCAAGTCGGGCAAGCAGGAACTGCGTATGTCACGCGGTGATGACCAGCGCGTGAGCCTGGAATTCTCTGAAGCGGCGATGGCGGAAGAGGGTTCGAGCGCTGTCGACCAGTCGATCGAGATCATTCGCCGCCGGGTCGATGAGCTGGGCACCCGCGAACCGGCCATCACCCGTCAGGGCTCCAACCGGATCGTTCTCCAGGCCCCGGGTGAAAGCGACCCGGAAAAACTGAAGGCCGTTATCGGCCAGACCGCCAAGCTGACCTTCCAGATGGTCGACACGAGCGTGTCGCTGGAGGAAGCCCAGGCTGGCCGTCTGCCGCCCGGATCTGAAATCCTTCCCAGCACCGACCGCTACGCCACGGCCTATGTCGTGCGCCGGCGCATCGACGTGTCGGGCGACATGCTGACGAACGCCCAGCAGGTCAACGACCCGCAGACAGGCGAAGTCGAGGTGTCCTTCCGCTTCAACGGTCAGGGCGCCAAGCGCTTCGCCGACGTGACCAGCAAGAACGTCGGCAAGCCGTTCGCCATCGTGCTTGACGGCAAGGTCATCTCCGCGCCGAACATCCGCGGCCCCATCACCGGCGGCAGCGGCGTGATCCAGGGCAACTACACGGTGGAATCGGCCAACGAGCTGGCCATCCTGCTGCGCGCCGGCGCCCTCCCGGCCCCGTTGAAGGTCGAAGAGCAGCGGACCGTCGGCGCCGAACTGGGCGCGGACGCGGTCAAGGCCGGCATGACGTCGACGATCGTCGGCTTCGTCACGATCCTGGTCTTCATGCTGCTGACCTACGGATTCCTGTTCGGCGGCATCTCGGTGATCGCCCTGATCATCAACGGTCTGATGATCATCGCGGCCATGAGTGCAACCCAGGCGACCCTGACCCTTCCCGGCGTGGCGGGCCTGATCCTGACCCTGGCCGTGGCGGTCGACGCCAACGTGCTGATCTACGAACGGATGCGGGACGAACTACGGGCGGGCAGACCGCTGGTCACCGCCATGGACGCGGGCTTCTCGCGGGCCATGGAGACCATCATCGACGCCAACCTGACGACCCTGCTGGCGGCGCTGATCATGTTCTTCTTCGGCGCGGGCCCGGTTCGCGGCTTCGCCTGGACGCTGTCGATCGGCGTCTTCACCTCGGTGTTCACGGCGGTCGTGGTGACCCAGCTCCTGCTCGCCCTGTGGTTCCGATACGCGCGTCCCAAGACGCTGCCGATCGCTTGAGGTTCGCCCGATGACTTTCTGGCCTCTGATCAAAGTCCTGCCGGTGAAGACGAACTTCCGCTTCGTCGACTTCGCCAAGTATGCGGGCATGCTCTCCGTCGTGGCGGCCGTCGCTTCGCTGGCGCTCGTGCTGCTTCCCTTCAAGGGCCCCTGCGGCGGCCTGACCTGCGGCATCGACTTCCGTGGAGGGACCGTGCTGGAATTCAGCACCTACCCCAAGCCCGTGGACCTGGCGGTCGTGCGTGAGGCGGTGAGCAACCGCGGGCTCGGCGATGTCGGCGTGCAGGCCTTCGGTGAAGGCGCCAAGGCCGGCGTCATGGTTCGATTCCAGAACCCCGAAGGCAAGGACGCCAACGCCGTGAAGTCGGGCGTGCGCCAGGCCATCCAGCAGGCGCTGGGCGAGGTGAAGTTCACCAACGACGCCACGGTCGGCGCCAAGGTCTCCGGTGAGCTGTTCACCAGCGGCATCCTGGCCCTGCTCGTCGCGATCGGCCTGATGCTGGTCTACATCTGGTTCCGGTTCGAGCTTCAGTTCGGCCTCGGAGCGGTGGTGGCCCTGTTCCACGACGTGCTGCTGACCTTCGGCCTGATCGCCGTGACCAAGATGGAATTCAGCCTGACGACGATCGCCGCGATCCTGACCATCATCGGCTACTCGATGAACGACACCGTCGTGGTCTTTGACCGCCTTCGCGAGAACCTGCGCAAGTACAAGAAGATGCCGCTGCGCGAGGTCATCGACCTGTCGATCAACGAAACCCTGTCGCGGACGGTGATCACCGGCGCTACCGCGATCATGGCGCTTGCCGGCCTGGCCATCTTCGGCGGCGAGGCGCTGTTCGGCTTCTCGATCATCATGATGTTCGGCATCACGCTGGGCACCTATTCGTCGATCTATGTGGCCGCGCCGGTCATCCTGCTGTGGGGCGTCAAGCGTGGCGGCGAGGAAGAGGCGACGCCGATCAAGTTCGGCGCGGCCTCTCGCCCCTGAGGCCCGGGATGCGGCAGCCGCCTTCGGTGGATGCCTGGGGCGGCGGTGGCTTCCGCGTGGCCGGCGACTGGCGGCCGGGATCGCTGCTGATCCTCGATGACGTGGCCCGTGAATGGTCGCCCGTCAGCCTGAGCGCCCTGACCCCCGGCGATTTCGCGGAGGTGCTCGCCAACCGTGACGCGGTCGAGTTCGTGCTGCTCGGCACGGGGCTGGTCCCCGGCCTCCCGTCCCGGGAGATCCGCGACCTGCTCAGGAACGCCGGCATCGGACTGGAGTTCATGGCCACCGAGGCCGCGGCGCGCACCTACAACGTGGTCGCGTCCGAGGGCCGGCGCGTGGCCGCCGCGCTCATCGCGGTGTGATCGGCAACCTGTTTACCAGACCGGGCGAAGCGGCCTATAGCTGAGCGTCAAGGTAGGACTTTATCTGAGGGGCAATTCGATGATCGCCGGACTTCTTTCCAACTTCCGCAACACCGTGATCCTGAGCGTCGTGCTCGCGCTGGTCATGGTCTTTGCCTACGCCCAGTACCATGGCGGCGTGGACGTCCTCTTCATCGAGGCGCTGCTGCGCTGGATCCACACCTTCCTCGGCATCCTGTGGATCGGGCTTCTGTACTATTTCAACTTCGTCCAGATCCGGAAAATGCCGGAAATCCCCGCCGAGCTGAAGCCGGCCGTGTCCAAGTACATCGCCCCCGAGGCGCTGTTCTGGTTCCGTTGGTCGGCCCTGGGCACCTGGGTCGCCGGCGTTCTGCTGGCCGGCAGCAAGCAGGTCCTGCTGCCCGCCTACACGCTGGGCGCCAGCGAGGGCTTCGTCAGCACCAGCCACATCCTGCTGGGCATCGGCATGTGGCTCGCCACGATCATGTTCCTCAATGTCTGGGTCTTCATCTGGCCGAACCAGAAGATCGCCCTGGGCATCGTCGAGGCTGACGCGGACGCCAAGGCCAAGGCCGGCAAGACGGCGATGCTGTTCTCGCGCACCAACCTGCTGCTCAGCATCCCCATGCTGACGGCCATGACGATGACGCAGACGCTCGGCTAGCCGATCGTCTCAAGGATACGGGGAGGGCTCGTCGAAAGGCGGGCCCTTCTTCGTTTCGAGGCCCATGGACGACGATCTCGACTCCCTCGTGCAGCGCGTCGCGCCCGACCGCTGGCTGTCCAGCCGGTTCGTGGCGGATCCTGCCGCGCGCACCGATCTAATTGCGCTCTATGCCCTTGACCATGAACTGACGCGGATCCCTCAAATCGTCAGCGACCCGTTGATGGGCGAGATTCGCATGACCTGGTGGCGCGAGGGTCTTGAGGAGATCGCGCAAGGCAGGCCGCCGCGGTCCCACCCCGTGCTGAAGGCCATCGCCGTCGGCGACCTGCCGCCGACCGCACTTGCCGCGCTGGCCGAGGCGCGGCTGGGCGACCTGGACGGCCCGAAGTCGGGCGAGGCCGCCCTGAAACACGCCGACGCCACCGAAGGCCTGCTGATGGCCCTCGCGGCGCGGCGGCTGTCGCCGGAGGCCACGGCCGACCAGGTGCGACAGGCCGCACGGGCCGTCGCCCTCGCGCCTACCGACGCAGAAGCCGCCCTGACCGCCCTGAAGGCCGCCAGAGCCGAGCTGGCGCGGCTGCCGATCGCCGCCTTTCCGGCGGTCGCCCATGCGTCGCTGGTCCGTCGCTACGCAGGCGGCGGCAGGCCGGGAGACCTCGAAAAGCGCTGCCGACTGTTCTTCGCCGTTCTGACCGGTCGGATCGCCTAGCGGGTTGCCCTAGCGTGATCTGGCGCGCCTTGCCTTGATCGGCATATTGAGGCGGAACGACAGACAACGAGGGAGAACGCGCCTTGGTCGACGTGATCACACAGGGCTTTACCGACGACCGGTTCGCAGGCGCGCGCGCCGCGTTCGAGGCCAATTTCGCGAACGGCGGCGACCTCGGCGCGTCGTTCTGCGCCACGCTTGAAAGCGAAATCGTCGTCGACATCTGGGGCGGCTGGGCCGACCCGGAGAAGACCCGCCCCTGGGAGCGGGACACCATCGTCAACGTCTACTCGACGACCAAGACCATGACCGCGCTGACCGCGCTGCTGCTGGCCGATCGCGGCGAGCTGGACTTTGACGCGCCGGTCGCGCGCTACTGGCCGGAGTTCGCCGCCAACGGCAAGGCCGACATCAAGGTCAGCCAGCTGATGAGCCATTCAGCCGGCCTGTCGGGTTGGTCGGAAACGGTCGACGGGGACATCCTCTACGACTGGGAGCGGGCCACGGCGCTGCTGGCGGCCCAGGCCCCGCTCTGGGCTCCCGGCACGGCGCCCGGCTATCACGCGGTGACCCAGGGCTATCTGGTCGGCGAGGTGGTTCGCCGCATCGCCGGCAAGTCGCTCGGCACGGTGTTCCGCGAGGAATTCGCCGAGCCGCTCGGCGCGGACTTCCACATCGGCCTGCCGGCATCCGAGGACGGCCGGGTTGCTGATCTCGTCCCGCCGCCGCCGCGCGACGCCTCGATCGGCGAGGGGTCCAGCACCTATCGGACCGACAACCCGCCGATCAACGTGCTGGCGACCCGGACTCGTGACTGGCGGGGCGCGGAAATCCCGGCGGCCGGCGGCACGGGCAACGCTCGCTCGGTGGCGCAGATCCACGCCATCCTGGCCAACGGCGGCGTGGCCCAAGGCCGGCGCTTCCTGTCCGAAGCCGGCTGCCGCAAGGCGCTGGAACTGCAGATCGAGGGCAAGGACCTCGTCCTCGGCATGCCGGTTCGCTACGGCATGGGATTCGGCCTCGGCGGCGGAACCCTGCCGCTGCCCAGCCCCAACACCATTTTCTGGGGCGGCTATGGCGGCTCGCTGGCGATCATCGACATGGATGCGCGCACGACCTTCGCCTACGCCATGAACCGGATGGCCGGCACGACGACAGGCGACATGCGCGCCTTCAGTCTGGCGATGGCCATGTGGCAGGGGCTTGGCCTGATCCCGGCCTGATCACAGGGCCGCAACGAACAAGGGGGACGCCGCGTCGCGACGTCCCCCTTTTTTGTCCGGAAGCCGGATGCCTATTCGGGCTTGGTGTGCGCGTTCAGCCAGCCCAGCACTTCGTCATGCCACTGCACCGAGTTCTGCGGCTTGAGCACCCAGTGGTTCTCTTCCGGGAAGTACAGCAGCTTGCTCTCGACGCCACGCCGCTGCAGGGCGGTGAAGGTCGACAGGCCTTCTTCCAGCGGCACGCGGTAGTCCCGGCCGCCGTGGACGACCAGCATCGGGACCGTCCAGTTGGCCACATGGTCGGCCGGATTGAACTGGCTGTAGGTCGTGCCCGCAGACCAGGGCGTGCCGCCGTTCTCCCACTCGCTGAACCACAGCTCCTCGGTGGAGTAGGCCATGAAGCGGGCGTCGAAGATGCCGTCGTGATTGACGAGGCACTTCCACGGCTCCTTCCAGTTGCCGGCGATCCAGTTGACCATGAAGCCGCCGTAGGAGCCGCCGAGCGCGCAAGCCCGGCCGCCGTCGAGGAAGCTGTAGGACTTCAGGGCATAGGCCCAGCCCTTCTGCAGGTCTTCCAGCGGGCGGTCGCCCCAGTGCTGGCTGATCGCGTCCGTGAAGCCCTGGCCGTAGCCGGTCGAGCCGTGGAAATCGATCATCACCACCGCGTAGCCCGCGCCGGCGTAGGTCTGGGCGTTCCAGCGATAGTGGAACAGATTGCCGAAGCTGCCCTGCGGCCCGCCGTGGATCAGGAAGGCGACCGGGTACTTCTTGCTCGGATCAAAGCCGACCGGCTTGACCAGATAGCCGTGCACCGTCTCGCCGTTCCAGCCCGGGAAGCTGAACTGCTCGTACTGCCCGAACTCGACTCCGGCCAGCTTGTCGGCGTTGGCGTTGGTCAGCTGGACAGGCTTCGACCCCGGCTTGAAGCCGATGCTGAAGAGCTGGGCCGGACCGGCCAGGGTGTCCTGGGCGTAGACGATGCCCTTGGGGCCGACGTCGAAGGCGCTGACATGGCCGTCGCCGGTGACGGGCGTGACCTTTCCGGTCTTCACATTGATGGCGAAGATCCGCACCTGGCCGACGTCGCCGGCCAGCGCGTAGATCGTCTTTCCGTCCGGGGCCCAGGCGAGGGCGTCGGCCGACCGGTCCCAGTCGGCGGCCAGTTCGCGGTCCTTGCCGGTCGCTTCGTCATGAATGCCGATCTGCCAGCGGTCGGCCTCGAAGCCGGGACGCTTCATGGACCGGTAGGCGACCAGCTTGCCGTCCGGGGAATAGACCACGCCGGTGTCCCAGGCCTTGTTGGCCTCGGAGTAGTTGGTCAGCTGGCCCGATCCATCGGCGGGCGCGCCATAGATATCGAAGTTGGTGCTCCAGGGTTCGGTCTTGCCGGCGAGGCGGGCCGAGAAGACCACCTCCTTGCCGTCGGCCGAGAAGGTGAACTCGCTCTCGTCGCCGAACGGCTTGGAGGGCGCGTCGCCGTCGAAGCCGTGCATGATGGCGACGGGCTTGTCGGCGGTGACGCCCTTTTCGTCGAAGGTCAGCACGAACAGCTGGTTGCGCGTGCCGTCAGCCCATTCGTCCCAGTGACGCACGAACAGCCGATCGTAGACCACGCCGGTGGTCTTCTGCGCCTTGCGGGCGGCGATGCGGTCGACCGAGCACTGAAGGGTGGGGCAGTCCGGGAAAACGGCGAGCGTCACCAGCAGCTTCCTGCCATCGGGCGAGGTGCGGAAGCCGCCCACGTCGAACGGAAGGCTGGTCACCTGGCTGGCCCCGGCCGCGCCGATGTCGGCGCGCCAGACCTGCGACGAGCCGCTGCGGCTCGAGAGGAAATAGATGCTGTGGCCGTCAGCGCCCCAGCGGGCGCTGCTGACGCCGCCGCCGTCCGAGGCGTCGAGCTTGCGCGGCGCGCCGGGGGTCTTGCCAGACAGGTCAATGGCCCAGAGCTCTGACCTGGCCTTGTTGGCCTCGTAGTCGACGACCCGGCGCGAATAGAGGACGTAACGACCGTCCGGCGAGACGCGCGGGTCGCTCAGCCGGTCGATCGTGACCATGTCTTTCGCGGTAAAGGGCCGCGCGTCGGCGGCGGCGCTGATGCTGAGGGCCAGAAGGCCGGCGGCGAACAGGCGAGTGATGATCTTCATTCAGGCGTTTCCCGGCGGATCGTTGCGCAATTTTGCCGGCACCCTAAGGGCGTCGTGCCGTCCGCGCCAGTCTTCGGGGTAGTCTTTTCCGCCGCCTGCGTGCGGTCAGGCCGCCGCCACGGCCTCGCCCGTCAGCCAGATTTCGAGATCGGCCATGGCCCGTTCGCTCATCATCCGCTTCTTGGCCCGACCACGGTCCTGCGGTTGCAGCTTGCGGCCCTCGCCATCGTGGCGCGGCGCCTCCATTGGCGGCAGCAGACCATAGTTGATGTTCATCGGCTGGAAGGTCGCCTTCGGCCCTTCCATGAAGCCGCCGGTGATGTGGGTCGCCAGTGCGCCGAGCGCGGTGGTCGCGGGGGGCAGGGTCATCGGCGTTCCCAACCGTTCCGCCGCCGCGAGGCGTCCGGTCAGCAGGCCGAGGGCCGCGCTCTCGACGTAGCCCTCGACCCCCGTGACCTGTCCGGCGAAGCGCAGCCGCGTGTCGGCCTTCAGCCGCAGCCTGTCGTCGAGGAGGCGCGGGCTGTTGAGGAAGGTGTTTCGGTGCAGGCCGCCGAGCCGCGCGAACTGTGCGTTCTCCAGGCCCGGGATCATGCGGAAGATGTCGGTCTGGGCGCCGTGCTTCAGCTTGGTCTGGAAGCCGACCATGTTCCACAGGGTGCCCAGCGCGTTGTCCTGGCGCAGCTGGACGATGGCCCAGGGCTTGACGGTCGGGTTGTGGGCGTTGGTCAGGCCGACCGGCTTCATCGGGCCGTGGCGCAGGGTTTCGCGGCCCCGCTCGGTCATCACCTCGATCGGCAGGCAGCCGTCGAAGTAGGGCACGTTTTCCCAGTCCTTGAACTCGGACTTGGGCCCGGCCAGCAGGGCGTCAATGAAGGCGTTGTACTGGTCCTTGTCCATCGGACAGTTGATGTAGGCCGCCGCGTCGCCGCCGGGGCCTTCCTTGTCGTAGCGCGACTGGCGCCAGGCCTTGCTCATGTCGATCGAGTCGAGATGGATGATCGGGGCGATGGCGTCGAAGAAACTGAGACTGTCCTCACCCGTGAGCGACAGGATGGCCTCGGCCAGCGGCGGGGAGGTGAGGGGGCCGGTGGCGATGATCACGCTGTCCCAGTCGGCCGGCGGCAGGCCGGTAACCTCTTCCCGCATGATGGTCACCAGAGGATGCGCCTCGAGCCTGGCGGTCACGTCCGCTGAGAAGCCGTCGCGGTCAACTGCGAGGGCTCCGCCGGCGGGCACCTGATGCTTGTCGCCGCTCGACAGGATGATCGAGCCGCATCGGCGCATCTCTGCGTGCAGCAGGCCGACCGCATTGTACTGCCAGTCATCCGAGCGGAAGGAGTTGGAACAGACCAGTTCGGCCAGGCCGTCTGTCTGGTGGGCGTCGGTGCCCCGCACCGGCCGCATCTCGTGCAGCACCGCCGGCACACCGGCCTCGGCAAGCTGCCAGGCCGCTTCGGAGCCGGCGAGACCGCCGCCGATCACATGAACAGGTTTCATCGTCATGGGCGGAGACATAGGGCCAGGCGGGCTCGCGTGAAAGCGGCAGATGCTGGCGTCGCGCGGAGAGTTGTGATGGTCTCCGCGAACACGGTTCCTCGGGGAGGGCGGATCATGGCTCGGATTGATATCGGCAAGACGGCGTTCGCCGGCTTTGGACTTGTGGGGCGCAAGCCGCTGGCCGTGGTTGGCTGGGCGGTATTCATCCTGGTGCTCGGGATCCTTCCGGTCGTCGGAATACTCGCCGCCGTGGGGCCGGCATTCGCCGACCTGATTGCGATCGGCAAGAACGGCGGCGAACCCACCTCGGAACAGATGATGCCGTTCATTTCGACGTGGTACGCGGCGAATCCGATCCTCTGGGTTCTGGGGTTGCTCGTCCGGGTCATGCTCGCCGGCGCCGTATTCCGGGCCATCCTTGAGCCGAAGGCGAGCCGCTGGGCCTATCTGCGGCTCGGCATGGGTGAGGTCTGGCTGGCTCTGGTGGTGATCTGCCTCAGCATTATCCTCACCATGGGGGCGATGGTCTGGATCGGCCTGACCGCAGGTATCGCCTTCGCCATCTGGCAGGCGTCGCACCCCGCCACGATCGGCTTCTGCATTCTCTCGGGTGTCGTGCTGGCGGTGGGGCTTATCTGGCTTTCTCTGCGCTTCAGCCTCGCGGCGCCGATGAGCTTCGCCGAGCGAAACTTCCGCCTCTTCGAATCCTGGACGCTGACGCGGGGCAACGCCGTCAGCCTCTTGCTGGTCACCCTGATCCTCATCCTGATCGTCATGGTTCTGGAGGGTGTGGTCATGGCCGTCATGGCGTCGGCCGGCATGGCCGCCGCCGGTGGAATGGGAGGGCTTCACCACCTCGACGCCCAGGCCGTGGAAGCCTTCTTCCGTCAGTCGCCAAAGGTCTTGCTGGGCACACTGGGGCCGTGGGTCGTCATCGGCGGTCTTGTGGCCAGTTTTGTCGGGGCGGTGTTCGTGTCGGTGTTCACGGCGCCCTGGGCGGAAGCCTACCGGCAGCTGCGCGGATCGGCCGAAGGGATCGTCTGACGGGCACAACGTCGGTTCCAGCCCTGACGACCTGAAATCCTGTCGCCATCTGGCGCGAAGCAGGGTTTAAGGCGCACAGGAACCACACGCGCTCATGGCGCGAGGAGTCGCATGTCCCAGGCGCGTTTTTCGGTCCGGACTGCCGTGGCCGAAGGCTTCGGTTTCTGGCGCGCCAACGTGCTGCGGGCCATCGGCCCGTTGTCGGTTGTGGCTGTCGCGGCGCTGACGGCCAATGTGACGCCAATCAAGGTCGCCCTGATCGCAACCGCGGTCTATTTCATCGCGCTCCTGATGGCCCAGGGGGCGCTGTACCGTATCGCCCTGGCTCCGGTCGGCGCTGAGTCCCCCGAGCACAACGGCCCGCTCGGGTTTCAATGGCGCGGACTGGAGACGCGGCTGCTCGGACTGACCTTTCTGACGGTGGTCCTGCTGTTCATCGTGGCCTTCGTGACCACCTTCATTCTGGCCGTCGTCCTGCTCGGCTTCGTCGGGGGTGACGCCGCCGTGAACGCCGCATCGCCCGATGCGTTGATGGCGAGCCTCAGCCCCCTGGCGCGATTCATCTTCAATGCCGGACTGACCCTCTGCCTGCTTGGCATTCTCGTGCTGGTTCTCCGGCTGACAATGGCCGCGCCCGCGACGGCGGCGTCGAGCGGGATCCGAATGTTCAGCGCCCTCGGGCTGACCAGGGGATCGGTGCTGCGTATCCTGGCGGCGGTGGTGCTGGTCAATCTGCCGATCTTCGCGCTTCAAGGGCTGGCCATGGGGTTCAGCGAACTCACACGCTCGCCGGTCACGGATCATTGGGCTGAGGGCATTGCGACCGCGGTCGGCACGCTTTTTTATGTCCCCATCTCGGTCGGCATGACGTCCCACATTTACCGCCGACTGAAGGAGGGCGCGGGCCAATGATCATTTCGCCAACCAGCACCGCCTTCGAGGGTTTCCGCATCATCCGCGACCGTCCCGGTCTGATCCTCGCCTGGACCGGCTTCTACCTCCTGTCGCTGCTGGCGATGATCGTGGTCCTGCTGGTGCCCAATATCGGCAATCTCGCGGCGGTCGAGGCGACCGGCGTGCAGCGTGACTTCGGCGAACTGGTGGCGCGGTTCGGCGTGTCGATGTTCATCGCCTTTCCGCTCGCGGTGATCATGCCGATCATGCTGGTGACGGCCATCTACCGCACGGTGCTCAATCCCGAAGACAAGGGCTTCGCCCATCTCAAGATCAGCGCCGACGAACTGCGCATGTTTCTGGTCAGCCTGCTGGTGATCCTGATTTTCGCTGTCGCGAGCGGCGTCTATGGCGCGCTGGTGGTGATCGTGGCGAACAACTCCGGCGGTTTGCACAAGGCCGTCACCTGGGTCGGTTCGCTCGGCGGCGTGGCCCTTCTGGGGTGGCTGGCCACTCGCCTGGCGCTGGCCGGCGTCATGACCTTCGCCGAACACCACTTCCGGCTCTGGGCCGCCTGGCGTCTGACGCAGGGCCAGTTCTGGAGGCTTCTGCCCACCCTCGGTCTCGCGATCGTCTATGCCGTGCTCGTGGTCGCCGGGGCGCTGACCCTGAGCCTCGTGCTGGCCAAGGTGACGGGCGGTTTCACGATGATGGGGCGGCTGGCCAGCCCCGACCTGACTCATCTTACGCCGGCGCTAGCGCTTGGCCTGCTCGGCGAGCTGCTTCTGCAGATGGCGCTGCAGACGCTGCTGATCGTGCTGGTGTTCGTGATCTTCTACGCTCCGCCGGCGGCCGCCTATCGCCGCCTCAAGGCTCACGCCGCTGCGGACCTCTAGGCGGCGGCGCTCGGCCGACCGGACACCCGCTCCAGCCAGGCGTGCAGATTCGGTGTCTCCGCCGGGATCTCCAGACCGGTGAAGGTCGCGAAATCGATCGTGGTCATGGCGACGATGTCCGCCATCGAATAGCGCTCTCCCGCCAGGAAGGCCCGGCCGTCGGCCAGTTCCCGGTCCAGCCAGGACAGGACCCGTCCGTAGGTCTCGCGGTTGGACTCGCCGAAATCCTTGAACTGCGTCAGCAACGCCGCCGTCAGCGGGTGCGCGTGGCGCCAGAACATGCCGACCGGGGTCATCAGCTGGAACTCGATCCGGCGGATCCACATGTCGATGGTCGCCTGTTCGATCGCGGTCTCGCCGAACAGCGAAGGGGTCGGATGCAGGCCCTCCAGGTAACGGCAGATCGAGACGCTCTCGGAGATCGCCGTCCCGTCGTCCAGCACCAGCGTCGGCACCTGACCCAGCGAGTTTCGCGCTCGGTGTTCGTCCGACTTGTGCTCACGCTTGTGCAGCGCGACCCGCGTCTCGGGCAGATCGATGCCCTTTTCAGCGATGAAGATGCGGACACGGCGCGGGTTGGGGGCGGGGTTTCGTTCTCCGTAGAGGATCATGGGCGTTCTCCGGCGGGGTGGTCAGACAACGCGCGGGTCGCACGATCTGATTCCTGGCTCCTTGCGGGCCGTCGCCACAAGACCACGCCGTATGACGCCTGTCATGACCCTTGCCACGGCAAACGGACGATGCTCCCCTGAGCGACGGAGCGGTGGTCAGGGATCGCCGGACGAGGGGGATGCAGGGATGTTTTCGGCTTCAGAGGTGGCCTTCAGCGGGTTCCGCGCGGGCCGCGAACACTTCCGGACGGTGCTCGTCTGGATACCAATTCTGGCGATCATTTCCTTCGTCATGTCGGCCGGCATGATCTCCATGGCCGGTCCGAGTCTGACGCAAATGACCACCATGAGCGCGACCGCGGAATCGGATCCCCAGGCCGTGTTGGCGGCGATGAAGCCGCTGATGCAGATGTATGCGGTCCTGCTGCCGCTCGTGCTGCTCTACTACGGGGTTCTGTACGGTGCGGTGAACCGGATGATGCTTCGTCCGTCGGACAAGCGCCTGGCCTATTTCGCGCTCGGCGCCGACGAACTGCGCCAGATCGCCCTGATGATCCTGACGTTTCTGGTCTTTCTCGGTGTCTATATCGCGGGAGTCATCGGGGTCGTCGCGCTGGTGGCCATCGCCGCCATGGTCGGCAAGGCTTTCGCGCCGCTGGCCGGGATCGTCGGCGGGCTCGTGTTGTTCGGCTTCATGATTGTGCTGCTTGTGCGTCTTTCACTGGCCAGCGCGCAGACCTTCGCTACGGGCAAGATCAACGTGTTTGGATCCTGGGCCCTGACCCGGGGCAAATTCTGGCCGATGCTCGGCGCCTACATCCTGGCGTTCATCCTGATGGTGATCACCTACGCGGCGGTGTTCGCCATCCTGATGCTGGTGATGGTCCTGATCGGTGGCGGGTTCAGCGCGATGGGCACTATCTTCTCGCCGGATTTCACGTCGCTGAAGACCTTCTTCACCCCGACCTTCCTGATCTACGAACTGGTCGCGGCCATTCCCGCGCCGTTCCTCCTCTTGATCATGATGTGTCCGGCGCCGGAGATTTACCGCAGCCTGACCGGTGGCGGCGCAACCGCCTGAGGAGTGAGGCGCGGGCGGGCGATCAGGCCCGCCTGCGCTTCTCGCCGGCCCTGTCGCGGTGGCGTTTGAGCACTTCGGCCAGGTAACGACCGGTCCAGCTGCCTTCGATGCCGGCGACCTTTTCCGGGGTCCCGACGCCGACGATCTCGCCGCCGCCGTCGCCGCCCTCCGGGCCAAAGTCGACGATCCAGTCGGCTGTCTTCACGACATCCAGATTGTGCTCGATGACGACCACGGTGTTGCCGTTGTCGACCAGCTCATGCAGCACCTCGAGCAGCTTCTTGGTGTCCTCGAAGTGTAGCCCGGTGGTCGGTTCATCGAGGATGTACAGGGTCCGACCGGTGGCCCGCTTGCTCAGCTCCTTGCTCAGCTTGACCCGCTGGGCCTCGCCGCCGGACAGGGTCGTCGCCTGCTGGCCGACGTGGACGTAGCCCAGGCCCACCCGTTTGAGCGTTTCCATCTTGTCGCGCACGGGTGGCACGACCTTGAAGAAGTCGGCGGCCTCGTCGACGGTCATGTCGAGGATGTCGGCGATCGACTTGCCCTTGAACAGGATCTCGAGAGTCTCGCGGTTGTAGCGCTTGCCCTTGCAGACGTCGCAGGTGACGTAGACGTCGGGCAGGAAGTGCATCTCGATCTTGATCAGGCCATCGCCCTGACAGGCCTCGCAGCGACCGCCCTTGACGTTGAAGCTGAAGCGGCCGGGACCATAGCCCCGCGCCTTGCTTTCCGGCAGCTGGGCGAACCAGTCCCGGATCGGCTGGAAGGCGCCGGTATAGGTGGCCGGGTTCGACCGCGGTGTGCGGCCGATCGGGCTCTGGTCGATGTCGATGACCTTGTCGAAATTCTCCAGCCCCTCGATCTTCTCGTAGGGCGCCGGCGCATCGCTGGCGTTGTTGAGCCGGCGGGCGGCGGCCTTGTAGAGGGTCTCGATCGTAAAGGTCGACTTGCCGCCGCCGGAGACGCCGGTGATGCAGGTGAAGGTGCCGACCGGAATCTCGGCCGTGACGCTCTTGAGGTTGTTGCCGGTCGCGCCGACGACCCGGAGCACATGCTTGCTGGAGATCGGCCGGCGTTGTTCTGGCACGGCGATCTCGCGCACGCCCGACAGATACATGCCGGTGATGCTGTTGGGGTTGTCGAGGATGTCCTGCGGCTTGCCCTCGGCGACGATGTGGCCGCCGTGCACGCCCGCGGCCGGACCCATGTCGATGACATAGTCGGCGGTGAGGATGGCCTCCTCGTCGTGCTCGACCACCAGCACCGAATTGCCGAGGTCGCGCAGGCCGCGCAACGACTGAAGAAGGCGGGTGTTGTCGCGCTGGTGCAGGCCGATGGAGGGTTCGTCCAGCACATAGAGGACGCCGGTCAGGCCGCTGCCGATCTGGCTGGCCAGACGGATCCGCTGGCTCTCGCCGCCGCTCAGGGTGCCCGAGCCGCGGGACAGGTTCAGGTAGTCCAGCCCGACGTCGACGAGGAACCGCAGGCGATCCTTGATCTCTTTCAGGATACGCCGGGCGATCTCCATCTGCTTGGCGGTCAGCTGGTCTTCCAGCGCCTCGAACCATTCCCCGGCATGGCGGATGGCAAGGCCGCTGACCTCGGAGATGTTGCGCTGGCCGATCTTGACCGCCAGGGCTTCCGGTTTCAGGCGCGCGCCGTGGCAGACGTCGCAGGGCGTGTCGGACTGGTAGCGGCCGAGCTCTTCCCGGACCCAGCTTGAGTCGGTCTCGCGCCAGCGCCGCTCGAGATTCGGCAGCACGCCCTCGAAGGGCTTGTTGACCTCGTACTTGCGGGCGTTGTCGTCGTAGACGAAATGGATCTTCTCGGTCCCGGTGCCGTACAGGACGACCTTCTGGGCCTCCGCCGACAGGCTGTGCCACGGCGTATCCATCGAGAAGCCGTAGTGGCGCGCGAGGGCCTGCAGGGTCTGGGTGTAGAGCGGCGAGGGGCCCTTGGCCCAGGGCGACACGGCGCCCTTGTGCAGGGTCTTGTCCTTGTCCGGCACGATCAGGTCGGCGTCGAACGCCAGTTTTGCGCCCAGGCCGTCGCAGGCCGGGCAGGCGCCGAACGGGTTGTTGAACGAGAAGAGTCGGGGTTCGATCTCGCTGATGGTGAAGCCGCTGACCGGACAGGCGAACTTTTCAGAGAAGATGATGCGGCGCGGTTCTTCGCCCTCGGCCGGCGCATCGGCCCATTCCGCGACCGCGATGCCGTCAGCCAGGCGCAGCGCCTGTTCTATGCTGTCGGCGTAGCGCTGCTCCAGGCCGTTCTTGGTCACCAGACGGTCCACGACGACGTCGATGTCGTGCTTGAACTTCTTGTCCAGCTCCGGGGCGTCCTCGATCGGATAGAGCACGCCGTCGATCTTCAGCCGCTGGAAGCCCAGCTTGCGCCACTCGGCGATCTCCTTGCGGTATTCGCCCTTCCGGCCGCGCACCACGGGGGCCAGCAGGTAGATGCGCTCGCCCTCGGGCAGGGCGGTCAGCTTGTCGACCATCTGGCTGACGGTCTGGCTCTCGATCGGCAGGCCGGTGGCCGGCGAATAGGGCACGCCGACCCGCGCCCACAGCAGGCGCATGTAGTCGTGGATCTCGGTCACCGTGCCGACGGTGGAGCGCGGGTTGCGGCTGGTGGTCTTCTGCTCGATCGAGATGGCCGGCGACAGGCCCTCGATCAGATCGACGTCCGGCTTGCTCATCAGTTCAAGGAACTGGCGGGCGTAGGCCGACAGGCTCTCGACGTAGCGGCGCTGGCCCTCGGCGTAGATCGTGTCGAATGCCAGCGAGGACTTGCCCGAGCCCGACAGGCCGGTGATCACCACCAGCTCGCCGCGCGGGATGTCGACGTTGACGTCCTTGAGATTGTGCTCCCGCGCGCCGCGCACGCGGATGAAGTTCTGATGGTCGGCCATGGTCACCGGGAGGAACGCTCAGCCGGCCAGAAGGAAGCGCGGCGCAACGTCCATATGTAGTGCGCAGAGTCGCCAATTGCACAAGAACATTGTGAGAACGCGGCGGCATGATGTCAGCAGGTCGCGATCCTGCTGACATCACCCTGTCATCAGGCCCGGTCGATGCGGGCCGCGAAACAGCCGCGACGGGCGTTGTGGGCGTGCAGATAGGCGGCGCGCGGGTCAGCCAGAAATCGCTCGATCAGCGGCTCAGCCTCGGCGCCCTCGATGACTTCGGCGTCGATCATCATGCCTTCCGCGTCATAGGACCGGATCGCCAGAAGGCGCGACGCCAGGGCGGCCGGAAGGGCGTTCTCGACCCGCGAGGGCGCAACGGCGCCTTCCCGGACGAAGATGGCGTGGCGGGCGCGGTAGGGGGTCTCGACGTCGAGGTGCTCGTGATTGAGCAGCAGCACGGTCTCGCCGGGGTCGGCGTCTTCCAGGGTGACGCGGCAGGGAAAGCCCGGCTTGCTGTCGACCGTCATGCGGATAACCCCGCGTGCGGCGAGGCCGGCCTCGTCGAGGTTGAAGAGCGGGGCGAAGGTTTCGGGGGAAAGGCCGGTGACGACGTAGGACATGGGGAACTCCTGTGTTGAGGCGTTCCAGTCTGGTCACGGCCGTAGACGACGGCGACCCGGTTCTTGCTGACTTTCAGTCCGGCCGCACGAACCGCTCGCCGACGCCCAGCATCACGCCGCTGGCGTTGGCGACGCCCAGCTCAAGACTTTCTGCGATGTTACGGGCGCGGACGATGAAATGCTCTGCGGCCAGCGGGCTGCAGAGCGACCGGGCGGTCTCCTCGAACAGGGTCAGCCAGCGGTCGAAGTGGCGCGCGTCGACCGGAAGACGCATGTGCTTGGGCATCGGCCGGCCCTGATAGGCGCCTGTGGCCAGCGCCACCGAGCCCCAGAACACCTTCATCTGCGCCAGGTGCGGAGCCCAGTCGATGATCCGTTCGGCGAACACCGGCCCAAGCAGCGGATCCGCCTGGACCCGCTGGTAGAAGGCCTCGACCAGGTCGGAGATCAGCGCTTCGTCGATGCCGGTGGCCGCCTTGGCGCGCGCGATGGCGTCCGCCCGGCGGGCGCGGGCCTCTTCCGGTGAATAGGCCGTGGCCTGGAAGGCGAGGGGGGCGCTCATGGCCGTCAGATAGTCCTCCTCCGCGTCGCTGGCCACCGGCCGCGTCTTTGCGCCGCGGCGGCGATGGCCTATATTGGAGTTCCGGCGCCGGGCCGGTCGCCCAGGGAGGCTCTCATGGACCGCAGGATGGAAAACCGCTTCGCCGTTTCCCTGTACCTGCCCGTGAGCGCCCATGTCTCCCCGGATTTCCACCAGCCTCATTCTGGACGCCGTCTCCGCCGTCACGCCTGACGGTCGCGTTCTCTTCGACAATGTGAACCTCGCCATCGGGCGGGAGCGCACCGGCCTTGTCGGTCGCAACGGCGTGGGCAAGTCGACGCTGCTGCGCCTGCTGACCGGCGAGCAAATGCCTGCGTCCGGCCACATCAGCCGCGCGGGCCGGATCGGCGTGCTGCGTCAGACACTAGCCCCGCCGCCCGGCGCGACGGTCGGGGACCTGCTGGGCGTCGCCGATGGCCTTGCGCGGCTGGACCGCGTCGAGGCCGGGACCGGCGGCGACGAGGACTTCGCCGAGGCCGGCTGGGGCCTGCCCGCGCGCATCGATGACGCCCTGATTGATGTCGGCCTTCCGGGTCTGGCGTGCGACCGTCCCGGCGACAGCCTGAGCGGCGGCCAGTTGACGCGGCTTGCACTGGCGGGGCTGCTTGTCAGCGAGCCGGACGTCATCCTGCTCGACGAGCCGACCAACAATCTCGACGCGGACGCGCGCGCCTTCCTCGTCAGGTTCCTGCAGGGCTGGCGGGGCGGGGCGGTGGTCGTCAGTCACGACCGGGCGCTGTTGCGCGAGATGGACCGCATCGTCGAGCTCTCGAGCCTTGGCGCGCGTGTCTACGGCGGAAACTACGACCTGTACGTCGAGCGCAAGGCCGAGGAGCGCACGGCCGCCGAAAGGGCGCTGGGCGACGCGGAACGCGAAGCGGGCCGCATCGAACGCGATGCCCAGCTGGCGCGTGAACGCAAGGCCCGCCGCGACGCCGCCGGCCGCAGATATGCGGCCTCGGGGTCCGCGCCAAAGATCCTCCTGGGCGCCATGGCCGAGCGGGCCGAACAAAGCAGCGGCCGTGGGGAGCGGCTCGCCGAACGTCAGCGGGACGCCGCCGGCGAGGCCCTGGCCACCGCCCGGTCGCGGGTCGAGCAGCTGCGCGCGTTTGCGTTTTCGTTGCCGTCGTCCGGGTTGGCGTCGGGAAAGACCGTCCTGGCCTTCGAGGACGTGACCTTCGGCTATGGCGCCTCGCCGGTTCTGTTGGACCTGTCGCTGAAGATCGTGGGGCCGGAGCGGGTGGCCGTGGTCGGGCCAAACGGCGGGGGCAAGACCACCCTTATCCGGCTGGCGGCGGGAGAGCTCACTCCGGCAGCGGGAAGGATCGCAAGCGGCGCCCGCTCGGTTCTGCTCGACCAGAAGACAGCAATTCTCCGCGACGACGAGACGATCCTGCAGGCCTTCCAGCGGCTCAATCCCGCAGCCAGTGTCAATGACGCCCAGGCCGCCCTGGCCCGGTTCCTGTTCCGCAACACGGCGGCGCACCAGTCGGTTGGCTCGCTCAGCGGCGGGGAGCGTTTGCGGGCGGCCTTGGCCTGTGTCCTGTCCTCTCCCGAACCGCCGCAGCTGCTGATCCTCGACGAGCCGACCAATCACCTCGATCTGCAGTCGATCGACGCGGTCGAGGCGGCGTTGGCCGGGTTCGACGGAGCGCTTCTGGTCGTCAGCCACGATCCGGACTTTCTCCAGGCCATCGGTATCGAGCGCCAGATCGTGCTTGGCTAAGGTCAGGCGCCGATCACGCGGAAGGTCGCGTTGGCCCGGGCGACGGTCTCGCCGTCGGCGGTGACGAACAGCTGGGCGAAACAGAGGGTCTTCCCACGTTTGGCGTAGGCCGTTGTGAATTCGAGCCACTGGCCGGGCTTCGCCACGCCGAGGAAGTCGATCGCCAGCGAGACGGTCACCAGTCCGCCGGTCGCGTTCAAACCGAGCCCGGCCGACAGGCCCATGGCGTTGTCGGCGAGCGCCGAGATCAGCCCGCCGTGCACCAGCCCCCGGCTGTTGCAGTGCGCGTCGCCGGCCCGCAGGCCGATGATCACCGCGGCCTGTGTCGTTCGGCTGTAGAGCGGCTCCCAAGGGTCGGTCAGGGGGCTTTTGCGGAAGTGGGGCGTGAATCCCTCGGGAACAGACATGGTCATCAACCTTCTATTGATGTAGACCAGTCTATATAGATTCTCATGGCAGCCCAGCCCAAACACCGTCAGGCCATCATTCAGGCCGCCGCGACCCTGTTCCGGCGTCGCGGCTATGCGGCCACCGGCCTGAACGACATCGTCGCCCGCAGTCGTGCGCCGAAGGGCTCACTCTATCACTACTTCCCACAGGGCAAGGCGCAGATCGGGGAGGCGGCCGTTCGGTACGCCGGGGGCCTGGTCGAGCGCACGCTGGAGCAGATCGCCGCCGAGGCGCCGGACGCGGCGTCCCTTGTCCGTGACTATGTCCAGCGGCTCGCCAGCTGGATGGAGCAGAGCAGCTGGCGGGACGGGTGTCCCATCAGCACGGTGCTGCTGGAGACAGCCGGCGAAGACGAGTCCCTGCGCCAGGCGGGACTGGATGCGTTCGGGGCATGGGAGTCGGTCATCGCCGGGCGACTTCGCGCCGATGGTGTCGCCGCAACTGACGCCGACCGTCTTGGCGGCGCGGCGATCAGCCTGCTGCAGGGCAGTCTGATCCGCGCGCGCCTGCAGCGATCCCCCGATCCCATCCTGCAGGCAGGAGACCTCCTCGTCAGCCTGTTCGACGGCGCCGCCGGCCGACCCAGGGCCTGATTTCCGCCGGGCACGGTTCCTGCTGCGGGCTGACCCAAGCGTATCGTTCGGGGACAGGCGTTGAAGACTCTCGCCATTATCGCCCGCAAAGGCGGGACCGGGAAAACCACCCTGGCCGTGCATCTGGCGGCCGCCGCGCATAAGTCAGGCTATGTAACCCTGCTGGCGGACACGGATCGGCAGCACTCGGCCGTCGAATGGCGCCGGATGCGCCAACAGCCGCAACCCGTCGTCGAAGCCGTCAAGCCAGGGGCCCTGTTCGCACGGCAGCAGGACGCCGCACGCGCCGGGGTGGATCTTCTGATCGTCGACACGGGCCCGTCGGTCGAGGAAGAGGTCGAACAGGCCGTCCGCTGCGCCGATCTCTGTCTGGTCGTCGCCCGACCGAACTTCTTTGATATCCGCGCCGTCGCCGAGTCGGCCGCCCTGGCCGCGCGCTTCCACAGGCCGGTCGCCTTCGTGCTCAACCAGGCCCCGCATCGGCAGCAGTCGATCGAGGCGCCGGTTCTGATGGAGGCGGTTTCCGCCCTGAGGGCGCTGGGGTTTCCGGTCGCCCCGATCGGCCTGCGAACGCGCGTCGCCTACCAGCGCAGCGTGGCGGGCGGCTCGACGGCCCAGGATCTGGAGCCCGGCAGCTCCGCCGCGGGCGAAATCACCGCGCTGTGGACATGGATCGAGGCGCGCCTGCAGGCCGAACGCCCCATGGTCCGGACGCCCACCTTCATCGCCGCGACGGACCGCACGGTTCCGTTGGCGCTCTAGACCCGCGGAATCAGGACGCCGGCGATCACGTTGCGCTGTGTCTCGCTCGAGCCCGAATAGATGCTGGCCGCCCGGGTGGCGAAGTGCTTGGCGGTCGCCCGCGCGCCGTCGGCCAATACGCCCGCATCGTCCCTGAACGGATCGAGCGCGATGCCGCGCGCTGTCCCCGATATCTCCATCGCAAGTTCCGCGACCCGCTGGTGGAGTTCACTGCCGATCAACTTGAGCACCGAGGAGCTGGTGTTGTCGCCGTCGCGCAGACGCCCGCCGGGCAGCAGGTTGAGCTCGGCCTGTTCAAAGGCGGTCAGCTCGATCTCGGCGCTGACGAGACGCGACATCAGGCCGGGCTCGAGCTCGTCGGTCGCCAGCGCGGCGGCCCGCGCGCGCTGATAGACCCGCCGCACGAGGGCGGCCGGGGTGTTGTTGGACCTGGCCAGCAGCATCAGCCGCTTGGCCACGGCCCAGCCCTGACCCTCCTCGCCGATCCGGTTGGCGACCGGCACGCTGACCTGGTCGAAGAACACCGCGTTCAGCTCGTGCTCGCCGTCGATGGTGATGATCGGGGAGACCGTCAGGCCGGGCGTCGCCATGTCGATCAGCAGAAAGGTCAGGCCTTTCTGCGGCCTGTCCTCGGTCGACGTGCGCACGAGCGCGAACATCCGGTTCGACAGGTGGGCGCCGGTGGTCCAGATCTTGGAGCCGTTGACAATGTACCGTTCGCCGACGCGTTCGGCCTTCGTCGCCACCCGGGCGAGATCAGAGCCCGCGCCGGGTTCGGAAAACCCCTGCGCCCAGAGGTCGTCTCCGGACAGAATGGCGGGCAGATAGCGCGCCTTCTGCATCGGCGTGCCCATCTCGATGATCAACGGACCCAGGCTGCGGATCCCGCCCGCGAACAGCACCGGGGCGTCGTTGAGAGCGCATTCACGATCGAACAGGAATCGCTCGCGCGGCGTCCAGCCGGTTCCCCCCTCAGCGACCGGCCAGCCAGGCGCGATCCAGCCGCGGCGGTGCAGGCGCTGATGCCAGATCCGGCAGGCGTCGATGTCGCTATGGACGCCCAGCGTACGGCGACCCGCTTCGCGCAGATCGGGCGTCAGGGCTTCGGCGAGAAACCGGCGCACCTCGGCGAGGAAAGTCTCGTCAGGATCAGAGTCGCGGAGCGAGGGAAGAGGGGCCGGCATGGTGGCCAGCAGAGAGCGGGGCCGGGACCCCGTCTCTGATTCAGGTCAATCAGGCGCTCTTGTTCAGCGTGATGGCGCGGGCGTCGCCGCTCTTGCCGACAGCGCCGGGGCCGTAGCCCGCGCCCGTGTCGCGCTGCGAGGCGACCTCTTCGGCGATGGCGCGCACCAGGCCCTCGGTGACCGTGCGGGCGGCCTCGAGCGCGCGGCCCTGACGCGCCAGCACGGCGTCGAACGCCTCGGTCGCCTGCATCAGCCGCATGCGCTGATCCAGCGGCGCGTCTTCGATCATCGCCGGCGTCTGACGCACCCGCGCAGACTCATGTCGATAGATGTTCGCGAGCTTCGACAGCTCTTCCATCTGGGCGGCGGCGTCCTGCGGACGGCGCTGTTCAAAGGCGAGGCACTGCTGCGCCATCAGGGCGGTCAGCCGGTCGGTCAGCGAGATCAATTGGTCGACACGGTCAGCCGCGTCGCGGGCGTCGAGAGCCATGGGTTCGTCTTTCTAACTGAGACCTTGGAGTTTGAGCATTTCGCGCTGCACGAGGTCGCCCACGCCCAGTCCGCCACGCTTGGCGGTCTGTTTGGCGATGGCGTCGGTCATGAAGGACTTGAACATCGCCTCGCCCTCGCCGCCGCCGAAGGGCGCTTCGGTCGAGAGACCATCGAACATCGGCTTGAGCATCGAGGACAGGAACGAGGCCTCGAACTTCTGGGCGGCGTCGGCGATCTTGTGGCGACGCGCCAGATCGGCCGTCGAGGCGGCCTGGGGCTGGGCCTGAGCCATCAGGATGTCGGGCGAAACGGCCACGGGAGCGGTCATCACATCACCTCGATGTCGGCTTGCAGGGCGCCGGCGGCCTTGATGGCCTGCAGGATGGAAATCATGTCGCGGGGCGTGACGCCCAGGGCGTTGAGCCCGGCGACCAGGTTCGACAGCGAGGCGCCGCTCTTCAACGTCAGCAGCTGGCGGCCGCGCTCCTCATCGACAGAGACGGCGGACTGGCTGGTGACGACCGTCTCGCCGCCCCGGCTGAGGGGCTGGGGTTGGCTGACCTGTGGCGTCTCCTGGACGGAGATGGTCAGGTTGCCCTGGGCGATGGCTACGGTGGAGATGCGCACCGAGTCGCCCATGACGATGACGCCGCTGTTTTCATCGATGATCACCTTGGCAGGGGCGTCGGGCTCGATCTCGAGCGTCTCGACGGCGGTCATGAAGCCCACCATGCCCTGGCCGGCGGGCGGCCGGAGCGTGACGATCGTCGGATTGTCGGCCACCGCGGTTCCGGGGAACCGGCCGTTGATCGCTGTTGCGATCCGCTGGGCGGTGGTGAAGTCGGGGTTGCGCAGGGTCATGCGCATCTCGCCCATCTGGGCCATCTGGAAGCCGGTCTCGCGCTCGATGGTCGCCCCGCCCGCGATCCGGCCGGCCGTGGGGACGCCCTTGCTGATCGAGCTGCCCGAGGCGCCGGAGGCGGAGACCGATCCGGTCTGCACGGTGCCCTGGGCCACCGCATAGACATTGCCATCGGCGCCCAGCAGGGATGTCACCAGCAGCGTCCCGCCCTGCAGGCTCTTGGCGTCACCAGCGGCGGACACCGTCACGTCGATGGCCGAACCGGACGCGGCGAACGGCGGCAGCTTGGCGGTGACCATGACCACGGCCACGTTCTTGGTGTTGAGGTTGGTGTCACGGACGTTGACCCCGAGCCGCTCGAACATCGCTTCGAGACTCTGGCGGGTCATGGGGGCGTTGCGCAGGTTGTCGCCGGTGCCGTTGAGGCCGACGACCAGGCCATAGCCGGTCAGCTGGTTTTCCCGCACGCCCTCGAACGATACGACGTCCTTGATGCGCGACTTGGCGAAGCTCGGCCCGGCCATCAGAAGGGCCAGAACCAGCACCAGACTGCCTGCAATCGAAGGACGCATGTCGTTCCCGTCGTGACGCCGCTACTACCCGCGCATACATGCGAGAAGCGCGCCACGAATTAGATGCGTGAATTCAATGTGTTGGCGGCTCTGCAAAGGATGGCCATCCGGTCGGCGGCAGAAATTGCCCGGCATTAACCATGCCGCAAGCAAGCGGGCCGACATTCGGGGTCAATTCACGGTTCGGAGCGGCGTATCGCCTCCATGAAAGTCACGGGATCCAGTTCGGTCGGATCACTTGGAAGCGCCAAGGGTGCGGCGCGTCCGTCGGGCGGGCAGGGCGCCTTCGCGCTGCCGTCCACGACATCGGCCAGCGCGGCGTCGGACGTCGCGCGGAGTGTCGGTGTGGGCGGGATCGGCTCGCTGGACGCTCTGTTGGCCCTGCAGGATGTCGGCGGTCCGCTGGAGCGCCGTCGTCGGGCCATGGGCCGCGCCGGACGTATTCTCGACGTGCTCGACGAGGTCAGGGTCGCCCTGATCGACGGCGAGGTCTCGGCCCACGATCTGGAGCGCCTGGCGCGAGCGGTCCGCGAGGAGCGGATGGCCACGGACGACGCCGGCCTTGAAGGGGTCCTGAATGAGATCGAAACCCGCGCTGCGGTGGAGATGGCGAAGCTCGAACAGGCGAAGGTTGCGGCATGAACGCCCGCCGAACGCGAGCTTCATTGATCGTTGCGGCGCTTTTGTTATAAGGCCCGGCTCTTGTGAGCATGGCGTAATGGGGGCGTGAGACGTCAATGACGACGGCTACGGTTCTGGCGGAACAAACGACTTATCGTCCTTCGGACGATGAGGAGTTCATGAACGAGCGTCAGCTCGAGTACTTCAAGCAAAAGTTGCTGGCCTGGAAGGATGAGATCCTTCGCGAATCTCGCGAAACGGTCACCCACCTCCAGAAGGAAACAGAGAACCATCCCGACCTGGCCGATCGCGCCACGTCGGAGACTGATCGTGCTCTGGAACTCCGTACCCGCGACCGGCAACGGAAACTCATCTCGAAGATCGACGAAGCCCTGCGTCGCATCGAGGACGGCTCTTACGGCTACTGCGAGGAGACGGGGGAACCCATCGGTCTCGCACGGCTCGAGGCCCGTCCCGTCGCGACCATGAGCGTCGAGGCCCAGGAACGGCACGAGCGCCGCGAACGGGTCCATCGGGACGACTGATCGAAAGGGGACATGTACCGAAGGTGCGTGTCCCCCGATCCCGCCAATGCTGACGGGCCGTTTTACCGGCGGGGTAATTGACCGCCGTATGGCCGGGCGAAGACACTCCGCACCTGGGCAGGCGACGGAGGCAGAGCATGGCCAAGAATCCGGATCAGGCCCGCGCGGCCAACCTCGCTCCGGCGCAGCGCTACGCAGACGCCTGGGTTGCGGGTGATTTTCCAGCCATGCTAGCCACTTACAGCGACACCTTCATCCTGCACTGGTTCGGTGAGAACCCCTTCGCCGGGACCAAACGCGGCAAGGCCGCCGCCGTCGAGGCCCTGATGGCCTTCACCCGCCTTACCGACCGCAAGCTGGTCGCCGTCGACGGCGTCATGGCCGACGCTCGCCGCGCCGTGATCATCGCCCGCGAGTCCATCACCGCCGCCGACGAGACCCGCGAGGTAGAGCGGGTGCTAGTTTACCGTGTCGAAGATGACCAGCTGGCCGAATGCTGGGTCTATGACGAGGACCAGCGGTTCATCGACAAAGCCCTCTCATCTTGACTTCCGGCCTCCCAAAGCCGACCTAGCCCGGCTCTGAGAAGGACGACCTCCCATGACCGTCAGGGTCCGTTTCGCGCCGTCGCCCACCGGGCGGCTGCATGTCGGCAACATTCGCACCGGCCTGATCAACTGGCTGTTCGCCCGCTCGCAGGGCGGCCAGTTCGTGCTGCGCATCGACGACACGGACCTGGAGCGCTCCACGCAGGAGTACGAGGACGGCATCGAGACCGATCTCGCCTGGCTCGGCATGGTCTGGGACGAGAAGCACAAGCAGTCGGCGCGCTTTCCGCTGTACCGCGAGGCCATGGAACGCCTGAAGGCGGCCGGCCGTCTGTACCCTTGCTACGAGACCGGCGAGGAGCTCGACCGTCGCCGCAAGGTTCAGCTCTCCCGCGGCCAGCCGCCGGTCTATGACCGCGCGGCGCTCAAGCTGACCGAGGCCGAGCGCGCGGCGCTGGAGGCCGAGGGCCGTCGGCCGCACTGGCGCTTCCGCCTCGAAGGCAAGCGGGTGAAGTGGACCGATCTGGCCCGCGGCGACTGCGAGGTCGACACGGCCTCGATGTCGGACCCGGTGCTGATCCGCGAAGACGGCGCCTTCCTCTACACCCTGCCGTCGGTGGTCGATGACATCGACATGGCCATCACCCACGTGATCCGCGGCGAGGATCACGTCACCAACACCGGCGCGCAGATCGAGATCTTCGAGGCGCTTGGTGCGAAATCGCCCCAGTTCGCCCACACTACCCTGCTGGTCGGGGCGGACGGCGAGGGGCTGTCCAAGCGGCTCGGCTCGCTGTCGATCATGGAGTTGCGCGAGGGCGGCTTCGAGCCGCTGGCGATCGTCTCGCACCTTGCGCGCATCGGGACGTCCGATCCCCTCGAGGCGTCGGAGAGCATCGACGCCCTGGCGGCGGCCTTCACCTTCGGCAAAATGGCCCGCCATCCGGGCCGCTACGACCAGGCCGACCTCTCGCGCCTCAACGCCGCCGTTCTGCACGCCATGAGCTACGCGGAGGCCCAGCCCCGTCTGGCCGATCTCGGAGCGGATCTGGGCGAGCCCTTCTGGCTGGCGATCCGGTCGAACCTGGGCCTGTTCTCGGGCGTGTCGAACTGGGTGCGCGTCGTCAGCGGCGCGGTTGATCCCCTGATCGCCGAGGAGGACCGCGCGGTCGTCGCGGCGGGCGCCGAGCTTTTGCCGGCGATGCTGGACGGCGACAGCTGGAACGCCTGGACCTCGGCGGTGAAGGAAAAGACCGGCGCCAAGGGGCGCGGCCTGTTCGCGCCGCTGCGTCGCGCGTTGACCGGCCTGGACCACGGTCCGGAGATGGGCCCGCTGCTACCGCTGATCGGCCACGACAAGGCGGCCCGCCGGCTGGCCGGCGAGACCGCCTGAGTTCGGACTAGGTCAGATCGGAGACGGCCTTGTCGGTCGGGTGGATGCCGACCTCGGCGCTCATCGCCAGCACCGCGGGGACGACCGCCTCGACCGTCTCGACCGAGCGCCAGGCGTCGGCGAAATTCTCCGGCGACAGCTTTTCGCGGATCGTGTGGTGGAACAGCTCGAACAGCGGGTCCCAGAACCCACGCGGATTGTAGAAGACCACCGGCTTGGCGTGCAGGCCCAGCCGCTGCCAGGACAGCAGTTCGACGATCTCTTCCAGCGTGCCGATGCCGCCCGGCAGCACGACGAAAGCGTCGGATTGCTCGAACATCATCATTTTCCGCTCGTGCATCGAATGGACGACGATGGTCTCGACGTCGTCGAACGGCTGCTCGCGGCCCTGCAGGAAGTCCGGGATGATTCCCAGCACGCGGCCGCCGGCATCGTGCGCGCCGCGCGCGCTGGCGCCCATCAGGCCGACGCCGCCGCCGCCGTAGACGAACTTCAGGCCGGCTCGGGCGATTTCGCCGCCTATGGCGTGGGCCGAGGACAGGAACTGCGGGTCCGCGTCGTTGGAGGATCCGCAGTAGACGCAGATCGATTCCACGCGGGCAGGCTGGCTGGACATCGCCTCAGGGCTCCGGGGATGAAAAAGGCGCGCTTGCGGGCGCGCCGTGGGACTATCATCTGCATGATCGGGTTTTGAGGGCAGGGTTGCAAGCGTGGTGACGGGTCGTTGGGGTGTCTGGGCGGGTCTGCTGCCGTTGCTGCTGGTCGGCGCCTGTGGCGACGGCGGCCGCGCGGTCTGGAAGACGGATGCGGCCAAGGCGGCGGCCGTTGACGGCTATCTGACTCCCCCGCACGTCCTTGCGACGCGGGTCGGGCGGGCGGGCGTCGCCATCGCCGGTGTCGCTGCGCCGGGGTCCAAGGTCCGCCTGGGGGAACCGACCGGGCAACTGCGCTATGGCCTGGCGGACGCTGCCGGGCTCTGGACCATCGTCGTGCCGGCGGCGCCGGACCTGCGTCTGTTCGGCGTCGCCATGACGGTGGGCGACCGGTCGATCCAGGCAGAGGGCTATCTGGCCGTGGCGCCGGATGGCCACGCCGCCCTGCTTCGGGCCGGGGCCGGGACCCAGGTGATCGCAGCGCCATCCCGGCGTCCGCAGATACTCGCGCTCGACTTTGACCGTGACGGCGCGGCGATGATTTCCGGCGTGGGAACCGTCAATGCCGACATCGGCCTGCGACTGGACCGATCAGCCGCCGGTGGAACGGTTGTCGACCGGCAGGGGCGTTTCAGCTTCGCGCTGAGCCGGCCGATCACGCCGGCGTCGCACGAGCTCGAAATGTCCGGTGAAGGCGGCGAGGACGTCGTGATCGTCGCCACGGGCCGGCCCGCCGCGCTGGACCGGCCATTCCGGGCGTCCCGTCTCCCGAATGCCTGGCGTATCGACTGGATGACCCCAGGCGGGGGCGCCCAGACGACGCTGCTGTTCGATCCGCGCCCGGCGGCGGGCTGATGCGCGGTCACGTGGCGCGAACGCGCCGTCCCGCGGAGGGCGTGGCCCTGCCGCCAGAGGTGGAGCCCCGTGCGAAGCCGTTGACGGCGCTCAAGGACCTTGCCGGTCTGGTATTGCGGTCGAAGGCGCCGGGCCTGACCTGGCGACTGACGGTCGCCCTGATCCTGACGCTTGTCGGCAAAGTCGCAGGCGTGACCGCCCCCCTGCTGCTCGGCGCGGCGGTAAACCGCCTGTCCGCGGGCCAGAACGCCGGGGTCCAGATCGGCGCGGCCTTCGCCGGCATGGCCCTGGGCTGGGCTGGCATCCGCTTCCTGTCCGCGATCGCCCCGCAGGCCCGCGACGCGATCGTCACGCCCGTCGCCCAGGCGGCGCAGGCGCGGGCGGCCTCGGAGACCTTTGCCCACGCCCTGTCCCTGTCGATGGACTTTCACCAGAGCAAGCGGACCGGCTCCCTGTCGCGGGTGATCGATCGCGGCGCCCGGTCGATGGACTTCCTTTTGAGGGCGCTGGTGTTCAACCTGGCGCCGACGGTGGTCGAGCTGCTGATCGCCGCCGGCGTGCTGGCGGGCAAGTACGACTGGCGGTTCGCCGCCGTCGCGGTAGCGACGGTGGTGGTCTACGTCGTCCTGACTTTCACGGTGTCCGACTGGCGGATCGCCCACCGGCGGGCGCTGAACGAGGCCGATCAGGAGGCGGCCGGCCGGGCCGTCGACGCCCTGATCAACTACGAAACGGTCAAGACATTCGGGGCCGAGTCGCGGGCCGTCGCCAACTACGACGTGGCGTTGGGCCAGTATGCCGTCGCCCAGGTCAGGGCGACCAACTCTCTGACCCTGCTCAATGCCCTGCAATCGGGCATCATGAGCCTCGGCCTCGCCCTCATGGCGGTCATGGCCGGCTGGGAGGCGTCCAAGGGCCGCATGGGGCCGGGCGACGTCATGGCCGCCGTCTTGATCATGATCAACCTCTATGCGCCGCTCAACATCCTGGGCTTCGCCTACCGCGAAATCCGTCAGTCTTTCATAGACATGGAGGCAATGCTTGATCTGCGGCGCCAGGCGCCGGACGTGGCCGAGGCGCCCGACGCCCGGGCGCTGCCGGACGCGCCGGCGGGGCAGGGCGGGGAGGTCGTGTTCGATGCCGTCTCGTTCCGCCATGGCGCGCGATCCGAAGGCATCAGCGAGGTCAGCTTCCGCGCCCGACCCGGGACGACCGTGGCCCTGGTCGGGCCGTCAGGCGCGGGAAAGACCACGCTTGTAAGGCTGTCCCTGCGGCTCATCGACCCGCAGGCTGGCGCGGTGTCCATCGACGGCGTCGACCTGCGCGACCTGAAGATGGCCGCCCTTCGCCGAGCGGTGGCGCTGGTGCCACAGGATGTTGCGCTGTTCAATGACACGCTTGAGGCCAACATCGCCTTTGGTCGTCCCGTCGCGACGCCGCAGGAGGTGGTCGCCGCCGCTGCCGCCGCCGAATTGTCGGCTTTCATCGAGGGTCTGCCGGATGGCATGGCGACCAAGGTCGGCGAGCGCGGGCTGAAGCTGTCGGGAGGCGAGCGTCAGCGCGTCGGACTGGCCCGGGCCCTGCTGGCGGATCCGCGCGTGCTGATCCTCGACGAGGCGACCAGCGCGCTCGATTCCCGCACCGAGGCGGCGATCCAGGACACCCTGCGCAGGGCCCGCAAGGGTCGCACGACGCTGGTCGTCGCCCACCGCCTCTCCACCATCGCCGACGCCGACGAGATCCTCGTGCTCAAGAAAGGCCGTATCGTCGAGCGCGGCGCCCACGACGCCCTGCTGGCCGCGGGTGGCGAGTACGCCACCCTGTGGAAACGTCAGACCCGCGGCCGATAGGAAGGATCTTCCCCGGTCGAGGGAGGTGGATCGCGGAAGGCGAGACTGAGCAACCATGTTTAGGCTGGCATCTGTTTGATCCAGGGCTGTTGTCGTTG
>CAZISF010000014.1:0-15448 GCA_964541915.1 uncultured Caulobacter sp.
GCTTCGCTTGGCTTGCTCGCTGGTTGCAGCGACAGGCTACCACGCGATTCGTACACCATTGAGCAGTTCGCCTTCATCACAACTCACACAACCATTCACGAGGTCACCAATCGTTTGGGACCGCCGGATACCATCACCGGCAGCGGAGTTGCGCGCTTCGAGTATTACTTGAGGGACCGTTCACGCATTCGGATTTGGCTTTCCGAGTAGGGGTCGCCAACATCAAGTGTCGTGCTGATGGAGCATGGCGCCAAATTTCTGATAGAGACAAAGTAGGAACGACGACGACGATGCCTCCTAACTTGGGAGGTTCGTCGCTTGAGTTCAGTCCCTTCAGGATCGGACACGCTGTCGTGACTTTCTTTCTACCAGATTTGTCGCCCGCGCGCTGGGGGGCCCCGCAAACCCCGGGCCATGACGGTGTGGGGGTTGGTTGCGATTCCACGGTCAGGAGGCTAATCGGAGCCCGCATTTCCTCCGGAGCTCCCATGACCGAGATCGTCGACATCATCGCCCGCGAAATCCTCGACAGCCGCGGCAACCCGACCGTCGAAGTCGATGTGGTGCTGGAAGACGGCTCGTTCGGCCGCGCCGCGGTGCCGTCGGGCGCCTCCACCGGCGCGCACGAGGCGGTCGAGAAGCGGGACGGCGACAAGAACCGCTACGGCGGCAAGGGCGTGCTCGACGCGGTCGCGGCGGTCAACGGCGAGATCTATGACGCCCTGAGCGGCGTCGACGCCGAGGACCAGCGCCGGATCGACAGCCTGCTGATCGCGCTCGACGGCACCAAGAACAAGGCCCGGCTTGGCGCCAACGCCATTCTCGGCGTCTCGCTGGCCACGGCCAAGGCGGCGGCCGTCAGCGCCGACCTGCCGCTGTACAAGTACGTCGGCGGCGTCTCGGCCCGCGTCCTGCCGGTGCCGATGATGAACATCATCAACGGCGGGGCCCACGCCGATAACCCGATCGACATTCAGGAGTTCATGATCCTGCCGACCGGCGCGGCGACCTTCTCCGAAGGCCTGCGCATGGGCGCGGAGATCTTTCACGGCCTGAAGAAGGCCCTCAAGGATGCCGGCCACAACACCAACGTCGGCGACGAGGGCGGCTTCGCCCCCAACATCGGCTCGGCCGAAGAGGCTCTGGCTTTCATCATGAAGGCCGGCGAATCCGTCGGCTACCGCGCGGGCGAGGACTTCGTGCTCGGCCTCGACGTCGCGGCCACCGAGTTCTTCAAGAACGGCAAGTATGTGCTTGAAGGCGAAGGCAAGACCGTCGATCCGGCGGGCATGGTCGCCTACCTCGAAGGTCTGGTCAGCAAGTTCCCGATCGTCACCATCGAGGACGGCTGTTCGGAAGACGATTTCGAGGGCTGGAGCCTGCTCACGGCCGCCCTTGGCAAGAAAATCCAGCTGGTCGGCGACGACCTGTTCGTGACCAATCCCGAGCGCCTGTCGATGGGGATCGACAAGGACCTGGCCAACTCGATCCTGGTCAAGGTCAACCAGATCGGCACCCTGAGCGAGACGCTGGACGCGGTCGATATGGCCCACCGCGCGGGCTACACCGCCGTCATGAGCCACCGCTCGGGCGAGACCGAGGATTCGACGATCGCCGACCTGGCCGTCGCGACCAACTGCGGGCAGATCAAGACCGGCTCGCTGGCCCGCTCCGACCGGACCGCCAAATACAACCAGCTGCTGCGCATTGAAGAGCAGCTGGACGATCAGGCGATCTACCTTGGCCGCCGGGCGATCAAGCAGGCGTAATCCTCCCCTTGACCGGATAAACAGCCGTCATCCTCGCCCCTGTGGCGCGGACCCCTCGATCCGTCGCAAGAGCGGGTTTCTATACTGACGGGTTCGGAACACGTGGAGAGGGGTCCTGAGCACGAGGCCCAGGATGACGGGGGCTGGTTGCATCCGGCGATCGGCCTCGACGGTTAGCGACCCCTTAACCACGCCGTCGGCAATGTGCGCCCGTACCGCCGCCCGGATTCGCCAGCGTGTTCCAACGCCTGCAGCCTCTTCTTCCGACCTTCGCCCTGCTCGGGCTGATCGTCTATTTCGTCTCCCACGGCCTGACCGGGGAGCGTGGACTGCTGCTGGGCTCGCAGCGGCGGGCGCTGCTGGCTGAAAGAACGCGCGAGTACGCCGAACTGCACAGCCGCAGGGTGGACCTGGAGGCCCGGGCCCGGCTATTACGTGACGGCAGCCTGTCGGCGGACCTTCTTGAGGAGCGTGCGCGTTCTCTTCTGGGATTCGCCGATCCAAAAGATTATGTGATCCGCACCAAGCCCTGATCCGGGTCGATTGTTTCGTCCCGGCCGCGAAGCGAGGGACGATCTGGCCGCGATGATACGGTTCAAGGGAGAGATGCATGGCGCGGACGCGTAAGGCGGAGGCCGTTTCGGGCGAGGCGTCCGGCGCCGGGAGCAAGACGCAGCTCCTGAAGTACTACCGCGACATGCTGCTGATCCGCCGGTTCGAGGAGCGGGCCGGCCAGCTGTACGGCATGGGCCTGATCGGCGGCTTCTGCCACCTCTACATCGGCCAGGAAGCCATCGCCGTCGGCATGGACGCCATCCGCAAGCCGGGCGACCAGATCATCACCGGCTACCGCGACCACGGCCACATGCTGGCTGCCGGCATGGACCCCAACGAGGTCATGGCCGAGCTGACCGGCCGGGCCGGCGGCTCGTCCAAGGGCAAGGGCGGCTCGATGCACATGTTCTCGACACAGGCCGGCTTCTACGGCGGCCACGGCATCGTGGGAGCGCAGGTGAGCCTGGGCACCGGCCTGGCGCTGGCCGACAAGTACAAGGCCAACGGCAACGTCAGCTTCACCTACTTCGGCGACGGCGCGGCCAACCAGGGCCAGGTCTACGAGAGCTTCAACATGGCCGAGCTGTGGAGCCTGCCGGTCGTCTATGTGGTCGAGAACAACCAGTACGCCATGGGCACCTCGATCGAGCGGTCCAGTTCCGAGACCCGCCTGCACAAGCGCGGGATTTCGTTCAACATTCCCGGCGAGGAAGTCGACGGCATGGACGTCGAGGCGGTGGCCGCCGCCGGTGCCAAGGCGGCCGAGCACGCCCGCAGCGGCAAGGGCCCCTACATCCTCGAGATGAAGACCTACCGCTACCGCGGCCACTCGATGAGCGACCCGGCCAAATACCGCACCAAGGAGGAGGTCGACGAGGTCAAGAAAACCCGCGATCCCATTGAACATACACGGGAACGACTGGTCGCGCTGAAGGTGACGGACGAGGAATTCAAGGCCATCGACACCGAGGTGAAGGCCATCGTCGCCGCCTCCGCAGAGTTCGCCCGCACCAGCCCCGAGCCGGATCCGTCCGAGCTGTACACCGACGTCTATCTGGAGGCCGCGCAGTGAGCGTCGACATCCTCATGCCCGCGCTTTCCCCCACGATGGAGGAGGGCACGCTCGCCAAGTGGCACGTGAAGGCCGGCGATACGGTCAAGGCCGGCGACGTGATCGCCGAGATCGAGACCGACAAGGCGACCATGGAGGTCGAGGCCGTCGACGAGGGCGTCGTCGGCGCCATCCTTGTGCCCGCCGGGACCGAGAACGTGAAGGTCAACACGCCGATCGCCCGGCTGGGCGAGGGGGAGGCCAGTGCGTCCTTCGAGCCCCGGACTGGATCCGGGGCGGCTGCGCCGGCTCCTCAGGATGACGGGCAGGGGAGCCTCAGAACTGTTCGTCAGCCTGAGGAGGCCGCGCCAGCGGCCGTCTCGAAGGCCGCACAACCCCTTAACGACCCCGAAATCCCCGCCGGCACGAAGATGGTCCGCATCACGGTCCGCGACGCCCTGCGCGACGCCATGGCCGAGGAGATGCGCCGGGACGACACGGTGTTCCTGATGGGCGAGGAAGTCGCCCAGTACCAGGGCGCCTACAAGGTCTCCAGAGAACTGCTGCAGGAGTTCGGCGACCGCCGCGTCATCGATACCCCGATCACCGAGCACGGCTTCGCCGGCCTCGGCGTCGGCGCGGCCATGGCGGGCCTCAAGCCCATCGTCGAGTTCATGACCTGGAACTTCGGCATGCAGGCGATCGACCAGATCATCAACTCGGCCGCCAAGACGCTCTACATGTCGGGGGGGCAGATCAAATCCTCGATCGTTTTCCGCGGACCCAACGGCGCGGCCAGCCGCGTCGGGGCCCAACACAGCCAGGACTACGGCGCCTGGTACGCCCAGATCCCCGGCCTGAAGGTCATCGCGCCGTACGACGCGGCCGACGCCAAGGGCCTGCTCAAGGCGGCCATCCGCGACCCGAACCCGATCGTCTTCCTCGAACACGAGATGATGTACGGCATCGAGTTCGACATCCCCGACGTCGAGGACTGGGTCGTTCCGATCGGCAAGGCCAAGGTCCGCCGCGAGGGCAAGGACGTGACCATCACGGCCCACAGCCGGATGGTCGGCATGGCCCTGAAGGCTGCGGAGGAGCTGGCCGCCGAAGGCATCGAGGCGGAGGTCATCGACCTGCGCACCCTGCGCCCGCTGGACCACGAGACCATCCTGGAGAGCGTGCGCAAGACCAACCGCCTGGTCAGCGCCGAGGAAGGCTGGGGCCCGATGGGCGTCGGCGCCGAGATCGTCGCCCGGGTCGTCGAGCACGCCTTCGACTACCTCGATGCGCCGCCGCTGCGCGTGCACCAGGAAGACGTCCCGCTGCCCTACGCCGCCAACCTGGAAGCCCTGTCGCTGCCCGGTCCGGACAAGATTGTCCGGGCGGTGAAGGCGGTCTGCTACCGGTGATGCGTCCGACGGCCCATACAGCCCTGCGTCCTTCGAGACGCGGCTACGCCGCTCCTCAGGATGACGGGAAGGGGTGGGCCGCATCTCAGTTCGTCATGGTGAGGAGCGAGGCATCAGCCGAGCGTCTCGAACCACGCAACGGGTGTCAGCGATGAGTGGCGAGACCCACCCCCACACCGGCGGCTGCCACTGCGGCGCGGTTCGCTTCGAGGCTGACCTGCCCGTCGTGGTCGAGGCCCAGACCTGCAACTGCTCCATGTGCGAGAAGGTCGGCTTCATCCACATCATCGTGCCGGAAAACCGCTTCCACCTGACCTCGGGCGCGGACCAGATCACGACCTACACGTTCAACACCGGCGTCGCGAAGCACACCTTCTGCAAGGTGTGCGGCGTGAAAAGCTTCTACCGGCCCCGCTCCAACCCGGACGGCTGGTCGGTGAACGCCCGCTGCCTCGACTCCACCGAGGGCCTCGATCTGCGCATCGAAGCCTTCGACGGCCAGAACTGGGAGGTCCATGCGGCCGCCCTGGCGCATCTCAGTAAGGAAGACTGAATGTCCATCGAGATCCTCATGCCCGCCCTGTCTCCGACCATGGAGGAGGGGACGCTGGCCAAATGGCACGTGAAGGCCGGCGACACGGTCAAGGCCGGCGATGTGATCGCCGAGATCGAGACCGACAAGGCGACCATGGAGGTCGAGGCCGTCGACGAGGGCGTGGTCGAGGCCCTGCTGGTCGACGCCGGGACCGAGAACGTGAAGGTCAACGCGGTGATCGCGAGACTGGCCGGGGAGGGGGAGGTTGCGTCCTTCGAGACGCCGGCTGCGCCGGCTCCTCAGGATGACGGGCAGGGGAGCCCCAAATCTATTCGTCAGCCTGAGGAGGGCGCGCCAGCGGCCGTCTCGAAGGCCGCACCGGCAACACCGCCGGCGCCCGAGCCAAAGCTCAACGGCTCGAGCGGCGACCGCGTGTTCGCCTCGCCGCTGGCCCGCCGCCTGGCCCAGGCCGCCGGCCTCGACCTGAAGTCCATCGCCGGCTCCGGCCCGCACGGCCGTGTGATCAAGGCCGACGTCGACGCCGCGCGGGGCAAGGCCCCGGCTGCTGCGCTGGCCTCGACTGGCGGTGCGCCCGCCTCCGCCCCGACCCGTCAGGTCCAGTCGCTGGAACAGCAGGGCATCCCCGCCGGCAGCTACGACCTCGTCCCGCTCGACGGCATGCGCAAGACCATCGCCCGGCGGATGACCGACAGCTTCCGCGACGTGCCGCACTTCCCCCTGACCATCGATCTGGAGATCGACGGCCTGCTGGCGGCGCGGGCGAAGATCAACGCCATGCTCGAAAAGGACGGGGTGAAGGTCAGCGTCAACGACCTGGTGATCAAGGCCGTGGCCGTGGCCCTCAAGCGCGTGCCGGAAGCCAACTCCAGCTACACGCCCGAAGGCATCGCCCTGCACCACCACGCCGACATCGCCATGGCCGTGGCCATCGACGGCGGCCTGATCACCCCGATCATTCGCGCCGCCGACACCAAGGGCCTGGCCCAGATCGCGACCGAGGCCAAGGATCTTGCGGCCCGCGCCCGCGACAAGAAGCTGAAGCCCGAGGAATTCCAGGGCGGCACCTTTTCGATCTCCAACATGGGCATGATGGGCATCCGCCAGTTCGCCTCGATCATCAACGAGCCGCAGGCCTGCATTCTCAGCGTCGGGGCCGGCGAGCCGCGCCCGGTGGTGAAGAACGGCGCCCTGGCCATCGCCACGGTCATGACCGTGACCCTGACCTGCGATCACCGCGCGGTCGACGGCGCCATCGGCGGCCGCTTCCTCGGCGTCTTCAAGGCGCTGATCGAAGATCCCCTGACGATGATCGTTTGAGGTCGTGACCATGGATTTCGACGTCATCGTCATCGGCTCCGGCCCGGGCGGCTATGTGACCGCCATCCGCGCCAGCCAGCTGGGCCTGAAGACCGCCATCGTCGAGCGGGCCGAACTGGGCGGCATCTGCCTCAACTGGGGCTGCATCCCGACCAAGGCCCTGCTCAAGAGCGGCGAGGTCTATGAGCAGCTGTCGCATCTCGGTGACTACGGCCTGTCGGCCAGTGGCACGGCTTTCGACTTTTCCAAGATCATCGAACGCTCGCGCGGCGTGGCGAAAAAGATGGAGGGCGGCGTCGCCTTCCTGATGAAAAAGCACAAGATCGAGGTGCTGTTCGGGACCGCGACGCTGGAGAAGGGCGCGCCGGCCCCGAAGGTGACCGTCGCCCTCAACGCCGGCGGCAAGCGCACCATCACCGCCAAACATGTGATCCTCGCCACCGGCGCCCGCGCCCGCACCATCCCGGCCATCGGCCTGGAGAGCGACGGCGACCGCGTCTGGACCTACCGCGACGCCCTGGTTCCGAAGGCTTGTCCGAAGAGCCTGGTCGTCATCGGCTCCGGCGCCATCGGTATCGAATTCGCCAGCTTCTACCGGGCGTTGGGCGCGGATGTTACGGTGATCGAGGCCCTCGACCGCATCCTGCCCGTCGAGGACGAGGAGGTCTCAAAGGCCGCCCACAAGGCGTTCGAGAAGCGCGGCCTCAAGTTCCGAGTCGCCGCCAAGGTGACGAAGCTGACCAGGAGCAAGACCGGCGTGTCCGTGGCGCTGGAAGCCGGCGGCAAGGCCGAGACCCTGACCGCCGACGTCGCCATCGTCGCTGTCGGCATCACCGGAAATGTCGAGAACCTCGGCCTTGAGGCGCTGGGCGTCACCGTTGATCGCGGCCACGTGGTCACCGACGGCCACGGCAAGACGAATGTCGCCGGCCTCTACGCCATAGGCGACATCGCCGGCCCGCCCTGGCTCGCGCACAAGGCCAGCCATGAGGGCGTGCACTGCGTCGAGCATATCGCGGGCCTCAAGCCGGCCAATCTCAATGCGCCGATCCCAGGGTGCACCTATTCCAACCCCCAGATCGCCTCGGTCGGCCTGACCGAAGCGGCCGCGAAGGCCGCCGGCCATGAGCCGAAGGTCGGGCGTTTCCCGTTCCGCGTGAACGGCAAGGCCGTCGCGGCCGGCGAGATCGAGGGCTTCGTCAAGACGGTGTTCGACGGCAAGACCGGGGCTCTGCTGGGCGCCCACATGATCGGCCACGAGGTCACCGAGATGATCCAGGGCTTCGCGGTGGCCATGACGCTCGAAGCCACCGAGGAAGACCTGATGGCCACGGTGTTCGCTCATCCGACCATGAGTGAGGCGATGCACGAGTCGGTGCTGGACGCCTACGGCAGGGCGCTGCACATCTGACTGACGGGGACATGTACCGAAGGTACGTGTCCCCTAAACCCGCCCGCTCGATTGGGGGACACGTACCTGCGGTACATGTCCCCTACGCCGCCCGCGCTTCCGTCTCGGCCATGCGCTGGATGGCGACGTAGTCGGTCTTGCCTGTGCCCAGGACCGGGACTTCCGGAATGGTCACGATCTTGCGCGGCACCGACAGCTCGGGCGCGCCAAGGCTCTGGGCGTGCGCGAGAAGCGGCCCCACGGTTGCGTCCGTCCGGTCCGTAAACAGCACCAGCCGTTCGCCCTTCTTCTTGTCCGGCATGGAGATCACCGCGTGACGGCCCTCCGGCCAGACCGCGACGGCCAGGTCCTCGGCCGCCGTCAGGGAGACCATCTCGCCACCGATCTTGGCGAAGCGCTTGACCCGGCCCTTGATGGTCACCCAGCGATCCTCGCCTTCGATCATCACCACATCGCCGGTGTCGTGCCAGCCGTCGGGCAGGGGATCGATGCCGCCCTTGTCGTTCAGATAGCCGGCCATCACGTTGGGCCCGCGCAGGAACAGGCGGCCGCCGCCGGCGATGCCTTCAACGGTCTCGATGCGGGTCTCCATGCCGGGCAGCATGCCGCCGACGGTCCCGCGACGGTTATCCGTCGGCTTGTTGACGGCCACCACGGGCGCGGCCTCGGTGGCGCCGTAGCCTTCCAGCACGGGCACATCGCCGAACCGCTCGGCGATCAGGTTATGGGTTTCGTCGCGCACCTTCTCGGCGCCGCAGACGATGAACTTCAGGCCCGACATGTCGCCGGGATCGGCCGACCGGGCGTACTGGTTCACGAAGGTGTCCGTGGCCAGAAGGATGGAGGCGCCGGTTTCGCGGATCAGGGTCGGGATCTGCTTGATATGCAGGGGCGAGGGGTACTGGAAGGCCTTCATCCCGGTCAGAATCGGCAGCAGCACGCCGCCGGTCAGGCCGAAGCAGTGGAAGGTCGGCAGCGGGTTGAACATCACCCACGCCGGGTCCAGCTCGATATGCGCCTCGACCTGCCGGACATTGCTGACCAGGTTCTTGTGGCTCAGCACCACGCCGCGCGGCGCGCCGAAACTGCCCGAGGTGAACAGGATCACGCCCGGCTCGTCGAAGCCGAGTCTCGCGCTGAACTGTTTGGGAAACAGCGCCGCCGTGGCCGCGAACAGCTTGTCGGACAGGCCGATCTGCTCGCGCAGGTCTTCCAGGTAGACGATCTTGCAGCCGCCGTTCTCCAGCGAGTCCACCAGATCGTGCAGTTTGCCCTGCTCGATGAAGGCATGCGCCGTCAGGACGGTCTTCACACCCGCCAGCTTGCAGGCGGCCCGCAGGTTCCGAAGGCCGGCCGTGAAATTCAGCATGGTCGGGACGCGGGCGAACGCATGCAGACCGAAGAAGGTCACCACCGCTCCGGCGCTCGACGGCAGCAGCACGCCGACGTTTTCGCCCTTCTGCGTGATGCCGGCGATCTTGCGCCCGAGGGCGAAACTGCCCTGGATCAGACCGGTATAGGTGAGCGGTGTACGGTTCTGATCCTCAAGGATCGGCTTCTTGGCCCCGTATCGGTCGCGGGCTTCGAGCAGGGCGTCAAAGACAGACCGCTCGCCGGCCCGCGCATCGTAAGCACGCGGCATATGGGTGAAACTCCCCGGATGTTTCCCACCAGTATCGTTGGGGTGACCCTATCGTCCGGGTTCGGCGTTGAAAAGGTCCGTTACAGTCCGTGATCGACGACAGGGCCCACCAGGATGGGCCGGGACCCCGCGCGGGCGCGGACAAAGCTGTCCACCGCCGCCAGCCAGGGCCCACGGATGGTGTCCCGTTCAAGGTGTAACGCGTGGCGGCCGCCCTTCAGACTGTATCGCCGGCAATGTCCCATCGTTTGGCAGACACGGGTCTGGGCCCCGGCATTGGCGATGGGATCGGCATCGCCCGTCAGCAGCAGAGTAGGGGTCTCGACATCCTTCAGGCCGGGCTGGATGGCCTTCGAGGTCGCCCGGACGCTGGCCAGCCAGCCGAGGCTGGGTCCGCCCATGCGGAGATCGGGATTGGCGATCTGCCAGGCCAGTTCCACCTTGCCCCGCCAGGGGTCGCTGGTCAGGCCGGCGGCGACGCCGTCCGGACGGTCCCGCGTCCAGCCGCTGTTCCAGGCGGCGGGCAGCCGGCCCAGGCCGGCCCGTACGAGCGCGGCCTTGGTGCTGTCGACCGGATCTCCGGCGGCGAAGGTCGGTGATGACAGGATAAGGCCCTCCGCCGGCGCGCCCTGCTCGATGGCCGCGACCGCGACGAGTCCGCCGACCGCATGACCGAGCAGAATGATCGGCGTCCGCGGGGCGGCGGCGGCCATCATCCGGCTCAGCGTCTTGACCGCGCGGATGTCGTGGCGGAACTGCGGCGCATGCCCCAGGTCACGGGGCAGAACGTAGCGCTCCGACCCGCCCTGACCGGATCGCTCCAGCACCCAGACGCTGTAGCCGTGCCGATTCAGGTCCCTGGCCGTCTCGAACCAGGCCTCCGCCGATTCGCCATAGCCGGTGAGGATCAGGATCTGCGCCTGGGGGGTGATGAGCGTGGAGGAGACGCCGTACCGCTGCGCTGGCGCGTCGCCGACTTTCAGCAGACCCCAGGCCCAGCCCTCCGGCGCCCAGAACCGTGGGCCCAGCTGCGGCGGGATCCGGCTTTCGACGAACGGCGCGCCCCCATCGCTCCCACCGCCGCAGGCCGCGAGAAGGAACAGGAGGCCGGCAAGGGCGAGGCGAAGGCGCATGGGCCTCAGTGTTTCCGCGCCTGCGATCGCCCGCAAGGGCGCGCACGCCACAGGAGGCCTGTTCCGCCTCCCCCCGTCGAGGGGGAAGCGCCTCATGGTGCTTGATCCTTTGCCCCGGAAGGACGATCTAGGCCTCATGGCCACGGTGATCGACACCACGAAGGCGCGACCGCGCCATCCCGAGAAGCAGAACCGGCCCGAGACGCCGTTGTTGCGCAAGCCCGACTGGCTGCGCGTCCGCGCGCCCGGCTCGGCCGGCTACAATGAAACCCGCGACATCGTCCGCTCTCACGGCCTGACGACGGTCTGCGAGGAAGCGGCCTGTCCGAACATCGGCGAGTGCTGGACGCAGAAGCACGCCACCATGATGATCATGGGCGAGATCTGCACCCGCGCCTGCTCGTTCTGCAACGTCATCACCGGCAAGCCGAACGCCCTCGACCCCACCGAGCCGGCGCGCGTGGCCGAGGCCGTGGCGAAGATGGGCCTCAAGCACGTGGTCATCACCTCGGTCGACCGCGACGACCTGGACGACGGCGGCGCGGCGCACTTCGCCGCCGTGGTCTACGCCATCCGCGCGGCGGCTCCGGACACGACCATCGAGATTCTGACCCCCGACTTCCTGCGCAAGGACGGCGCGGCCGAGATCGTCATCGACTCGGCCCCTGACGTGTTCAACCACAACCTCGAGACCGTGCCGCGGCTGTATCTGACAATCCGGCCGGGCGCCCGCTACTACAACAGCCTGCGCCTGCTAGAACGGGTCAAGGACCGCGACCCCCGCCGCTTCACCAAGTCCGGCCTGATGGTCGGCCTCGGCGAGAGCAAGGAGGAGGTCATGCAGGTGATGGACGACATGCGCTCGGCCGGCGTCGACTTCCTGACCATCGGCCAGTACCTGCAGCCGACGCGCAGGCACGCGGCCGTCGATCGCTTCGTGCATCCCGACGAGTTCGCCGCCTATGAGGCGATCGCCCGGGCCAAGGGCTTCCTGATGGTCTCGGCCAGCCCCCTGACCCGCTCCTCGCATCATGCCGGCGAGGATTTCGCGCAGCTCAAGGCGGCGCGCGAAGCGCTCGAAGCGCGCTAGACCCGGGGCAGGGCGGATTGAAACACAGGCTCACCCGCATCCTGCCCTACACGCCGGACCAGTTGTTCCAGCTTGTCGGCGACGTGGAGCGCTATCCCGAGTTCGTGCCCTGGATCACGTCGCTGCGGGTCTGGAACCGCCAGGACCCCGGCGGCGGCGTGACTCTGCTCGACGCCGAGGCGGCGGTTGGCTTCTCGTTCCTGAAAGAGCGCTTCTCGACCCGCGTGCGGCGCGACGCCACGGCCCGCACCATCGAGGTCGGCCTGCTCAGCGGCCCGTTCCGCAAGCTGCAGAACCGCTGGCATTTCGTTGATCACCCGCAGGGCGTTTGCGTCGAGTTCGAGATCGACTTCGAGTTCAAGGTCGCCTTCCTCGACCGCATCCTCAACGCCAACTTCGACCACGCCGTGAACCGGCTGATCCAGTGCTTCGACGATCGAGCGAGGGTGTTGTACGGCCTGCCCAAATAGGCCGTCATGGCCCGACTTGTTCGGGCCACCCAACAACTCGATATCGCCGGGACGGGGGTTGATCGTCCGGCGCGGGGCCCGGACCTCTGTGCGCTGGGGGGGCCCTAACAAGTCGGGCCATGACATGAGGTGGGGGAACGTTAAATCGCCTCTCTCAACATCTGCAGCGCCGTCGCAACCGCCGCCATCTGCACGTCCCAGCGGGTGTCGAACTCATACAACTCGTGGCGGTGCCGGATTCCGGCCGTGCTGCGCGCGGTCGCCAGGTGCACCGTGCCGACCGGCTTCATCGGTGAGCCGCCGCCGGGGCCGGCCACGCCGGTGATCGCCACGGCGATGTGGGCGCGGGAGTTGGCCAGGGCGCCCTCGGCCATCATCCGGGCCACCGGTTCGGACACCGCCCCGAAGTCGGCCAGCATGTCGCCGGGCACGCCCAGCATCTCCTCCTTGGCCCGGTTGGTGTAGGTCACGAAGCCGCGGTCGAAGATGTCCGACGCGCCGGAGATCGCGCAGATCGCGCCGGCGACCAGCCCGCCCGTGCAGCTCTCGGCCGTGACGATCCGCAGATGCCGGTCCCGCACCTCCTCGATCAGCAGCCGCGCATGCGTCTCGACTTCGATGGGGAACATGCCGGCGGTCTCCGAACCTTGGTCAATTGTTAAGACCGCAGCCCAACATCCTGTGTGTCTCACTGACAAGCCGATTCGAGCCATGACCGACACGATCGAGACCGCTCCCGCCGCCGCCGCCAGGACGCCGCCGCTGTTCGTGGTGGCTGTGTTCACCAGCGCAGCCCTGGTCTTCATGGTCCAGCCGATGGTGGCCAAGCTGGTGTTGCCGCTGCTCGGCGGCTCCCCGGCGGTGTGGAACACCAGCATGGCCTTCTTCCAGATCGCCCTGCTGGTCGGTTACGGCTACGCCCATTTCCTGCAGAAGATCCCGCAGGTGCGGCGGCAGATCACGGTCCATATCGCCGCGCTCGCCATCGCCGGCCTGACGCTGTTTCCGCTCAGCATCTCGAAACTCGCCGGGGACCCGTCGTCCAACCACCCGGCGCTCTGGCTGCTTGCCGTGCTGACTCTCTCGATCGGCCTGCCGTTCGCCATCCTCTCGGCCACCGCGCCGCTGGTTCAAGCCTGGCATGCCCGGGTCTTCCGCGGGCAGGGGACCAGCGAGCCCTACAGCCTCTACGCCGCCAGCAATCTCGGCAGCCTGATCGCCCTGTTGGCCTATCCCATCGCCATGGAGCCGCTTCTGACGCTGCACAGCCAGCGCTGGAGCTGGAGCAGCGGCTACTGGGTATTCGTCCTGATCCTCGCGTCCCTGGCGGTGATGGTCTGGAAGCGCTCGGAAGTTCCGGTCGGCGAGTCGGGCGCCGCGCCCGCCAAGCTGACGCCGGCCCCGACCTGGCGCGAGCGGATCATCTGGATCGCGCTGGCGGCCATTCCGTCCAGTCTGATGCTCGGCGTGACCGCCCACCTGGCCACGGACGTGGCCTCCGCGCCTTTCCTGTGGGTCGCGCCGCTGGCGCTGTATCTCGTCACCTTCATCATCGCCTTCCAGACGAAGCCCGCGATCCCGCGCTGGGCCACGCTGACCTTCCAGGCGGCGGCCGTCGCGGCCTGCGCCGCCACCCTGCAGTTCGGCTCGAACGCCATCGAGCTGCAGATCTTCATCCACCTGGCCTGTTTCTTCCTCACCGCGCTTGTCTGCCATCAGGCGATGGTCGCCCGGCGGCCTGATCCCGAACATCTGACCGAGTTCTACCTCTGCATGTCGCTCGGCGGGGTGGTCGGGGGCTCGTTCAATGCCTTTGTGGCGCCGGTGATCTTCAACTCCGTGATCGAGTATCCGCTCATCCTGGCCCTTTCGGTTCTGGCGCGCCCCTGGGGCAAGGGGCGGCTCAAGACGGTGCAGATCTTCATTGTCGCGGTGGGCGTGCTCTCGGCCTTGGCGGCGGCGGTTGCGGTCAACCAGGTCGGACCGACGCTGACGGTCAAGCTGGCGCTGGCGGCGACGACGGTCTCCGTCTTCATGATGCGCGACCGGGCGCTGCTGATGTTCGCGCTGATGCTGACGCTGCTGATGGCGGCCAGCGCCGTCGGCGACCGCGTCGACGTGATCCGCACCGACCGCAGCTTCTTCGGCGTACTGCGCCAGTCCCGCATGATCGTGCCGCGCACTTCGCCGACGCCGCCCGATGATCTGGCAAAGTTCTCCGGCGGCGAAGTCCGTCTGCTGGCGCACGGCACGACGCTGCACGGCGCCCAGGCGGTCGATCCGCGCTACCACTGCAAGCCGTTGGTCTACTACGCGGCCGAGACCCCCATCGGGCAGGTGTTCACGGCCTCGCAGGCCGCTCGTCCGGCGCTTCGCGTCGGCGCGGTCGGGCTCGGCACCGGTTCCGTGGCCAGCTACGTCCGCCCGGCTGATCATCTGACCTTCTTCGAGATCGATCCGCTGGTGATCCATATCTCCCACGACAGCGGCCAGTTCGACTACACGACCAAATGCGCCAAAGGGCCGGTCGATTTCGTGCTCGGCGATGCGCGCCTGACGCTCGAGAAGCAGCCGAAGGACGAGTTCGACATCCTGCTGATCGACGCCTTCTCGTCGGACGCGGTGCCCGCGCACCTGCTGACGGTCGAGGCGGTGCGGGCCTACCTGACCCACATCAAGCCCGACGGCGTCCTGATCCTGCACCTGTCGAACCGGAACCTCGACCTCAACGCGCCGGCCATGGCCGTCGCCAAGGCGGCCGGCGGCTATGCGCTGCTGCAGGAGCACCGTGCGCCGAGCAACTCGCCGAGCATGTGGGAGTCGGCCGAGGACGCCCTGATCATCGCCCGATCGCCTGAGGTGCTGGCGAAGTACGCCGCCGACCCGCGCTGGGAACCCACGAAGCCTGATCTCGTCCGCCCCTGGACCGACGACTACACCAACCTGATCGGCGCCATGCTGCGCCGGATGGGCGAGCGGCCGGTGTTTGCAAATCTCAAGGACGCGATGGACCGACTGACGGGGAAATAGGGGACACGTACC
>CAZISF010000014.1:15548-41783 GCA_964541915.1 uncultured Caulobacter sp.
GCCAGACCCTCGCCGCGCCCGGTGAAGCCCATGCCCTCGGTCGTGGTCGCCTTGACGCTGACCCGGTCCAGCGGGAGGGCGAGGATGGCGGCCAGCCGCTCGCGCATGGCCTGGCGGTGCGGTTTGATCTTCGGTCGCTCGCAGATCAGCGTGACGTCGACATTGATGATCCGCCCGCCCTTCGCCGAGACCAGCGAGGCCGCGTGTTCGAGGAACAGGTCGCTGGAGGCGCCTTTCCACTTCGGATCGGTCGGCGGGAAGTGGTCGCCGATGTCGCCTTCTCCGATGGCGCCGAGGATCGCGTCGGTCAGCGCGTGAAGCCCGGCATCGGCGTCGGAATGACCAATCAGAGTCTGGTCGTGGTCGATGCGCACGCCGCAAAGCCAGACGGCCTCGCCGGGGCCCCAGCGATGAGCGTCGAATCCCTGGCCCATGCGGGTAATCCGGGCGCCGCCCACCAGCCGTTCGGCCATGTCGAAGTCCTCGGGAAAGGTGAGTTTCATCAGCAGCGGGTCTCCCGGCGCCAGGGCGACCCGGCCACCGTCCGCCTCGACCACCTGGGCGTCGTCGGTTGGCTCGCCATCGGTCCAGCGGGCGTAGGCCGTCAACAGCCGGTCCCGGCGGAAGGCCTGGGGGGTCTGGGCGCGCCACAGCCCATCACGCGGCGTGGTGGTCAGGCCCGCTTCGGTCTCACGCTTCAGCGTGTCGGCGACGGGCAGGGCGGGTATCGCCCCGTCGGCGCCGTCGAGCGCCGCGAGGACTGCCTCGACATGGGCCTTCGTGACAAAGGGTCTGGCCGCGTCGTGCACCAGAACGGGCTCGTCGGGCGCGCCGTTGATCACCATCAGGCCCGCCTGCACCGACTGGGCACGGGTCGCGCCGCCCAGCGCCGTGCGCCAGCCGGAGAGCCCTGTGAGGGCTTGCGTGGCGAGGGCTTCGCCATCGGGGCTGACGACCACCACGAGATCGCGCGCACCGGCGTCCAGCAGGGATTCAACGGACCAGCGCAGCACGGGCTTGCCGGCGACGGTGCGCCACTGTTTCGCGAGGCCGGGGCCCGCCCGCGTGCCGCCGCCGGCGGCGACGATGACGACTGAAAAGCTCATCCGCCCTGTCTAGGGCGCGAAAGCGTCATCTCCAACCTTTACTGCACCGCACAATATGCCTAAAAAGGCAGCGTTCGGGGTGATTACAGAATGAGCAAAACGCTCACTATCGGAGACGTGGACGTGCCGGGGCGGGTGTGGATCGCCCCCATGACCGGGATCTCCGACCTTCCTTTTCGCAAGGCCGCGGGGCGGCTTGGTGCGGCCTACGCGGCGACCGAGATGGTTGCCTGCGCGGAATTCGCGCGTCACCGGCCTGACGTGGTCCGTCGCGCGGCGATCGGCGACGGCCATCCGCTGATGGTGGTCCAACTGGTTGGCCGCGAGGCGCGCTGGATCGCCGAAGGCGCCCGTCTGGCCGCCGCCGCCGGGGCCCATGTCATCGACCTCAATTTCGGCTGTCCGGCTCGCGAAGTCACCGGCGTGCAGTCCGGGTCCGCCCTGATGCGCGACCTGGATCTCGCCGAGTCGCTGGTCGCCGCGGCGGTCGAGGCCGTGGATGTCCCGATTACCGTGAAGATGCGTCTGGGCTGGGACGACGCCACGCGCAACGCGCCGGAGTTCGCCCGTCGGGCCGAGGCCGTCGGCGCGAAGGCCCTGACCGTCCATGGCCGGACCCGGTGCCAGTTTTACAAGGGCGCCGCGGACTGGACCGCCGTGCGCGCGGTCAAGGAGGCCGTGTCGATCCCGGTCATCGTCAACGGCGACATCGTCGGCGGCGCCAGCGCCGCCCGCGCGCTGGAGCAGTCCGGCGCCGACGGCGTGATGGTCGGCCGCGGCGTGCTCGGCCGGCCCTGGATCGCGCGCGCCATCGAGGCCCAGCTGCAGGGCGCGACCGACGTCGAGCCGCCACTGGCTGAACGTCTCGAGATCGTGCTCGACCATTTCCGCGACAGCATCGCCTTCTACGGCCCGAAGCTCGGCCTGCGCATGTTCCGCAAGCACCTGGCGGCCTACGTCGAGAACGCCCCTGCGCCGGCGTCCGCCGAGGCCCGCCGCGAGGCGCGGGCGCGGCTGTGTCGCCTGGACGATCCGGCCGAGGTCGAGGCCGCCCTGACCGCGCTCTGGTCCGGCGCGGCGGAAAGGCTGGCCGCATGACCGGTCGTCTCTCTACGCTTTCGCCGGCCTCCGCAGCCGCCCTGAAAGCCGCTGCCTTTGATCTCAGCCCGGAACCCGCGCTGCTGATCGGCGCCGACGGGGCGCTGGCCGCGGCCAACGAGGCCGCCGAGGCGCTGTTCGGCCAGGGGCTTGGCCTGTTGTCGCGCGGTCGGATCAGCGGCGTCCTGCCGGCGTCCTCGCCGCTCATGGAGCTCCTGACCCGCGCGGTGGAGGAGGGCGTTCGGGTTCGCGAGCACGGGGTCGAGATCGCCCTGTTCGGCCATGCCGGCTTCGAGGCTGACTGCGCCGCCTCTCCGCTGGGCGATGGCGCGGTGCTGCTGACCCTGCATGTGCGCGGCGCGATCGGCGCGGAACGCTCGTCCGACCCAGCCGGCCTGCGGTCGGTCGTGGGGCTTGGCCGGATGCTGGCGCACGAGATCAAGAACCCGCTGGCCGGCATCCGCGGCGCCGCGCAGCTGCTCAAGAGCGGCGCCGCCGCCGAAGATCAGCCCCTGGCCCAACTGATCGTGGACGAGACCGAGCGGATCCGCCGGCTGGTCGACCGGATGGAAGCCTTCTCCGACGATGCGCCGCCGGAGCGCCTGCCGATCAATATCCACAGCGTGCTGGACCGTGTCCGGGCCCTGGTGGCCAACGGCGTCGCCGAGGATCTGGTGATCAAGGAGCGGTACGATCCCTCGCTGCCGCCGACCTGGGGCGATGAGGACCTGCTGATCCAGATCTTCCTCAACCTAGTCAAGAACGCCGCCGAAGCCGCCAACATGCGCAGCGACGGCGGCGGCGAGATCGTCATTTCGACCGCCTGGCGGCCGGGCGTTCGCGTCCGCGACGCCAAGGGGCAGCTGCAGCAGGGCGCACCGCTTGAAGTGAAGATCCAGGACAACGGGCCGGGTGTGCCGCCGCACATGCGCGACCACCTGTTCCAGCCGTTCGTAACCTCCAAGACGTACGGCGCCGGCCTGGGCCTCGCGCTCGTCGCCAAGCTCGTGGCCGGGCATGGCGGTCTCATCGATTTCGACTCCGAGCCCGGCAGGACCGTCTTCCGCGTCCTCCTGCCCGTCGCCCCTTCCGGGACACCTGAATGAACCCCGCCTCCAAGAAGATCCTCATCGCCGACGACGACAGCTCGGTGAGGCTGGTGCTCAGTCAGGCCTTTACGCGACTGGGCTACCAGGTGCGCGCCACCGGCAATGCGGCGACCCTGTTGAAGTGGGTGCAGGAAGGCGAGGGCGACCTGATCCTCACCGACGTGATGATGCCGGATGAGAACGTGTTCAACGTCCTGCCGAAGATCCGCAAGGAGCGGCCCAAGCTCCCCATCATCGTCATGAGCGCGCAGAACACCCTGCTGACGGCGGTCAACGCGGCGGACGCCGGGGCGTTTGAATACCTGTCCAAGCCATTCGACCTGGATGACGTGACCGCCGCCGCCCGCCGCGCCCTGTCGCGGCCGTCCGACAACGAGGCCGCCAAGGCCCAGGCCCGGGCGATGAAGGATGAGCGTCTGCCCCTGATCGGCCGCTCCGCGCCGATGCAGGAGGTCTACCGCACGGTCGCCCGGCTGGTCGGGGCCGACCTGAAGGTGCTGATCCTCGGCGAGAGCGGCACCGGCAAGGAACTGGTCGCCCGTGCGCTGCATGACCTCGGTCGCCGCCGCGACGGCAAGTTCGTCGTCATAAATCTGGCGGCCGTGCCGCGCGAGCGGGTCGAGACAGAGCTTTTCGGCCGGGGCGAGGGTGATCTGGGCAAGCTGGTCGAGGCCGATGGCGGGACGCTGTTCCTCGACGAGATCGGCGACATGCCGCTCGACGCCCAGAGCCGCCTGCTGCGGGTCATCGACGGGGCCGAGCCGGCGCTGAACCCCCGCACCGGCCGGGCGCCGAACGTGCGCATCATCGCCGCCACCAACCGTGACCTTCGCGGTCTGATCCAGCAGGGCCTGTTCCGCGAAGACCTGTTCTTCCGCCTGAACGAGGCGCCGGTTCGCCTGCCGCCGTTGCGTGACCGCGTCGAGGACATCCCCGATCTGGCCCGGTCCTTCCTGCTGCGCGCGGCGCGCGAGGGGCTGCCGTCCAAGACCATCGACCAGTCGGCCCTCGACCGGATGAAGACCCACGACTGGCCGGGCAACGTGCGCGAGCTGGAGAACCTCGTGCGGCGCATCTGCGCCCTTTACGGCGAGGACCAGATCACCGCGCGGATCATCGAGCGTGAACTGCAGGATCCGGCGCCCGTGGTGGGCGAGGGCGGCCCCCTGACCCTGTCGCAGATTGTCGAGCGCCACCTGGCAAGTCACTTCGCAGACCAGCCTGACGGCGTGCCCGCGCCTGGCCTCTATGACCGCGTGCTGGAAGAGGTCGAGCGGCCGCTGATCCAGCTGACCCTGGCGGCGACCCGCGGTAACCAGGTGCGGGCCGCCGAGATCCTCGGCCTGAACCGGAACACCCTGCGCAAGAAGATCCAGGACCTCGGGGTGGATATGGCGCGCGGCAAACGCTGACGCGTTCGCGCCACAATACTGTTGCAGGAAGGGCGCAGTTCGACCTAGGTTGCCCCTCATGAGTTTGTCGGCCTCAAACACCGCTCCCGGCGGTGAGGCGCCGCCGCCGGCCTGGCGTCGAGCGATCGAGTCCCGCTACGTCGTCGGCGCGGGCTACGCGGTCGCGGCTGCGCTGACGATCACCGGCGCCCTGCTGGTGTCGAGTCCGCCGGCCACCGGACCGATTGGACCGGCGGTTCAGGCCATGCTGGTGGTCCTGGGGCTCAATCTCGTACTCATCCTCGGGCTGGCCATGCTGGTCGGGATGCGCGTGGCCCGGCTGATCCGCGACCGGAACGTTGATGCCGGCGCGCGGCTGCATCTGCGGTTCATGGGCCTGTTCGGACTTGCCGCCGTGGCCCCCGCGATCATCGTCGCGATCTTCTTCGGCGGGTTCGTGCTGACCGGCGTCGAGACCTGGTTCGGCGACAAGATCAGCACCCTGGTCGAGAATTCCGCGGACACGGCCCGGTCCGTGGTCGCCGAACAGCAACTGATCCTGCGGGACAACATGACGCTGGTGGCCGTCGACCTGAACGATGCCGCGCGTGCGCTTGAGACGACACCGGTCGCCTACGGTCACTATCTGGCGCAAATCTCGGCCAATACCTTCGCAGCGGTCTATGTCCTCGACCGCGACGGACGCATTCTGGCGCGAGCCGAGAAGCCGAACGGTCCGACATTCGTTGCGCCGCCGCCCTCCAGCTTCAAGGCCGCGGACGAAGGCATCATCACGGCCGAAACCTTCGAGGCCCAGAACGTGATCCGCGGCCTGTACCGCCTGAAGGCCTATCCGGACGCCTATCTCTACGTTGCGCGTCCGGTGGGCACGGGGATCATCAGTCAGCTCCGTGACGCCGAAGGCGCGCTGGTGGCGCTCCGCGAGGCGGCCAACAACCGCGAACGGATCAAGGGCGCGTTCCTGCTGACCTACATCGAGACGGCTCTGCTGGTGCTGGTCGGCGCCGCCTGGCTGGCCATCGCCGCCGCCAACTCGATCGCCGCGCCGGTGGCCCGGCTGGTGCAGGCCGCCGGACGGGTCGCGACTGGCGACCTGAACGCACGGGTCGATACGACCGACCAACCTGAAGAAATGGCCGTATTGTCCCGCGCCTTCAACAGCATGACGCATGATCTTCAGGTTCAACAGGTCGCCCTGCGAACGGCCAGTCTGGACGCTGAATCGCGCCGACAGTTCATTGAAACCGTTCTGCTCGGCGTGAGCGCCGGCGTGATCGGGCTGGATGCCGCCGGCAATGTGTCTGCGGCCAACCGTCAGGCCGCCAGCCTCCTTGGCGCGGATCCGGAAGCGATGACCGGACAGGCGCTGGCAGCGATCGCGCCGGAACTGGCGTCGGTGTCCCAGCGCGCCATCGAAATCGGCGGCGAGGCCGAAGAAGAGGTCGATATCGTGCGGGGCGGCGACACGCGGCGCCTGCGGGTGCGCGCCAGCGGCGCGTCCGACGGGGTCGTGCTCACGTTTGACGACATCACCCGCCTCATCACCGCCCAGCGCAATGCGGCCTGGAAGGACGTCGCCCGTCGCATCGCCCACGAGATCAAGAACCCGCTGACCCCGATCCAGCTGTCGGCCGAACGCCTCCGGCGGAAGTATCGCGCCGAGATCACGTCGGACATCGAGACCTTCGACCGCTGCACCGAGACGATCATCCGTCAGGTCGGCGATATCGGCCGGATGGTCGACGAGTTCTCATCGTTCGCCCGCATGCCCACGCCGCGCTTCGCCGAGCACGATCCCGCCGAACTTCTGCGTCAGGCGGTTTTCGCCCAGCGCGTCGCCAGCCCGGAACTGACCGTCGACATGGACGAGCCGCCGGCTAATCGCAGTCTCGTCTGTGATGACCGTATGGTCGGTCAGGCCCTGGCCAATATCCTCAAGAACGCCGCCGAGGCCGTCTCGGCGCGCGGCCTGCCCTCGAAAGAGGGAAGAATTTCCGCGGCCCTGGTCGAGGACGGGGGCGGGCTCACGTTCCGGATCGAGGACAACGGCATCGGTCTGCCGTCGCGGGACCGTGACCGACTCACCGAACCCTATGTGACGACGCGCGAGAAGGGCACGGGCCTTGGTCTCGCCATCGTCAAACGCATTCTCGAGGACCACGGCGGCGAGCTGGCGTTGGGGGACGCCAGCACCCTGCCCGGGGCCAGGGTCAGTCTGAATTTCCCCAACGCGCGTTCGACGGCCGCGCTCGCTAGCAAGGAGACAGCCCATGGCGGCTGATGTTCTGGTCGTTGATGACGAGGCGGATATCCGCGAACTCGTCTCCGGTATTCTCAGCGATGAAGGCTATGCCGTGCGAACGGCGGCCGACTCCGAACAGGCCTTGCTGGCGATCCGCGCCCGCAAGCCGACGCTGGTGGTGCTGGACATCTGGATGCAGGGCGGCGGCATGGACGGGCTCGAACTGCTCGACCTCGTCAAGGCGCTCGATGGCGATCTGCCGGTCATCATGATCAGCGGCCACGGCAACATTGAAACCGCCGTCAGCGCGATCAAGCGCGGCGCCTACGAGTTCCTCGAAAAGCCGTTCAAGTCCGACCGCCTGCTGCTGATGGTCGAACGGGCCATCGAGTCCGCCAGCCTGCGCCGTGAGAACCGCCGGCTGCGCACCCAGGCCCTGACGCCCGACGGCCTGATCGGGCGATCGCTGCCCGCGCAGCAACTGCGCCAGATGATCACCAAGGTCGCGCCGGCCAACAGTCGCGTGCTGATCACCGGCCCGGCAGGGTCGGGCAAGGAGATGGTCGCGCGGATGATCCATGCGGCCAGTCCGCGGGCCAAGGGCGAGTTCGTCGCCATCAGCGCCGCGGGCATGGCGCCCGAGCGGATGGATCTCGAACTGTTCGGTGAGGAAGGCGAGGGCAGCCGGCCCGGCAAGATCGGGGTGTTCGAACGGGCGCACGGGGGCACGCTGTACCTCGACGAGGTGGCCGACATGCCCCGCGAGACGCAGAGCCGCATCCTGCGCGTCCTCGTCGAGCAGCGGTTCCGGCGAGTCGACGGCAACGCCGACGTGCAGGTCGACGTGCGGGTCATCTCGTCCAGCTCGCGCGATCTGCGGGAGGAGATCTCCGCCGGGCGTTTCCGCGAAGATCTGTTCCATCGGCTGAACGTGGTGCCCGTGAGGGTGCCCGGTCTGGCCGAACGCCGCGACGACGTGCCGGAGATGATCAACTACTTCATCGATCGCATCGCCGAGGCCACGGGGCTGCCGCGTCGCCGGCTGGGCGAGGACGCCATCGCCACGCTGCAGGTTCACGACTGGCCGGGCAACGTCCGGCAGCTGCGCAACAACGTCGAGCGGATGATGATCCTGGCCTCGGGCGATCCGAACGAGCCGATCACTGCAGACATGCTGCCGTCAGAGGCGCCGAGTGCGTCGCAGAACGGGGCCATCGGCACCGAGCGGATCATCGCCCTGCCGCTGCGCGAGGCGCGGGAACTGTTCGAGCGGGAGTATCTGAACGCCCAGATCCTGCGGTTCGGCGGCAACATCTCGCGCACCGCGGCCTTCATCGGCATGGAGCGCTCCGCGCTGCACAGGAAGCTCAAGTCGCTCGGTCTGGCCGGCGCGCGGGCCGGTGAGGAGACCGAAGACTGATGTCGCGCTGGGCCTACGTGAATCACCGCTTCGTCCGGCACGGCGAGGCGGCCGTCCATATCGAGGATCGCGGCTACCAGCTCGGCGACGGCATCTATGAAGTCTGGGCCGTGTTCGGCGGCCGGCTGGTCGACTCCGACGGTCACTTCGAGCGACTGCAGCGCAGTCTGGGCGAGTTGGGGATCACGCCGCCGATGGGCCGCCGGTCGCTGGAGCTGGTGCTGGGTGAAGCCATCCGCCGCAATCGGGTCATACACGGTCTGGTCTATCTGCAGGTCACGCGCGGCGTCGCCCGACGCGACCATGCCTTCCCGGTTCCGGCTCCGCAGCCGGCCATCGTGATCACGGCCAAATCGATTGACGCCGCCGCCGCCGAGGCGCGCGCGGCCAAAGGCATCGGCGTCATGACCACGCCGGAAAACCGCTGGGGGCGTTGCGACATCAAGACCATCGGCCTGCTGCCCAACGCCATGGCCAAGACGGCGGCCCGTGACCAGGGCGCAGGCGAGGCCTGGTTCGTCGATGCACAAGGCCTGGTGACCGAGGGCGCCTCCAGCAATGCCTGGATCGTCGATGCCGAGGGCGTTCTGCGGACACGCGACACGACCGCCAACATCCTGCGCGGTGTGACCCGCAAGAGCGTCATGGGACTTCTGGGAGAGCTCAACATCCGCCTCGACGAGCGCGCCTTCACGCCGGAGGAAGCCCGCAACGCCCGCGAGGCCTTCATTACGGGGGCCGGGGCGCTGGTCATGCCGGTGGTGGCGATTGACGGCGCGCCGATCGGCGACGGCCGCCCGGGCCCGGTGGCGCAACGTCTGCGAGCGCTCTATATCGAGGCTGCCCAAGCTTCGGGCAGTTGAGCGTCCGGAACCTCGTCGGAGGTTGCGGGCTTCCGTGACGAGCGCCTACGTACAAACTGTGTGTGTGGAGGGCCTTTGCCTTCCGACCAAAAAGAGGGGAACCCCCGTGACCGAGAAGAAACAGAACCTGCAGGACACTTTCCTCAACAGCGTTCGCAAATCGAAGACGCCGCTGACCATCTTCCTCGTGAACGGTGTGAAGCTTCAGGGCGTTGTCAGCTGGTTCGACAATTTCTGCGTGCTGCTGCGTCGCGACGGCCAGTCGCAACTGGTGTACAAGCACGCGATCTCGACGATCATGCCCGCGCAGCCGGTTCAGCTGTACGAACCCTCCGACCAAGACGATTGACCCAACTCATTGACCACGAAGACCCCGTCCAACGGGCGCTGGTTCTTCACCCCGTTCGGCCCCAGCTGGCCAACGCCCGCGATCCCCAGGCCCGGCTTGAGGAAGCGACCGGACTTGCCCTCGCGCTCGATCTCGATGTGGTCGAGTCGCGGATCGTCCCGCTGCGCGAACGCACGCCCGCGACCCTGTTCGGCAAGGGCAAGGTCGAGGAGCTTCGCCTGCTGTGCGAGGTCGAGACGATCGACGTCGTGGTCGTCGACGACGCCCTCTCGCCTGTCCAGCAGCGTAATCTGGAGAAGGCCTGGAACGCCAAGGTCGTCGACCGCAGCGGCGTGATCCTCGAGATCTTCGGCCGTCGGGCTCGGACCAAGGAAGGCGTGCTGCAGGTCGAGCTGGCGCGACTGGAATACGAGAAATCCCGCCTCGTCCGCACCTGGACCCACCTGGAACGCCAGCGTGGCGGCACGGGAAACACCGGCGGCCCTGGCGAAACCCAGATCGAGCTCGACCGACGCCAGATCGCCGACCGCATCCTGAAAATGAAGAAGGACCTCGTCGAGGTCCGCCGCACCCGGGCCCTGCATCGCACCCAGCGCAAGAAGGTCCCGTATCCGACCATCGCCCTGGTCGGTTACACCAACGCCGGCAAGTCGACGCTGTTCAACAAGATCACCGCCGGCGGCGTGCTGGCCAAGGACATGCTGTTCGCCACGCTCGATCCGACGCTGCGTAACGTGAAACTGCCCGATGGCCGGCCGGCGATCCTGTCGGACACGGTGGGCTTCATCTCCGACCTGCCGCACGAACTGATCGAGTCTTTCCGCGCCACCCTCGAGGAGGTGCAGGAGGCCGACGTCATCCTGCATGTCCGCGATATCGCCAATCCCGACACCCATGCCCAGAAGCGGGATGTCGAGAAGGTGCTGACCGAGCTGGGCGTCACGCCGGAGTCCGGTCGCAAGCTGGTCGAGGTGTGGAACAAGGCCGACCTGCTCGATCCTGAAGCCCGCGACGAGGCGGAGGGCGCCGCGCGTCGCGTCGGCGCGATGCTGGTGTCCTCGATCACGGGGGAAGGCTGCGAGGCGCTGCTCAACAGGCTGGCCGAGATGGTCGATGAGACGCCCGAAATCGACGTCCAGCTGGATGTCGGCGCCGGGGAGGCGCTGGCCTGGCTGTACCGCCACGGTCGCGTGGTCGGGCGCCATGACGGCGTTGACGGCGACCTCCGCCTGCGGGTCCGGCTCGACGGCCAGGCGCTGGGCCGGTTCGAGCGCATGTTCCCGACCGCCACGGTTTCGGAGGCGGCGGGGTGAAACGCGCGGCGCTGGCGGCTATCCTGCTTCTGATGACCGTCCCGCCCGCTTCCGCCGTCATGGCCGCAGACCCGATCAGCTTCAGCGATCTGCTGGCCCGCCCGCGGGAGGCGGCTGACGCGACCATCGCCTATGGCGCCGACCCGCTCCAGCAAGGCCAGCTCTGGTTGCCGAAAGGGCAGGGGCCGTTCCCGGTGATCGTGCTGATCCACGGCGGCTGCTGGCAGGCGGATCTGCCGGGCACCGAGCTGATGGACTATCTGGCTGTCGACCTTCGGGCGCGCGGCTATGCTGTCTGGAACCTCGAGTATCGCCGCATCGGCCATCCGGGCGGGGCGTACCCGGGGACGTTCAGCGATGTCGCGGCGGGGCTCGACCATCTGCGGACCATCGCCGCCGCCCGCCATCTGGACCTTGGCCGCGTCGTGCTGGTCGGCCATTCCGCCGGCGGCCATCTGGTCAGCTGGGCCGCCGCCCGCCGGGGCCTGCCGCGCTCCAGCCCGCTGTGGACGGCCGATCCGCTGCCGGTGAAGGGTGTCGTCAGCCTCGCCGGCATCAACGATCTCGAAGCCTTTCGCGCCACCGGTCCCGATCGTTGCGGCGGCCCCCAGACCATCGACGACCTGGTCTCGGCGTCGAGCCGCCCGGGACAGGACGTCTACGCCGACACCTCGCCGGCCCGGCTACCGAAGCCCGCTGCGCCGGTCGTGGTGATCTCGGGGACTCTGGATCCGATCGTGCCGCCGGTTTTCGGAGCGCCTTTCGCCAAGGGCTGGTCCGCCCGCAACATCGTCATCGACGGGGCAGGGCACTTCGAACTGATCGACCCGACGAGTGCGGCGTGGGCGGACGTGATCGCGCCGGAGATTGACCGGCTGATCTCTTCCCGCCCCTGAGCTGTCCGCGAAGCGCCTATCCGGGACCCGGATCAAACCTCATCCCACCGGACTCGAAGCCGAATCTGGGCCCCGGCTCTACGCGCTGCGCGCTTCGGCCGGGATGACAGTGTTTGGGCTAGGCCCGCTCCGCCGCCTTCGCCTCGTCCCACAGCGCGTCCATTTCGGCCAGATCCGACATCTCCGGGGTCTTGCCCCGCTCCGCCAGCGCCGCCTCGATGAAGCCGAAGCGGCGGACGAACTTGGCGTTGGTGGCGCGCAGGGCGTCCTCGGGCTCTATGTCGAGCGTCCGGGCCAGGTTGGCGATGACGAACAGCACGTCGCCCAGTTCGCCGCGGAGCTTCTCGATGTCGCCGCCGGCCACCTCGGCCTTCAGCTCGGCGACCTCCTCGTCCAGCTTGTCGAGCACCTCGTTGACGCTGGGCCAGACGAAGCCGACGCGGGCGGCGCGTTTTGACAGCTTCACCGCGCGGGTGAGGGCAGGGAGGCCGACCGGTACGTCGTCGAGGATGCCGTGGCGTTCCTTGCCGGCCCGTTCCTGCTGCTTGAGCACTTCCCATGCGACGGTCTGCTCGCCGGCGGTGCGGTGACTGACGTCGCCGAACACGTGGGGATGGCGGCGGATCATCTTGTCGCTGATGGCGGTCGCCACGTCGGCGAAGTCGAACGCCCCCTGTTCCTTGGCCATGCGGGCGTGGAAGGCGACCTGGAACAGCAGGTCGCCCAGCTCCTCCTTCAGGTCCTTCAGGTCGTTCCGCTCGATGGCGTCGGCGACCTCATAGGCCTCCTCGACCGTGTAGGGCGCGATGGTCGCGAACGTCTGCTCCAGATCCCAGGCGCAGCCGCCGGCGGGGTCGCGCAGACGATCCATGATCTCCAGCAGGCGGAAGACAGGGTGGCTGGCGTCAGGTGACGGCGGGGTTTGCGACATTGGGCTCGATCCCCGCGACATCTTCCGGAACGACGGGCGGGAGCGCGCCGTCCTTCTCGCCGAGCTGGCGGAGAATCTCCGCGTGTCGGGCTTCCGTCAGGGGATAGCCGATCATCACCGCCGCCGCCAACAGACCCACGATGCCGGGTACGAAGGCGTACAGCGCCTGCAGGCCCGTCATCGACAGCGGGGTGCTGTTGGCCGCCGTGTGGGCGTCAAAGCCAAGGGATCCGAGCAGGATCAGGCTGGTCACGGCGAGCGCCGACCCGATCTTCACCGTGCCGGTCAGGATGGCGAACAGCAGGCCGGTGCGATCGACACCGGTGGCGAGGCGTTCCTCGTCACCATAGTCGGCCATCATCGAGCGCAGCAGCAGCGCGCCGGCGGAGTAGGGGATACCGGCCGCGATCAGGAAGGGCGTCGCCAGCCAGAAGTTGCCCGCCGGCAGGAAAACGACGCCGAACTGAACGGCCGCGTAGGTGACGCACGATGCGATCAGGGCCTTCGACTTGCCGACGCGCTTGGCCAGTCGGGTCCAGATCATCGCGCCGAGGATGGCCGCGACGAAGTAGATCAGCAGCAGGGCCGAGGACTCCAGGAAGCTGAACTGCTTGATGCGGATGAAGTAGAAAAAGAACAGGGTTCCGGCGATGCCGGGCGCCAGACCCGTCGCCAGATCGGCGGCCAGGATCCGGATCACCGTCGGTCGCGCCAGAAGGCGGAAATAGTCTGCCAGCGTGGCGTTGGCGGAGACCGTCTCGCCGGCGGCGTTGACCGCAGTGCTCTCGATCGGCTTCGGCTCTGGCACCCGCCAAAGCGCGAGCGTCATCATCAGGGGCATCAGGACGACGATGAACCAGCCTTGACCGTGCAGGATGCCTTGTTGGCCGATACCCTTGCTGATCAGGCTCAGGACCAGTGGCATGGCGAGGATCATGATCATGCCGACAACGTTTCCGGTCTGCCAGAAACCGTAGATACGGGAGCGCTCATGATAGTCGGTCGTCAGTTTGGCCGCCCAGGACGTATGTGACAGCACGCCGATCGAATAGCCGCCATAGACGACGATCAACCACAGCCAGAGATAGCCCGTTGTCACGCCTGGCTTGGCCATGAAGAGCATGTAGACGGCAAGCATCAGAATCGGGGCGCTGATCGCCATCCAGCCCTTGAAGCGGCCGAACGACCAGCGTGTGCGATCGAGGATGGTGCCGAAGATCGGGTCGAATCCGATGTCGACGAGTCGCACCAGCGTGAAAGCCATCCCCACCGCGGCGACATCGAGGCCGAGCGTCTCTGAATAGTAGTGGGGGAGGCTGATCGTCAGCGGCAGGCCGAACGCCGCGAGCGGCAGGCAGGGGGCGGCGAACGCCGCGAGGGTCAGGGTAGATCGTCGGCCGCCGGCCATGTCGCCTCGCTAATCACAGGTCGGCGTTATGGGTAATCGCCGTTCATGGGAAAAGAGCCCGCGAACGGCGATGACGCAAGTGAAAGCTGGCCGGTGCTACCGTTCGGCGACGAGGTCGCCCTTGGTCAGGTGACGGGCGAAGCGGTCGAAGGTGGTCTCGGCGTCGGTCCAGGTTCCAGCGCCGACGGACCAACGGATGTCGGTCTCAAACCATTTGTAGCTGACGGGCACCTTGCGTCCGTCGGCGGTCGTCAGGACGCCGCTGATCTTCGCGCCACCGAGGCCGAAGCTCTCGTAGGACAGGCCGGGCCTCGCATTCATTTGCTGCATGGTCGGCCGGTTTGGCGTCGCCGATTCAATGACCAGGTCCAGCGTCCCGCCGGACGGCGACAGGCCGCCGCCATCCCGGGCCAGCGCGCTCGTCACGGACTCGCGCAGATCAACGGCCAGTCGATCCAGCTCACGCTGGCCATAGTCGTCGGCCTTGTCCTGCAGCGCCGGGCCGATCGTGACGCGAACATCGGCCACCGTCCCGAGGGGCGCGGCCTGAACAGTGAAGGCGGCGGCTGTCGCCGCCAGGGTGGTGGTCAGAAGTGTTACCAGACGCATCAGCGTTCTCCGCGATAAGCCACAGTGCCCCTCACAGGCGAAGATAGTATGCAAGGGTGAACTCGTCACGCCTTCAACGCAATGTTGATCACCGGCCAGCGCGTCGCCTTCAAGGGCTCGATAAATGCTGCGAGGTCGGCCGAGGACAGGCGTCAACCTGGATAGTAGAGGCAGATGCCGGGGCAGGGAGGCGTCAGTCGTGCAGGACGATCGATGCCCCTTTCAGGAGACGCCATGACCTCGTCGACGCCCACCATCACCGCCTTCGAGCAGTCGCCCGATCGGGGCAGGGGTCTGGCGCGCGACATGCGTGTGCGCTGGGCGCTCGAGGAGGCAGGTCAGCCCTATAACGTGCGACTCGTGTCGTTCGAGGCGATGAAGCAGCCGGCGCACCTGGCGCGCCATCCGTTCGGGCAGATTCCAACCTATGAGGACGGCGATCTGGTCCTGTTTGAGTCGGGAGCAATCGTTTTCCACATCGCGACGCACCGTGAAGGTCTGCTGCCCGACGACCAGAGCGCCCGGGCGCGGGCGACCAGCTGGATGTTTGCCGCTCTGAACACGGTGGAGCCGCCCATCGTGGAGCGCGCCATGGCCCTGATCCTTGAGCGGGACAAGTCCTGGTTCGCGGCGCGCCAGCCGATGCTCGACGATCGCGTCCGCCAGCGACTGGCCGAGCTGTCCAGCCGTCTTGGCGACGCCGACTGGCTGGATGGCGCCTTCAGCGCCGGCGACCTGCTGATGGTGACCGTCCTGCGCAGGGCGCAGGGATCGGGTCTGCTGGAGGCCCATCCAAACCTTTGCGCCTACGTCGCTCGCGCGGAAGAGCGGCCCGCCTACAAGCGGGCGTTCGCGGACCAGTTGGCCGTCTTCAGCCTCAACGCCGGCGCATAGGGCGCACGAAAACGGCCAGATCCCGGACATGGAGATGCTGGATCAATATCGCGCCTAAGGAATATTATCGGAAATATTTGGATTGGCGACGCGACGGTTCGGTCGCTAGAGATCGATCGTCAGCGTCATGCCGTCGTAGGCGGGCTCCACGCCATCCGGAAGAGCTGACCGCAACATCCTGTAATCCATATCGATATGCATGTTTGTCAGGATGGCGCGGCGTGGCCTGATCCGGGCGATCCAGTCCAGCGTGCGCTCGAGATGCGCGTGCGTCGGATGTGGCGTATGGCGCAACGCATCGACGATCCAGGTATCAACGCCCGCCAGCGCCTCGAAGGCGGAATCCGGCAACCCGTTGACGTCCGGCGAATACGCCACCGGCCCGAACCGGTAGCCGACGCAGCGGATATGGCCGTGTTCCTGATCGAATGTGTTGACCGGGACTGGTCCTGACGGACCCTCCACCGCAAAAGCCTCGCCGTACGGCGGCAGTGAAACGGAGTCGAGGATAGCCGGATAACCGCCGGTATTCTCGAAGATATATCGAAACCGGGTCGTCAGCGCGTCATGGGTGGCGCGGTCCATCCAGGCCGGAATTCTGGCGCGCTGGCGCAGGAAAAAGGCCCGAACGTCGTCGATGCCGTGCACCTGGTCGGCGTGGTCGTGGGTGTACAGGATGCCGTCGATCCGTTTCACCCGCGCGGCGATGACCTGTTCCCGCAGGTCCGGCGAGGTGTCGACCAGAACCGTCGTCTCCGCGCCCTCCCCCTTTCGGCGCAGGAGGAGGCCGCAACGGGTGCGCCGATTGCGCGGCTCATCTGGGTCGCACGCGCCCCAGTCGCCATCGGCGCGCGGCACGCCGCCGGACGATCCACAGCCGAGGATGGTGACCTCGAGCACGCCGCTCATGGTCGGGGGATCCTGTCGAACAGGGTGAAGAAGGCATCCTCGGTGCGCTGCTCGGCGTCTTCGAGCGTCCAGCCGCGGATTTCGGCCAGTTTCGCCAGCACATGCGGCAGGAAGGCTGGCTCATTGCGGCGGCCCCGCATCGGCACGGGCGCGAGATACGGACAGTCTGTCTCGACGATGATCCGGTCGGCCGGCATGTCGGCGATGATATCCCGCACATCCTGCGCCGCCTTGAAGGTGGCGATGCCGGAGACCGAGAACCACGCTCCCAGCGCCGCCGCCCGCCGCGCCAGCTCGGGGCCGCTGGTATAGCAGTGCATCAGCACCCGGAACGGGCCGGCCGCGTGTTCCTCTTCGAGGATCTGCGCCATGACGTCATCAGCCTCGCGAGTGTGCACCACCAGCGGCAGGCCGGTCGCGCGCGCGGCGATACAGTGCTGGCGGAACACGGCGGCCTGCACCTCGCGCGGGCTGAGGTCGTAGTGGAAATCGAGGCCGCATTCGCCGATGCCGACGACTCGCGGACGCCCGGCCAGATCGATCAGGATATCCGCCGTAAGATCTGGATTTTCCTTAGCTTCATGCGGGTGGGTGCCGACGGTCGCCCAGATGTCCGGGTTCTCGACGGCCACGGCGTAGGTGGCGTCAAAGGTCGAGACCTTGTCGCTGATATTGACCATCAGCCCGATGCCCGCCGCGCGGGCGCGGTCGATGACGTCCTGGCGATCGTCGGCGAACTGCGGCGCGTGCAGATTGACGTGGCTGTCGATCAGCATCAGGCCGCCGCCGCCGCGCGCAGCTCACGCATCGCGGTCCAGAAGGCGTCGGCGCGGTCCAGGTTCAGGCCTTCGGTCTGACCAGGCAGAACCCGTAGCGCCTCCCAGGCCAGCACCCAGCGATCGAGACCCTCGCCCGTCCCCGCCATGGCCTGGGTCGCGGCCATGTCGTGGATTCGGGCGGTAAGGCGGTCGATCAGCAGGTCGAACCGGCCCTGCCCTTCCGATCCGCGGAAACTGTCCGCCAGCACCATCAGCGCGCCTTCGTCGAGCCTCGGCAAGGTCCGCAGGATTTCGTGCGCCGCGTCATCGGCGCCCAGCGCGTCGGCCGCCGCCAGGCGAAGCGCGAGACCCGGCGCTCCGCCGGCCATGCTCGCCAGCCGCGCGGCTTGCTCGTTCGTCAGATCACTCCGGGCCGTCAGGAACTCCACCGTGAGCGCCTCGCCAGGTGCGTTGAACGCCAGCCGCCGGCAGCGCGAGCGGATGGTCGGCAGCAAACGGCCGGGCGCATGGCTGACAAGGAAGATCACGCCACGCGGGGGCGGCTCCTCCAGGGTCTTCAGAATGGCGTTGGCCGAGTTGACGTTCAGATCATCGGCCGCGTCGATGATGGCGACACGATAGGGCGAGGTCGCCGGGGTCTGGGAGAAGAATTCCGCCAGCCGCCGCGCTTCATCCACCGGGATGACCTTGCGAAGTTTGCCGTCCTCGCCCAGGCGCTCCAGCACCATCAGATCCGGGTGAGACCGGGCAGACACCTGCCGCACCACGGGATCGGAGCCGAGCGAACCGAGCACGCCGTTGGCGGGATCCGGCCTCGCGCCGAGCAATCGTCGCGCGGCGCGATAGGCGAAGGTTGCCTTGCCCACGCCCTCGGGTCCGGTCAGCAGCCATGCGTGATGCAGACGCCCGCGCTCGATCGCTTCGAGGAAGGCGTTTTCCTGCTCTTCCGCCCCCTCAAGCAGGAAGGCGTCGCGGGGATGGACGGGCTCGTCGCTCATCCGCCCAGCCGGTCGGTGACCGCGCGCCAGACGAGCGCGGCGACCTCGTCTTCGGTCCCCGATGCGTCAATGATCACGCACCGCCCGGGCTCGTCATGAGCGATGGCCAGATAGGCGGCGCGCAGGCGGGTGTGGAAATCGAAGTCCTTGGTTTCGAACCGGACCTCGAACATGTCACGGCCAAAGGCGCGCTCCAGGCCAATCTCGGGCGGCAGGTCGAAGACCAGCGTCAGGTCCGGCCGGTTGTCGCCGACCACGGCCCGCTCGACCGTTTCGATGAACTCGGCCGACACGCCGCCGCCGGCGCCCTGATAGGCGCGGGTCGAGTCGCAAAAGCGATCGCAGACCACCCATTCGCCGAGTTCCAGCGCCGGGACGATGGTCCGCTCAAGATGATCGCGCCGCGCGGCGTTCATCATCAGGGTTTCGGACATCGGGGACCAGCGATCGGCCTCGCCCTCGACCAGCAGACTGCGCAGGGCTTCGGCGCCGTCCGAACCGCCGGGTTCACGCGTGCGGATCGCGCTCCGGCCCTCGGCCTGCAGCCGGGTCGTCAGGATGCGGGACTGGGTCGATTTGCCCGTCCCCTCCCCGCCTTCGAAGGTGATGAATTTTCCGCGCGCCACGACGCCCTCAATCGGACGGAACGGGCCCGATGTCCAGAATGGGCGGGCTTTGAGCTGTGGACTATCTGCCGGCCGGCGCCGGCCCGAGGTAGCGAACCCGGACACGCGCGACCCCCTTGCGCGCCATGCCCAGCTGCTCCGCCGCCGCTTTCGACAGGTCGATGATCCGGCCGTCGACGAAGGGACCCCGGTCATTGACCCGAACGCGGATCTTGCGGCCGGTGTCGAGATCGGTGACCTCGACGATAGAGGGCAGCGGAAGGGTTTTGTGGGCGGCCGACGGCAGGTCCATGTCGAACGTCTCGCCATTGGCCGTGCTGCGATTGTGGAACTGCTCGCCGTACCAGCTCGCGACGCCCTTTTCGTCGTAGTCGGGGTCGTAGCGCGGCGTGTACCAGACGCCGCGCACCTGGTAGGGCCGCATCGTCGCCGGCGCCCGGCCGCCCGGCGCGGACCGCTGCGGCGGGCCCGACGGGTCCGGACCATTGATGGCGTAGCTCGGCGAAATACAGCCTGCCAGCGCCAGCGAGGCCAGCAGGACGGCGATCAGCGACAGGCTTTGGCGTGCGGCGAACATGGCCCCCTCCCCGGTTCACGGGAAGTCAGCCTACGGCCCAAGGGTTTTCAGCGTGGTTAAGAGCGCGAAAACCCTGTTTCGGGCGCCGGAACCGCTCGACGCAGCCGTCCGGGGAGCTAGGCTGGTCAAAATTTCAGGGACGGAAGCACCGATGAGCCAGTCAATTCCCGAACAGGGCGCGCCCTGGGCGGAGACCCGCGCGAGAATGCTCGAAATGGCCGCGGGCGACGTCAAATGGCGCGACGGCAAGGCCGCCGTCTACGTGTTCAACGCCGGGGAAGACGTCGAGCGGGTCCAGAAAGAGGCCTATGCGATGTTCGCCTCCGAGAACGGCCTGGGGCCGGCGGCCTTTCCCAGTCTGGCGCGCATGGAGCGGGAGGTGGTGGCCAATGGCCTCGCCCTGCTGCATGGGCCCGAGGGCGCTGCCGGGTCGATGACCAGCGGCGGCACCGATTCCATCCTCATGGCGGTCAAGGCATCGCGCGACTACGCCCGAAAGGTGCGCGGGGTCGCGGGCCCATTGAACCTTGTCCTGCCCTTCTCCGCCCATCCGGCCTTCGACAAGGCCTGCCGGGTCATGGAGATCGAGGTGCGGCGCACGGCGCTGAAGGACTATCTCGCCGATCCGGTCGCCATGGAGGCGGCGGCCGACGACGCCACCATCATGATTGTGGGATCGGCTCCCTGCTTTCCCTACGGTCTGATCGACCCCATCGAGGAACTGGGCGCGCTCGCGGAACGTCGCGACCTGTGGCTGCACGTCGATGCCTGCGTCGGCGGCTACATCGCGCCCTTCGTGCGGATGAACGGCGCGGACATTCCGCCGTTCGATTTCGAGGTCGCGGGCGTGCGGTCGATGTCGGCCGATCTGCACAAGTACGGCTACTGCGCCAAGGGCGCGTCGACGGTGTTCTTCCGGTCGGAGGACCTGAAGAAGCACATGATCTTCGAAGTCGGGGACTGGCCGGCCGGCAAGATGACCACGCCGACCCTCGCCGGCACACGCCCCGGCGGCGCCATCGCGGCGGCCTGGGCGATTATGAACGTCCTCGGGGTCGACGGGTATCGCGACAAGCACGGACAGGTGACGAAGGCCCGCGAGATCATCGAGGCCGGCGTCAGGGCGCGGGGCTTCACAGTCATAGGGCAGCCGAAGCTCGGCCTCCTTGCCTTCACCCGGGACGACGTCGACTGCATGGCCATTCTCGGCAAGCTCTACGAACGCGGCTGGGTCACCAGCGCGACCAGCCAGCCGCGTGGTCTGCACCTCATGCTGTCGCCGGTGCACCTGACTGTGGCCGAGCGGTACCTTGCCGATCTCGACTGGGCGACGGAGGCCGCCCGGGGTCAAACGGGCGCAGCGGCGAATGTGGGTTACGCGCGATAGGCGCGAAGGGGGCGATATGAAGAACTACAAGGGCGTCACGGCGCTGGTCACGGGCGCGTCGTCGGGCATCGGCAAGGCGTTCGCCGAGGATCTGGCCGCACGGGGCGCGAAGCTGATCATCACCGCGCGGTCCGAGAGTGGACTGCAGTCGCTGGCGCAAGACCTGCGGGCACGGTTCAAGACTGAGGTGGCGGTCATCCCGCTCGACCTCGGCCAGTCCGGCGCCGCCGCGCGGTTGATGGACGCGCTGCATGGCCAGGGCCTGACCGTTGATCTGCTGGTCAACAACGCCGGCTTCGGCAAATGGGGTGCGTTTCTCGAGATCGAGGGGCGGTCGAACGCCGAGATGATCCAGCTGAACGTCACGGCGCTGGTCGAACTGACCCACCTCTGCCTTCCTGGCATGATCACGCGGCGCAAGGGCGGGGTGATCAACGTCGCCTCGACGGCCGCCTTCGTGCCCCTGCCCTATGCGGCGGTCTACTCGGCGGCCAAGACGTTCGTTCTCTATTTCAGCGAAGCGCTGTGGGGCGAGACACGGGCCTGCGGCGTGCACGTCATGGCGCTCTGTCCGGGCGGCACGGCCTCGAACTTCGCCGCCGTCGCCAGCGACCTTCCGGGCGCCGGCACGGGCCGGCCGGGGCTCGACAGCGCCGCGTTCGTGGCTTCCGAGGGCCTCAAGGCGTTTCTGCGCCGCAAGACCGTGGTCATCACCGGCAAGGGCAACCAGCGCCTTCGCTGGCTTCCGCGTCTGATGACCCGCAAGCAGATCGTCATCGCCATGGGCGACCGCTGGAAGGGCGTCGTTGATCAGGTCGCGGCGGCCAGAAAGGCTCAACCCCGAGCCTGAGCCGCTTCACTCCGGGATCGTGGCCGACGGATTCTGTCGGTCCTGTGGCTCGATCGTCTGTCCTTGGGCGACCGGCGGCGCGCGTGAGCGCCTGGGCTCGAGCCAGTCGTGCTCGAGGAGCCGCAGGCGGCCCGTCACGGAAAACAGGAAGGCGGTCGACCAGGCGATCAGGATCACGCCGTTGGCCGCCTCGATCGCGCTGAGCATCCGCCAGGTCGTCGGCAGGACCACGTCGCCGTAGCCGACGGCGACGAAGGTGACGGTCGAGAAATAGAGCGCCGGTTCGAGCGACGGCAACGCGTTCAGCGTCAGATAGAGCATGGCGTAGAGCCAGATCTCGACGGTGTGCAGGGCGAAGATCCCGAACACCACCATCAGCACCAGCATGGCCTGGCCGCCGTGACTTCTGTCCGCGCGCAGGCGGGGGCCTGTATGCCCCATGATGCGCAGGAGCAGGATCAGACCCCAGAAGTGGATGAGCACCGTGATCCCGACCATCGCGGTGGCAAGGACGAGGTTCTGCAACAGGCCGACGTGGGTGGGGTTCATGATGGACACATCGTACACGATCCGGGCGACGGGCTGTTTGATCTGACGCCCGGAGGCGGCTTATTTCACCGGCCGGATCGGATCGGTTCCGTCCCAGTCCACGGCGGCGCGCCGGATATGGTCGAAGAAGCGCATCTTCGTTCCGCTCACATCAGACAGCTCGACCACCGTGCCCGGGTGCTCCTCGTCGGTGTCGAAATAGACGAAGCGTCCGTTCGGTCCATTGATCTGGCCTTCGTGGCCGATGGCCAGGCCTCGGGCCAGCGCGGCGTCATAGTCGGCCTGGTAGTTCATCGACCACCAGGACATGTGCTGCAGCCCCTCGCCGTGTTTGACCTCGAACTCGCGGTAGAGCGACGGGACATCATTGCGTTGCTGGATCAGCTCGATCTGCAGATCGCCGGAGTTGGCCAGGGCGATCGACAGGTCGATGTCGTAGGCGACGCCGCGATGGCGGAACCAGTCGACCGGGACCTTCTCGATGTAGAACCAGGGCCCCACGCCCAGCACCTCGATCCAGTGCCTCATCGCCGCCTCAACGTCGCGCACGACATAGCCGTTCTGGCGGACCGGACCGATGAAACGGCTCATGGCGAAGCTCCTCTGCGCGGGGGTAGCCTCCGGGAGTCGGGCGGACGGCGCAACCGCCCGGTCTTGACGGACCGGCCCGCAGGTCGCCGAATGGCGCCCAACGGACCCGCCGCGCGGTCAGAGGTCCGGCGGGAGGATGTCCGATGCCGTACGTCGAAGGCCAGACCGTTCACGACGCCGACTCCCATGTCATGGAGCTACCCGGGACCATCGAACGCTACATTGATCCCGCGTTCCGCGAGGCCCTGTCCGCAAAGCTGCGCAAGGCCGCCCGTGATGAGGCCTGGGTCGACCAGGCCCGAGCACTCCAGGAGGATCCGGCGTTTCGCGCCGGTCAGGCGGACAACCTGCTGCTACGCAAGAACTACCAGGCTCTCGGCGCCTTTGATCCCGTCGACCGGCCACTGGCCGTGGACCTGCTGGGCTTCGCCAGCCAGCTGGTGTTCACCACCGCGGGACTCAGCCTGTTCGCCCTGGAGCATGGCGACGATCCGGTCCTCGCCGTCGAGACGGCCCGGGCTCACAACAGAATGATGGTCGACTACTGCCAGGTGGACCGCCGTCTGCTGCCGACCGCCTATGTCCCGCTGGTCGACCGGGCTCGCGCCGTCGAGGTCGCCCGCGAGGCAATCGCCCTCGGATGCAAGGGCCTGATGATTCCCTCCGAGGTTCCCAGGCATCACGCCCCAAGCCACGCCGACTTCGACCCGCTGTGGGCCCTGGCCCAGGAGGCCGGCCTGCCGATCCTGTTCCACGTCGGCGGGGAGAAGAAGCTCGATCCGGCCTATTTCGACAACGGCGGCCCGCAGGTGCTCGATTTCCATGGCGGGGCAGAAAACTTCACCTCGGTCAGCTTCATGGCGATCCCCGTGTCGATCTGGCAGACCCTGCCGGTGCTGGTGTTCGACGGGGTCTTTGACCGTTTCCCCGATCTGAAGTTCGGGGCCATCGAGCTGGGCGCCGGCTGGCTGCCCAGCCTGATGCAGTTCATGGACTCCGCCGCCCTGGCCTTCGGCAAGGAGGAGCGGCTGCAGCGGCTGTCGGCGAAGCCGAGCGAGATCCTGAAGCGGCAGTTCTTCGCCACGCCCTACCCACACGAGAACGTCGGCTGGATCATCAGCCAGGTGGGCGAGGACATGTGCCTGTTCTCCTCGGACTTTCCGCATGTGGAAGGCGGCCGCAATCCGCTCAAGCGGTTCAACGATTCGCTGGAGGGCGTCTCGACGGCGGGCCGGCGCAAGTTCTTCCGCGACAACTTCGTCAACCTGATGGGTGCGGGGTTGCCGGCTGATCTGCACGACATACCCGGGCTCGTCGCGGCCTGAACGCCAATCCCCGGATCGGGGACCGATCGTCACCGAACCTCGATTGCCGTTCCGGATTCTGGCGCCTAACCTCCCGCCCCGACGGCGCATTCGACGCCGCGCGGAACCCAAAGGGGGGACTATCCATGAAAACCAGACTGCTCATCGCCATTGCCGGGCTCGCGCTTATCGCCACGCCGGCGCTCGCGTCGTCCACGACGGTCGAGTTCGCCAACAGCAACGGCACGACCACGGTCGTGGTGTTCGATTCCAACGGCACCGCGAGCGTCAACGGCGCGGCGCCGGGCCCCTACACTGTTGATCAGGCGGCCAAGAAAATCTGCGGCGACGCCGGCGGACAGCAGCTCTGCGTGACGTTCGGCGAAATGGGCACCGCCGTCGGCTTCAGCACCACCTACACCGACAACGCCGGCAACTCCGGCACGGCGACCATCACGGCCGTCAGCGAGTAGGACGATCAGGGGTGCAGGCGCGCTTGCCGGGCAGGCCGCCTGCGTTCTTCCTTCAGTCCAGCCCGGTCGCGGCGAGCCACGCCGTCGTCGTTGCCGCGATCTCAACAGAATTTACGCCGGTTCTTGACCAGGGCCTGATCAGGGCAATGCCGTTACCACGGTAGAGGCTCCCCCTGAACGAGTGGCTGTGGGAGCCGGGCGAAGCGATGTTGATTCCCGATCTGATCTTGCTGGCGGTGGTGCTGGCGCTGGCGGCGTGGCGGTTGTTTGCTCCGGCCGCGCTGCCGAGGCTGCGGATCGCAGCGGTCGGTCTTGGCCTGTTGCTGGCGGCGGCCCAATCGGCCCTCTGCGGATTCACCTGGCAGGACCTGCCCGCCTGGCTCCTGCTGGCGCTGAGCGCCCTGCCTCCGCTGCGAACGGGGGCCGCGGCTCGCTGGATCGGTCGTCTTGGCCTTGCCGGGATCGCCGCCGTGTGCCTCGGCGTCTGGATCCTGCCCGCGGTGCCGGCGCTTCCAACGCCCGACGGCCGCTACGCCGTCGCGACCGAGGTCTATCGCTGGACCGACGCGTCACGGGACGAGCCGCATACGGCCGATCCAGGCGACCGGCGCAGCGTGATCGCCCAGGCCTGGTATCCGACGGCTCGCCCCGGAAAACGCGGCGGCCGCGCGCATATCCCCTACATTGACGGGATCGGCCACCTGCCAGACCAGGTCAGCCTGCTGCCGGCCTTCATGCTGCATCGCTACGGCCAGATCGACACCCACGCCGAGGCCGTGGCGCCGCTTGCGGCCCACGATCGCCCCTGGCCTGTGGTGATCTTCTCACCCGGCTACGGCGCGCCGCGGGCGGTCTATACGGGCCTGGTGACCCAGCTCGCCAGCCGGGGGTTCGTCGTCTTCGTGCTGGACCATCCCTACGAGTCGGCGGTGACGGAACTTCCGGATGGCCAGGTTGTCGGGACCCGGGAAATCTTCCCGGCTGACCGAACCCGGTTCATGCCGGACCAGCAGCGCGTTCGCACCGCCGACATTCGCTTTGTGATCGACCAGCTCGCGCGTCCGGAGGTGCTGTCACCGTCCTTGAGGGGCGGCCGGATCGACGCCTCGAAAGTGGCTGTGATCGGCCACTCCTTCGGCGGGGCGGCCGCGGCCATGGCGATGAGCGAAGACCCGCGTGTCGTCGCCGCGGCAAACATCGACGGTACGCCCTACGGCGACCTGCCGGACCGCCGACTCACCCGGCCCTTCCTGGTCCTGCAGAGCGACTACGCCGAGACGCACCACAGCCAGCTGTTCATCAACGGCAACGGCAGGCTGCTCGCGACCATGACCGCGCCCGGCTTTCACTATGAGATCAAGCGCGCCAATCACTACAGCTTCACCGATGCGCCCTACTTCTTCGCACCACCGGGCCGCTGGCTGTTGGCGCGGGTGATGGGCGGCGGGCGGGGTCCCGCTGCGACACAAAAGGCGGCGGCGGATATTGTCGCGGCGTTCCTGTCGGGCCCCCTCAACGGCGTACCCGCCGACGTGGCCGCGA
>CAZISF010000015.1:0-41764 GCA_964541915.1 uncultured Caulobacter sp.
CGACCGGCTTCTTGTCGCGCGGCTGGTCCTGGTAGTTGATCGAGACATAGTCGTCGGTCTCGAGCATCTGGGCCGTGGCCTGGGCGAATCGCGACTCGTCGCGGTCCAGCGGCGGCACGGCCAGCAGGCCGGGCAGTCCGGCGATCAGCGCGACGAGAGCGGCCAGCATCGGACCGCGCCAGCCGCGGCTCCATTGGTCAAGGCGGGATTCGAACGTCATGGAACTCCTGATAGCACGATCCTCCCTTCCGACGTCTTTTCGGCTATAGGGAGTCATGACCGAAAAGACTCCCGCGCCGCGCCGCAAGGCTCCCGCCGCTCCGAAAGCCCCTGTGAAAGCCGCCGCAAGGGCCGCGCCGAAGACCATGGCGAAGGCCGTTCCGTCGACTCCCGACTTCTCCGTCGTGGTGCCCGTGTTCGATGAGGGCGGCGCCGCGCCCGCCCTTGCGCGCGAGATCGCCGGCGCCTTCAAGGGCACGAACTTCGAGATGGTGTTCGTCAACGACGCCAGCCGCGACAACACCCTGGCGCTGCTGACCGAGTTGAAAGCGGAGCTGCCGATGCTGCGGGTGCTGTCTCACCGCAAGAACGCCGGCCAGAGCCGCTCGATCCGCACCGGCATCATGGCCGCTCGCGCGCCGATCGTAATCACCCTGGACGGCGACGGCCAGAACGACCCGGCCGACGCCCCGCGGCTGGCGGAGGCTCTCAAGGCCGGCCCGGCAGAACTCGCGATGATCGGCGGGGAGCGCGTGAAGCGTCAGGACAGCGCGGCCAAGAAGATCGCGTCGCGCTTCGGCAACGGCGTGCGCAACTGGCTGCTGAAGGACGGCGCGACCGACACGGGATGCGGCCTGAAGGCGTTCCGGCGCGAGGCCTTCCTTCGCCTCCCCTACTTTGACCACATCCACCGCTACCTTCCGGCGCTGATGATCCGCGAGGGCTACCAGATCGGCTTCCAGCCGGTGAACCATCGCCACCGCGAGACGGGCGTATCGAAGTACACCAACTTCGGACGGCTCAAGGCCTCGGTCAGCGACCTTCTGGGGGTCATGTGGCTCCAGTCCCGCGCCCGCAACCCTGGCGGCGCCGACGAAGCTTGACGCTTTCAAGTTGTTCTTGTTATGTTCCTTCGGGGGCTTGAACATGGTGTTTGCAGAGCTTGATCGCAGGACGCGGCGTGATCGCGCGCATCGCACCAGGCTGACGGTGCAGATGCTGACGACCTTTGCCTACGGGGCCCTGGGGCTTGCGCTTGCCGGTCCCATAGTCGCGGCGACGCCATTTTCCGCGGGACACCTCATGTCCCTGTGCTTCGGGCTGGTTTGTGCCCTCGTCGCGCTTTATCTTGCGCCGGAAGGAGAACGGTATGGGTGACTACGATCCCACCGCCGCTGCCATTCTCGGCGCGCTGACCGCAGCGATTGTCGCCTATGGCCTCTACCTCAAGTTCAGCATCCGGCGGCTCGACCGCATCATCGCCGAGAAGGAAGCGGCGCTGAACGCAGCCGAGCAACCGGCCGCCGCGCCCCGCTGAGGCGAGCTCGCTTCACCGACAGGCCGAAAGAGGTTAACCGTTGCGAACCGGGGTTATCCCGGGTTGGGGGAGATCTGCCCATGTTCGCCGCGTTTCCGCTGCTGGCCCTGCCGGTGCTGGTCTACAATCTGGTCGCCCTGACGCTCGCGGGCGGCTTCGGTTCACACGCCGCGAGCGGCCGGTTCACCGAGCCGCTGTTCACTGTATCCATGACGTCCGGGTCGCCCTGGCCGGTAAGTCTGTCGGACCTGCTGCTGGCGGGCGCGCTGGTGGTCCTGTTCATCGAGCTGCTGAAGTCGACCACGAGCCGGCGGATCGCCATCATCAATCACTCGTTGTCGATGATCCTGTTCATCGTCTGCCTGATCGAATTCCTGCTCGCGCCGGCGTTCGCGACCTCGACCTTCTTCCTGATGACCCTGATGGTCCTGCTGGATGTGCTGGCCGGGTTCATCGTGACTATCGTCGCCGCCCGCCGGGACATCGACCTGGCTGGCGGGGGGATCGACGGCCACTGACTTCAGGTGAGGACCGTGAAGATCAGGGTCACGACGGCGACGTCCAGAAGGCGGATGGCGAACAGGGACACGGGAGCGCTCCAGCGTTGGATTCACTTCCGGTTAAGCAAGACCCGCGCCAGTTTGCCGGCTGATGGCCCTGTTCTTCGATCAGCTCTGGTTTGACGCGCGGCTCGCGGAGCGCGGGCTGACGCGCGGTGTCCTGGCCGCCGCCACGGGTATGAGCGAGGCAGACCTCGCCCTGGTCTGGAAGGACCAGCGAGAGCTGTCCGCCGTCGAGGTGGCGTCGCTCGCGGAACTGCTGGGGGTCAGCGGGGCCGAACTGGCGAACCGCGCAGGGGTTTCCACGCCCACGCCGGGCGCCGATCCCGCGTCACGTCTCGCGGCGCTGGAACGTCGGGTGGCGGCGCTTGAGGCCGAGGTGGCGCGCCTGAAGCGCTAGATTTCGGTCTTCTTCAGCAGGCCCTTGGGCGGCCTGCGGTCGTCCGGACCCGAGTATTCAGTCTCGAGGTAGGCGGCGCGGGCCTCGTCGATGACGGGCTGTCCGCCGCGCAGACCACGCTTTTGACCGGTTTGACCGTAGATCTGGGCCGTGAAGACCGAATAGCCCTGGGCTGGCGGCGGATCCGCGATCTCTTCGGCGTGGGGGGTCGCGATCACGACCGGCAGATTCGTCCCACCATCAGCCGGCGCCGGGCGGGAGGCGTCCTCCACGCGGCGGCGGGTCTGGCGGCGCTCGAACGGGCGAACGGGGTCGACGGAACCGGTCATGACCCCAGCCTAGCGTAGCGAGGGTAAAGAAGTTCTCAGCCCTTGGTCGCCAGCTTCTCGAGTTGCGCCTGCATGGCGGCCATCTGGCGCTTGAGCTCGTTGAAGGCGTCGTCGCCCCCGGCAGGCGGCGTCTCGGCGGATTTCGTCGCCGCTTCGCTTTCCTCGGTGCGGTTTCCGTAGCCGCCGAAGGGCGAGAACATCTTCATCGCCCGATCGAACAGCACCATGTTCTGGCGCACCTGTTCCTCGTAGGCGCCCAGGCCCGCCCCGGTCAGGCCGGCGCCGGGGGTCATCGCGCCGAACTGGCTGCGAAACTGTTCCTGTTGCTTGGCGAAGTTGGCCAGGCTCATTTCCAGAAAGCTGGGAACGAACGCCTGCATCTGGCCGCCGTAGAAGCCGATCAGCTGACGGAGAAACTGGATGGGCAGGAGGTTCTGGCCGCCACCCCGGTTTTCCTCTTCGAAGATGATCTGGGTCAGGACGGGCCTGGTGATGTCCTCGCCGGTCTTGGCGTCATAGACCACGAAGTCGACGCCCTCCTTCACCATGTCCGACAGGTGTTCGAGCGTGACGTAGGAACTGGACGCCGTGTTGTAGAGCCGCCGGTTCGCGTATTTCTTGATGACGACGCGTTCGCCGCCGTTCTTGTCTCCGGCGGCATTTTCGCCGGACTGGGGCTTCTCGGACATTTCCATTCCCTGAAGAGCGCTTTCCCGCGCCTTTTCGCACCGCACTATCGCGGATGCAAAGGCATGACGAAAGAGCCGTTATGCTGCGCAGCATATTGCGCTGCAAAATGAGCGCGTGACGAACACGGTTCGTCTATGCAAGGTGCGGCTTCGCAAGAGAAAATTGAGCGCTCCGGGCTCGTACCGCCGGGGCGCCGCGCAGGGAACGACGGAGAAAATTCCATGAGCGACATCGTTATCGTTTCGGCCGCCCGGACCCCTGTCGGGTCGTTCAACGGCGCCCTGTCCAGCCTGCCCGCCCACGAGCTGGGCAAGATCGCCATCCAGGCCGCCGTCGAGCGCGCCGGCATCACCGCCGGCGACGTGGACGAGGTCATCATGGGCCAGGTGCTGCAGGCCGGCGCCGGCCAGGGCCCCGCCCGCCAGGCCGCGATGAACGCCGGCATCCCCGCTGAAAGCCCGGCCTGGAGCCTCAACCAGCTGTGCGGCTCCGGCCTGCGCGCGGTGGCCCTTGGCGCCCAGCAGATCGCCGACGGTTCGGTCAGCATCGTCGTCGTCGGCGGCCAGGAGAGCATGAGCCAGTCGCCGCACGCGGCCAACATCCGCAACGGCCAGAAGATGGGCGACCTGGGCTTCGTCGACACCATGATCAAGGACGGCCTGTGGGACGCCTTCCACGGCTACCACATGGGTCAGACGGCAGAGAACATCGCCGTTCGCTGGCAGATCACGCGCGAAGACCAGGACCGCTTCGCCGTCACCTCGCAGAACCGCGCCGAAGCCGCCCAGAAGGCCGGCAAGTTCGCCGGCGAAATCGCGCCTGTGACCATCAAGGGCCGCAAGGGCGACACCGTCGTCGACCAGGACGAATACATCCGCCACGGCGCGACCTATGAAAGCCTGTCGGGTCTGCGCCCTGCCTTCACCAAGGATGGAACGGTCACCGCCGCCAATGCCTCCGGCCTCAATGACGGCGCCGCCGCCCTGGTGCTGATGAGCGCGGACGAGGCGAAGAAGCGCGGCCTTACGCCGCTGGCGCGCATCGCCAGCTGGGCCAGCGCCGGCGTCGAGCCGGAAATCATGGGCACGGGACCGATCCCGGCGATGAAGAAGGCGCTCGACAAGGCCGGCTGGACCGTCGCCGACCTCGACCTCGTCGAGTCGAACGAGGCCTTCGCCGCCCAGTCGCTGTCGGTCGTCCGCGAGCTGGGCCTCGACCCGGCCAAGACCAACGTCAACGGCGGCGCCATCGCCATTGGTCACCCGATCGGCGCCTCGGGCGCGCGCATCCTCACCACCCTGCTCCACGAGATGAAGCGGTCCGGCGCGAAGAAGGGCGCCGCGACCCTGTGTGTCGGCGGTGGCATGGGCGTGGCGATGTGCGTCGAAGCCGTCTGAACCAACAAGAAACTCAAAACACTATCTGCAGGGAAGCAAGCGCATGAGCAGGGTTGCATTCGTCACGGGCGGGACCCGTGGCATCGGCAAGGCGATCGTCGAGCGGCTGAAGGCCGACGGCATGAAGGTGGCCGCCGGCTATTCGGGCAATGAGGAAGCCGCCGCCGCCACGGCGAAAGAACTTGGCGTGATGGTGGTCAAGGGCAACGTCGGCAACTTCGAGGACTGCGCCCGCGCGGTGAAGGAGGTCGAGGACGCGCTCGGCCCGATCGAGGTGCTGGTCAACAACGCCGGCATCACCCGCGACGGCTTCTTCCACAAGATGACCTACGAGCAGTGGGGCGAGGTCATCCGCGTGAACATGGACAGCGCCTTCAACATGACCCGTCCGGTCATCGAAGGCATGCGCGAGCGCAACTGGGGCCGGGTGATCAACATCAGCTCGATCAATGGGCAGAAGGGCCAGGTCGGCCAGACCAACTATTCGGCCGCCAAGGCCGGCCTGATCGGCTTCACCAAGGCCCTGGCGCTCGAGAACGCCAAGAAGGGCATCACCGTCAACGTGATCTGCCCGGGCTATATCGACACCGACATGGTCGCCGGCGTGCCGGAAAACGTGCTGGCCGGCATCGTCGCGGGCATCCCCGTCGGCCGCCTCGGCAAGGGCGAGGAAATCGCCGACATGGTCTCCTACCTCGCCGGCGAACGCGCGGGCTTCGTGACCGGCGCGACCTTCACGTTGAACGGCGGCCAGTATCTGGCCAGCTAACGACCGGGAGGGGGCATGCGCGACCGTGCGTGCCCCCTGTCCCGCGCTTGCCGCCTTGCGCGAACCCGTCCAAGAATCGCCCCAGTCGCGGTGCAGAACCGACGGAATGGCGAGTACTGAGGTCCGTTTTCCCGGAGTCGTGACGATTGTCGCGGCGACACTGACGCTGCTGTGCATCTGCGCCGCGGCGCCGGCCATCGCGCAGGACGGATCGCTCAAGGATTTCCTGTTCCGCGACAAGCGCGGCGAGAGTCAGCGGCAGGCGCCGCCGCCGCCGATCGCCCGCTATGTGTCGGAGACCGGCGAGGGCTTCATCCTCGACCGCTCCAGTCAGCGCACGCTGATGCGCTTCGAGAACAGTCCCGAAATCTGGGTTCTGCAGCCGACGATCGGGCCGCGCGGCGACGTCATCTACAAGAATGACATCGGCCAGGTTCTGTTGCGGGCCACGCGGGTCGGCGGCTTGACCTTGTTCACTGGAAAGCGGCCCGCGGGAGCTGCGGCGTCGCTCGCCGGGACGGCGGGTCCGATCCGGCTCAAGGCCATTGGCCCGGGCGAGCTGCTGCGGATCCTGCTGGGCGCGAGCGTCCGCGCCAGCAGGCTCGCCAGGCACCGGATCAGCTTCGAATCCGAGGCAACGCCGGACTCTTCGAGTCTGATCGCCGACGCCGCCGTGCTGTCGATCGTGGCCATCGAGCGGTTGACCCAGCGGGCCGACGGCGCGACCCATACGGCCAAGATCCAGCGCGTAGTGATCGTCGAGGGCCGCCGGCCGGACGTCATCTTGCGCGCCGGCACCCTGCTGATCGCCGTGACCCCGGGCCTCGGCATGGCTGGCCGCCCCTCCTCCGACCGGATCGCCGCGGTTGCGCTGAGGTAGCGCTCAGCCCGGGGACCAACCTTCGGGCGCCATCTCGAACCCGGCGAAATCGAAACCCGGCGCTACCGTGCAGCCGACCAGCGTCCAGTCGCCGAGTGACCTTGCCTTCTGCCAGTCCCCGACCGGAACGATGGCCTGCGGACGCTCACCCGCCGCCAGATCCGACCCGAGCCGGTGCTCGTCGCCGCCGATGGTCAGCAAGAGCGGCGCGCCGGCGTAGTAGTGCCAGACCTCGGCCGCGTCGACGCGGTGCCAGCGGCTTTCCTGTCCCGCCTCAAGCAGGAAATAGATCGCCGTCGACGCGCCGCGGGCCTCGGGACCAACGGTGTCGCGGAACGTCTGGCGGTACCAGCCGCCCTCCGGATGCGGGGCGAGGTCCAGCAGGGCGATGATCTCCGCCGCCGTCATCCCTTGAAGCTGTCCTTGGCCGCGCGGACGGCGCCGAAGGCCTCGGCCGGGTCGGCGATATCGGGTCGCAGAAGCGGCGCGCGCAGGAAGGGGTTGGTCGCCTTTTCCAGGCCGATGCTGGTCGGCACCGTCCATTCGTTCCGCTCGCGTGCGGCGAAAATCTGCTCGGCCCGCGCCTTGAGCGCCGGATCAGCATCCACCGACAGGGCAAATCGCGCGTTCGAGGCGGTGTATTCATGGGCGCAGTAGACGGCTGTCTGGTCGGGCAACGCGGTCAGCTTCGCGAGGCTGGCCCACATCTGCTGCGGCGTGCCCTCGAACAGACGGCCACAGCCGAGCGCGAACAGCGTGTCGCCGACGAATGCGACCTTGTCGGCGGCGTCATGGAAGGTGATGTGCCCGAGCGTATGACCGCCGGTGTTGATGACGTCGAAGCGGGTCTCGCCCAGCATCACGACGTCGCCGTCATCGACCACCCGATCCGGCGCTGTTCCGATCCGCTCGACCTCGGCCGGGCCGACCACGGTGCAGCCGGTCGCCGCCTTGATCTCCGCGTTGCCGCCGGCATGGTCCGGATGCCAGTGCGTGTTGAGAATGTGCGTCAGCGTCCAGCCGAGCGTCTTCAGCTCGCGCAGGATCGCCGCGGCGTCCGGCGTGTCGATACAGGCCGCCTGGCCTGTGGCGTCATCACGGACCAGAAAGCCGTAGTTGTCTGACAGGCAGGGGAACTGGTGGATGATGACGGACATATCGGCCTCGGACAGTGACGGCGGGGACCTCCCCACCCTACATTGACTGCGACTCGAAACGGGAGCGCGAATGCGCCGCGACGTACTGGAACTCAGGGCCTTCTACGCCTCCGCCCGTGGACGGGCGGCGCGGGAGATGGTCGGCCGAAAGGTCGCCGAGGCCTGGGGCGACCCCCGCGGGCTGGACCTGCTCGGCGTCGGCTACGCCACCCCCTATCTCGAACGGTTCCGGGCGCGGGCCCGCAGGACGGTCGCCGTGATGCCGGCGACCCAGGGCGTGGAGGTCTGGCCGGTCAGCGATCGCAACCTCGCCTGTCTGGCCGACGAGACCGCCCTGCCCCTGCCAAATGCCCTGTTCGACCGGGTGCTGTGCGTTCACGCCCTCGAGGAGGCGGACGACGCCACAGCCCTGATGAGCGAGGTCTGTCGCGTGCTGGCCCCGTCAGGCCGGGTGATCGTCGCCGTCGCCGCGCGCAACGGCCTGTGGTCCAACGCCGAGGGCACGCCCTTCGGCCACGGCCGACCCTGGAGCCGCAGCCAGCTGGAACGGGTGTTGCGCGACGCCGACCTTGAACCCTCGGGCTGGACCCGCGCCCTCTACGCCCCCCCCTTCGCCTGGACGTCCCGCTGGGCGGAAGGTTTCGAGCAGGTCGGGGCCTGGCTCTGGACACCGCTGGCCGGGGTTATGCTCATGGAAGCCGTCAAACAGACGTACGCCTTGAAACCCAAGGGCGCGCGGGCGCGGGCCCGCGTGTTCGTCCCGGGGACCCTTGTTCCCGCGCCCCCGGCGCCCGCTGGACGGGCGCCCGATGCCGCATTGCAGCAAGACCCCTTGGCGGGGGCGCCTGTTTCGCCCTAGCTTGAGGCTGAACTGAATACCCGTGCGATCGGAGTTGTCGCCATGAAGATGATCGTCGCCGTCATCAAACCCTCCCGTCTGGACGCCGTGCTCGATGGCGTGACCGAGGCCGGCGCGTCCGGGCTGACGGTGACCGAGGTGCGCGGCTACGGTCGTCAGAAAGGCAAGACCGAGGTCTATCGCGGCGCCGAATACGAAGTGAAGCTGCTCCCCAAGGTGAAGCTGGAAATCGCCGCGCCCGACGATGTTGCCCAGGCGGTGATCGACGCCATCGTCCGCACCGCCAACACCGGCAAGATCGGCGACGGCAAGATCTTCGTCATGGATCTGGAGCAGGTCCTGCGCATCCGCACCGGTGAGACAGGGGCGGCGGCGATCGCTGGTTAGTTGTCCTTCTCCCGTCGCTTCGCGCCGCCCCCTCCTCTCCCGCTGGGAGGGGGGTTGATTGGAGCCCCTTTCCGCCTCGTGCGTTCAACCGCCTGAACCCAGAGGGCGACACGGGGCGGCATGACGACCATTCTGCGTGAGAATGACACCTGCTGGCGGACGGCGCGGGCCGACGCCCTGGCCTTTCTTGTCGACGGCGCTGAATACTTCGCGGCCGTGAAGGCCGCGATCCTGAAGGCCAGACAGTCGGTCTGGATCCTCGCCTGGGTGTTCGATCCCCTGACCCGTCTGGAGCCTGACCGTATCGAACGCAGCGGCGATCCCGCCACCGCCGACCGGCTGGGACTGCTGCTGCGTCGGCTCGCGGCCCTCAATCCGGCGCTCGATGTCCGGGTGCTGGCCTGGGACATGCCCTTTCCCCTCAATGCCTCGCAGGCGTTCGCTCCGGAGCGCGCCGTGGCTGAATTCGTGGGATCGCGGGTCAAATTCCGGCTCGACAACAGCCTGCCCAACAGCGCCTGCCATCATCAGAAGCTGGTCGTCATCGACGGTCGGGTCGCCTTCATCAGCGGCGGAGATCTCGGGATCGACCGCTGGGATACCTGCGACCACGCGGATGGCGATCGTCGTCGTCGCCTGCCGAACCTGCGACACTACAAACCCCGGCACGATGTCGCGGTGATGATCGAGGGGGCCGCGGTCCAGGACTGCGCCGAGCACTTCGCCGACCGGTGGGTCCGATCCGAAGGCGGCGTTCTGGACGTGCCGCCGCCGGACGTTTCCGTGGAATCGCCCTGGCCGGACGATGTCCCGCCGGACCTTATCGGGCGGCAAGTCGCGCTGGTCCGCACCCAGCCGGCCTGGAAAGACATGCCTGAAGTGACCGAGGGGCTGAAGCTGCATCTGGCGGCCATCGCTTCGGCCCGGCGCTGCATCTACCTGGAGAACCAGTATCTCGCCGCCCCGACGGTCGTCGCGGCCCTCGCCCGCAGACTGGCCGAACCGGACGGGCCGGAGGTGGTGACCATTGGCCCCTCCGCCAGCCCGAGCACGTTTGACCGCCTGACCATGGACAGCGCGCGCATGGCCGCCATCTCCGCCCTGGCAAGGGCCGACGTTCACGGCCGCTTCCGGGCCTACTGCGCCCGCACCCCGGACGGCGCGCCGATTATCGTCCATTCGAAGGTGACCATCGTCGACGACGGCTTCCTGCGCATCGGCTCGGCCAACCTCAACAACCGTTCGGCCGGCCTCGACACCGAACTGGACCTGGCGCTGGAAGCCGAGGCGGGTGACGCCGGCGCTTCGAGCCGCGCCTCGATTGTCGGTTTCCGCGATGAGTTGGTGGCCCATTTCCTCGGGCGAACCCTGGCGGAGGTGCAGACGGCCATCGCCACGGCGGGCGGTCTTGGCACAGCCATCGACTCTCTCGACAGCGCGCCCCGCCGGCTAAGGCCGGTCGACGTCCGTCCCCTTGGTCCATTCGAGAGGATCGTCGTGGCCTGGAGTCTCGGCGATCCCACCGCGCCATCGGACGCCTGGCGGCCGTGGCTGCGGCGTCGCCGTCTCAGGCAGCAGCTGGTGATGATCGGTCAGGCAGCGCCAGAGTCACCACCAGCGGCAGATGATCCGACGCCGCCCGCGCCCGCGGATCGAAGGGCGACTCAACCGCAATCGTCCTGATCCCGTCCGACAGGAAGACGTGATCGATGCGCAGGATCGGAAATCCTGAAGGAAAGGTCGCGGTCGGCGACTTTCCCATCCCGTCCTGGGCGTCTCGCAGCACGGCGGTCAGCATGCGGTAGGTCTGCGAGAACGGGGTGGCGTTGAAATCGCCGAGCAGCACCGCCGGACCGACAAAACCCTCCGAGCCGAGCCAGCGCTGTCCCAGCAGTTCCGCGGCCTGAACCTGTTGTTCACGGGGCACCAAGCCCAGGTGGGTGTTGATGACCTGCAGTTCGACTCCATCGACCTCCACCGCCACCCAGAGCGCGCCTCGGGGTTCCAGCCCGCGCAGCTTCGGCAAGCCGGGCAGCGGCCCCACCTTGACCAGTCGCTCTGGCAGAGCGGTCAGGATGGCGTCGCCGTAGCGTTCCTCCTCGACCGTCAGGGCGGCATTGAAGTGGGCCCGCATGCTCAGCAGCTCGGCCAGCCGGTGGGCCTGGTCAACGCCACCCGTGCGGCGTCGGCCCACGTCCAGTTCCTGCAAGGCCACGACATCCGGCTTGCAGGCGGCAATCACCTCGGCCACCCGCCCGACATCGAGCTTGCGGTCCGTGCCCACGCAGCGGTGGACATTCCAGGTCATGAGGCGAAGGGTCATCCGCCGAAGAGATCGCGTGGAACGTCCTCTGGTTCCACCGGAGCCGTACTTCGCCTCGCCAGAAGGAACAGCGCCGCCTCGGCGCGCCAGTTCTCCAGCGTGCTGTCCGGGTTGATGATCCGCGCTGGGCTGCCTTCGGACAGCGCCGCGCAGGCCTCGATCCGCACATCCAGATCGGCGACCAGGGCATTGAAGTCGGCGAGGGTGCAGAGGTGGATGTTGGGCGTCGACCACCAGGGATCCGGCAATGACCGGGTTTCCGGCATACGGCCACGGGTCAGCAGCGACCAGCGCACCCGCCAGTGGCCGAAGTTGGGGAAGCTGACCACGGCCCGGTCGGCGATGCGCAGCAATTCGCCGAGCACCTGGCGAGGATTGCGGGTCGCCTGAAGCGTCTGGGACAGGATGGCGTAGTCGAAGGCGCCGGTCGGGAACTGGTCGAGGTCGCGGTCCGCGTCCCCTTGCATAACGGCCAGGCCTCGGGCCAGGCAGGCGGACACGCCCTGGGCGCTGATCTCGACGCCCCGCCCGTCAGCCTGCTTCTCGCGCGCCAGCAGTTCGAGCAACTCCCCGCCACCACAGCCGACGTCGAGCACCCGCGCGCCCGGCCGCACCAGCCGAAGGATCTCGCGGAAATCCTCGCGCTCGCCGCTCATTTCAGGCCTCTGGCGGAATCGACGGAATCCAGAAAGCCGGCCAGGGCCGAGTCCATTACCGGCTCCTCGAGCAGGAAGGCGTCGTGACCCTTGTCGCTCTCGATCTCGACGAAGCTCGCCCGGGCTCCGGCCGCATTGAGCGCCCTCACGATGCTGCGGCTCTCGGTCGTCGGATAGAGCCAGTCAGAGGTGAACGACAGCACGCAGAACCGCACATTGCGCGCGCCGCGGAAGGCCTCGGCCAGCACGCCGCCATGCCCGGCGGCGAGATCGAAGTAGTCCATCGCCCGGGTGATGTAGAGGTAGCTGTTGGCGTCGAACCGGTCGACGAACGTCGCCCCCTGGTGGCGCAGGTAGCTCTCCACCTGGAAATCCGCGTCGAAGCCCCAGCTCAGGCCATCACGTTGCAGCTCGCGGCCGAACTTCCGCTGCAGGGCCGTTTCGGACAGATAGGTGATGTGCGCGGCCATGCGGGCCACCGCGAGGCCCTTCTCGGGCCGGGTGCCGTGCAGGGCGTAGTCGCCGCCGCGCCAGTCCGGGTCGGCCATGATCGCCTGACGGCCGACCTCGTGGAAGGCGATGTTCTGGGCGCTGTGGCGCGCCGCGGAGGCGACGCAGACCGCGCTGAACATCCGCTCCGGATAGTCCGACGCCCACTGCAAGACCTGCATACCGCCCATCGATCCGCCAACCACGGCGGCGAGGGTCTCGATCCCCATGGCCTCGACCAGCATGGCCTGGGCCCGGACCATGTCGGCAATGGTCACGACCGGAAAGGTCAGTCCCCAGTGGCGTCCGGTCGCCGGGTTGACCGAGCCCGGGCCCGTCGTGCCCTGACAACCGCCGACGACGTTGGCGCAAAGGATGAAATGCCGGGCCGGATCCAGCGGCTTGCCGGGACCGACCAGCCGGGTCCACCAGCCGGGCTTGCCGGTCACGGGATGGGTCGCGGCGACGTGCTGGTCGAGCGTCAACGCATGACAGATCAGCACGGCGTTGGATTTGTCGGCATTGAGGCTGCCGTAGCTGGCCCAGGCGACCTCGAGATTGTCGATCCGGCCGCCGGAATCCAGCGTCAGCGGCTGGCCGGCGGGAAACCGCCAGACACCGCCCCGCTGTTCAATCTCGCTCGTCGCCTCAAGGGTCATCTCGGCCTTGGACCGCCACGCGCGGCCAGTGTCAACCGGCGCCTTCCGGCGGGCCGCGTCGACGGCTATGAGAGGCCCGATGAAACGCCTGATCCTCATGCGCCACGGCAAGGCTGAACGGTCCAATCCGGGCGGCGACTTCGCGCGGGCGTTGGCCGACCGGGGCCTGTCCGACGCCGCCCTGATGGGCCGCCTGCTCCTCGACGAGGGGCTGGTTCCCGACATCGGCCTGGTGTCCGCCGCCCGCCGCACGCAACAGACGTGGGATCAGGTTTCCCTGTCCTTTCCCAAGGCCGCGACGACCTCGCTGCCAGGGCTGTACAATGCTGACGCCGGCCGGATCCTGTTCGAGGCCGAAGCCGCCGGCGCCGAGCACGACTCGGTCATGGTCATCGGCCACAATCCGGGCATGCACGCCCTCACTGTCGGTCTGCTGCGCGAAGGCGGCGCGGGCGGGGCGCTGATCGCCCGGGCGGAGAGCCGGTTCCCGACATCGACGGTTGCGGCCTTCACCTTCGACGCTGCGGGACGGCCCGCCTATGATGGCCTGTTCTACGCCGCCGATCACGGCGGGGGCGGCGGCGAGTGACGCGGATCTACAAACTGCTGACCCGCGCCGAATGGCTGGCCGCGTCCGACGCGGGCGTGTTCACCGGTTCGCCGGTCGATGTCGCCGACGGCTTCATCCACTTCTCTACCGCGGCCCAGGCCGTCGAGACGGGCCGCAAGTACTTTTCGGGCGTCGAGAACCTTGTCGCGGTGGCCTTCGAGACCGAATTGCTCGGCGAAGGCCTGAAGTGGGAGGCATCGCGCGGCGGCGACCTGTTCCCGCATCTCTATGGTCCACTGCCCACGGCCCTCGCGGTCGAGGCGATGCCGGTCGACCTAGATGACCAGGGCGTACCGGTGCTGACGGACCTGACGGCGTGACCGTCCACGACACCCTTGCGCGCGCGCTGCACGTGCTGGATCCGGAAGACGCGCACACCGCCACGATCATTGGCCTGAAGGCCGGCCTCGGCCCGGTCGACCGCACAGCCGACGACCCGATCCTGTCCACAAGCCTGGCCGGCATCCCGCTCGCCTCGCCGGTCGGCCTGGCCGCCGGGTTCGACAAGAACGCCGAGGTTCCGGCCGCCATGCTCAGGGCCGGGTTCGGCTTCGTCGAGTGCGGGACGGTCACGCCGCTGCCACAGGCCGGCAATCCACGGCCGCGCCTGTTCCGGCTGAGCGAGGATCGCGGCGTCATCAACCGCATGGGCTTCAACAACGCCGGCCTGGGCGCCTTCGCCGGCAACCTGGCTCGTCGCCGCGCGGCCGGACCGGTCGGCGCCAACATCGGAGCCAACAAGGACTCGAACGACCGCATCGGCGACTATGTGCAGGGCCTGCAGCGGCTTTGGGGTCTGGCTGACTACTTCACCGTCAACATCTCCTCGCCGAACACGCCGGGCCTGCGCGCCCTGCAGACCCGCGCGGCGCTGGAAGACCTGCTGGGCCGTCTGGCCGAGGCGCGGGGAGCCCTGACCGGAGACTACCCGGTGTTTCTGAAGGTGGCTCCCGACCTTGAGGACGGAGAGGTCAAGACCATTGTCGAGACGGTCGCCGCCTTTGGCCTGCAGGGGATTATCGTCTCCAACACCACCGTCTCCCGGCCGGACAGCCTGCGGTCGCCGCACAGGACGGAAGCTGGCGGTCTGTCAGGTCCGCCTCTGATGCCCTTGTCGACGACCATGCTCGGGCGCTTCCACGCGGCCAACGACAGAGGCCTGACCCTGATCGGCGCGGGCGGGATCGCCTCGGGCGCCGACGCCCTGGCCAAGATCCGCGCCGGCGCATCCGCCGTGCAGCTCTATTCGGCCATGGTCTTCGAAGGACCCGGGCTCATTCAGCGGGTCAAGCGTGAGCTTGCCGCCCGTCTCCGCGCCGAAGGGTTCGCGTCCGTCAGCGAGGCGGTCGGCGCCGGATGAGGCGCGCTTTCTGGTCAAAGCACGCCCGCCGGGCCATCGAAGCGCCACGCGGCCTTGCTCTTTTCGCCTTCGACGCGAATTCTCCTTTCGTTGCCCTGTCGTCGGACGTGAAGTAACGCATGGCCATGGTCGACGCCCCGCCCCCCGAGACGGAGACGTCGGGACCGCACGCCCAGCCCTCGCGTCGCTGGCTGTGGCCCGGCGGCCTGTCCGCGCGCCTGCTGGTGCTGACGGCGTTGTTTGTCGCCGGCGCGGCGCTGTTCGTCTTCCCGGCGACGCTGGCGGCCTACGAGGAGCAATGGCTGCTCGACCGTATCCGGGCGGCCGAACTGGCCTCGACCATCGCCGAGGCGGACCCCGCCCGCCGCGTCACGGCTCCGGTCCGTCAGCAGTTGCTGGAACAGGCCGGCGTGGTCTCGGTGGCCATCCAGACCGACGGCATGCGGCGACTGATCCTGGCGGCCCCGCGCGACCTGCGCACCCCCTATATGGTCGACCTGCGCTACCAGAACCCGCTGGCCTGGATGATGGCCCCGTTCCAGACACTGTTCGGCGGCCAGGGCCGCATGGTGCGGGTGATCGCCGAGCCGCGCTTCCGGTCCGGCGAGTTCGTCGAGATCGTCACGCCGGACGCGCCGCTGCGCGAGGCCTTGCTGGGCTACCTCGGACGGCTGCTGGCCGTGACCCTGTTCGTCGCCATCCTCGCGGGCCTGGCCGTCTACCTGGCGCTGAACGCCTTCCTCGTCCGACCGATGCAGAAGATCACCGTGGCCATGGAGCGGTTTCGCGCCGATCCGGCCGATCCTTCAGCGCGGGTGACGCCGTCGGGCCGCCGCGACGAGATTGGCCGCGCGGAGGCGGAACTCGATCGCATGCAGGTCGACCTGCTGGCCGCCCTGTCCTCCCGCGCAAGGCTGGCTGCGCTGGGCGAGGCCGTGGCGAAGATCAATCATGATCTGCGCAACATGCTGACCAGCGCGCAGATCGCCTCCGACCGGCTGGCGGCCATCGGCGACCCAAAGGTGGCCCAGGCCCTGCCCCGCCTCGAACGGGCGCTGGACCGGGCCGTGACCCTGGCGACGGATGTCCTGGCCTATGGCAAGTCGGCCGAGGCCGCGCCGGAAGCCCGGCCGACGCCTCTGCGCGCGGCGCTCGATGCGGCGGCGGAGGACGCGGGCCTGAGCGAAGGCGGCGTGCGTCTGGAAACCCAGATCAGCGAGACGGACGCCGTCATGGCCGATCCCGACCAGCTGCACCGGCTGCTGGTCAATCTGTTCCGCAACGCCCGCGAAGCCATTCAGGACAAGGACCCCGACCGCAAAGGCAAGGTGCTGGCCGCCCTGACCCAGCGCGACGGCGCCAGCATCGTTCGCCTGTCTGACGACGGTCCGGGCCTGCCCGAGCGCGCCATGGTCAACCTGTTCCAGCCCTTTTCCGGCTCGGCCCGGCGGGGCGGTACGGGCCTTGGCCTCGCCATCTCCCGGGAGTTGGCGCAGGCCCACGGCGGCGACCTGACCCTCGTCAAATCGACGGCCAAAGGCTCGGTGTTCGAACTCACCCTGCCCGGAGACCTGAGCGCGGCGAAGGCGAAGCGTCCCCCCCGGAAGAAGGCGGAAGCCTAGAATCCCTTCGCCACGCCCTCGCGGCGGGAGTCGGCGGCGCCGACCAGGCCGGTCGGGGTCATCGCCACGCCGTGCAGGCCGGAGTTCTCGCCGGCGGTGTTGTTGAACACCAGACCGCGCGCCGCCAGACCGTCGACCACGCCCGGCGGATACCGCGCCGGCTCGCTGGAGAAGCGCTCGCCCTTGGCCACGAGGTTGGGTAGTTCGAAGGCCTCCGCGAGGCTGAGCTTCCAGTCCAGATACCCCACCAGGGCCTTGAGATTGTACGACAGGATGCTGGTGCCGCCCGGCGAGCCCAGGGCAACCACCGCCTTGCCCTGATGGTCGAGGACAATGACTGGCGCCATCGACGAGCGCGGCCGCTTGCCGCCCGCCGGGGCATTGGCGGCCGGCGCGCCGTCGGGATCCTTCGGCGTGAAACTGAAGTCGGTCAGCTGGTTGTTGAGAAAGAAGCCGGCGACCATCCGGCCCGAGCCGAAGAAGCTCTCGACTGTCGTCGTCATCGAGACGACGTTGCCCTTCGCGTCGACGATGACGAAATGGGTCGTGCCACCAGGCTCGGGCGTGCGATCAGGCCCGCGTACGCCCGCGCCCTCCGGATCGCCTGCCTTGGGCGGGGGTCCCACACGGTCGCCGATCAGCCTCGCGCGACCATCGACATAAGCCGGCTTGAGCAGCCCCTTCAGCGGCACATCGACGAACGCCGGGTCGCCGAAGAAGCGGTCCCGGTCGGCGTACATCACCCGCTCCGCCTCGGCGAGGCGCAGCCAGCCCAGCGGATCGCCGGGTCCGCGCGTGGCGATGTCTGTCCGCTCCAGCAGCATCAGTCCCTGCAACAGCGCGCCGCCGCTGGACGCTGGCCGGGTCGTGCAGACGACATAGATGCGGTAGGGCCCGCATAGGGCCTTGCTCCGTCCGGGACGGTAGGCCTTCAGATCCGCCGTGGTCAGGGACCCGGGCAGGGCGCCCTCATGCACCCGCGCGACGATGGCCTCGGCGATCGGGCCCTCGTAAAGCGCCGAAGGGCCTTCGGCCGCGAGACGGCGCACGGTCGTCGCGTAGTCCGGGTTCCGCAGCAGGTCGCCCGCCCGGTAACGCTTGCCGTCGGCCCTGGTGAAGTAGCGGACGGCGTCGGGCGCGCCGGCCTGCGGGAACGGGCCGTTGATCATGCCGGCGAGACGGGGGCTGACGATGAAGCCGTCGGACGCCAGCCGGGCGGCATCGTCGAACAGCGCCGACCAGGGCAGGGCGCCGTGATCCTTGTGCGCCAGGGCCAGCATCGCCACCGCGCCGGGCACGCCCGTCGCGCGTCCGCTGAGCACGGCGGCGAAGAACGGCAGGGGCTTGCCGTCGGGGCCGAGGAACATGTCAGGGGAGGCGCCGGCCGGCGCGGTCTCGCGGCCGTCATAGGCCGTCACCGTCTTCGACCGGGCGTCGTAGTAGACCATGAAGGAGCCGCCGCCGAGACCGGAGCTCTGCGGCTCGACAAGACCCAGGACGGACTGCACGGCGATGGCCGCGTCGATGGCTGACCCGCCCTGGCGCAGCACCTTGAGTCCCGCCGCCGTCGCCAGCGGATTGGCCGAAGCGACCATGACCTGCGGTCCCACCCGCGCGGGCGCGGCAGCCTCGTGCGGCAGCAGCGAACAGGCGGACAGAAACAGGGCGGCGAAGAGACTGAGAAGGCGCATGCGGACTCCGGATGGACGCCTGTCACAATAGGGACGGCGCGGCGGAGGGAAAGCCCCGTGCATGGACAAGTTCGGGAGGTCGTGCCACTCGAACGGCATGACCACGGCCCGCCCCGGACCCCGAAACCTGATCACCGACGTGCCCGGCCTGATGGTCGGCCAGGCGCAGGACGAGATCGTCCGCACCGGCGTCACCGTCATCCTGCCGACCGAGCGGGCGGTCTGCGCCGTCGATGTGCGTGGCGGCGGGCCGGGTACGCGCGAAACGGACGCGCTCGATCCTCACAATCTCGTCGGCGGCTCGGTGGACGCCGTGGTCCTGTCCGGCGGCTCGATGTACGGCCTGGCCGCCGGCGACGGCGTGGCCGCGTGGCTGGGCGCGCAGGGGCGGGGCTACCCGGTCTCGGCCAGGCCGGGCGTTCCGGTCGCCCCGATCGTGCCGGCGGCCATCCTGTTCGACATGGCCAACGGCGGCGACAAGGCCTGGGGTATGGAGCCGCCCTACCGCCGCCTCGGCATCGAAGCGGCGATGGCGGCCGGCCTCGACGTCGCGCTCGGCGTCGCCGGCGCGGGCTACGGCGCGAAGGCCGGACAGCTCAAGGGCGGCACCGGCTCGGCCTCCATCGTCACGCACGACGGCATCACCGTCGGCGCCATCGCCGGGGTCAACAGTTTCGGCTCGGTGGTCGGCGGCGACGGGCTGACCTTCTACGCCTCGCTGTTCGAGATCGACGGCGAGTTCGGCGGCCGTTCGCCGGCCGGCCTGGCGATCGGCGCCGACGACTGGGGTCTGGCAAAGATGAACCCCGGCGTCCGCGAGAACACCACCATCGCCTGCGTGGCCACCGACGTGGCCCTGACGCCCGTCCAGGCCAAACGGGTCGCGATCATGGCCCAGGCGGGCCTCGCCCAGGCGATCCGGCCGATCAACACGCCGTTCGACGGCGACGTGGTCTTCGCCCTCTCCACCGGCCGCCAGAGCGCCGGCGACGCTGCCGACCGCATGGTCGCCCGCCTGGGCGCGCTGGCGGCGGACTGCCTTGCCCGCGCGGTCGCGAGGGGTGTCTACGAAGCCATCGCCTGGCCAGGCTGTGACGTGCCCGACTGGCGAAGCCTGGCGAGGCCCTGACGGGTCGCCCGACGGCGGAAAGACGCTCCGGCGCCCGCGCTCCGGGAGCCCCGGGTCCGGGCGGCCGAGGATAGTTTGAAAAAGGCCCCCGCGGGCGCTTGCCATCCGTCGATTGCCCGACTAGGTTCCGCGCCCTTGCAGGAGGCCTAGATCGGCCCCCGCGAAATGCGCGCCCGTAGCTCAGCTGGATAGAGCATCAGACTACGAATCTGAGGGTCGGACGTTCGAATCGTTCCGGGCGCGCCATTTTCTTCCCCACATCCACGGTGATGCCTGGCGGTAGCCCGCAGGGCGGCTCGCTGTCGTGCCGGACAGCGGGACAGTCGTCCTTATGCTTCCCTTATGCCGACGGTCCCGCATCCGTCTGGCGCCCTGACGGGGGTCGGCGCGACCCTGCCTCCAACATCGCTGTGGAGGCCTTGATGGCTGACTTCCTGTATCTCGCCCTGGGACTGGGAGCGTTCGCGCTCTTCGGCCTCTACGCGGCGTTGCTGCGCAAGGTCTGACGACCATGCTCGTGACCCTGCTCTACGCCGCCGCGGCCATCGGACTGGCCGTCTACATGGTCGCGGCGCTGCTGCGCCCCGACAAATTCTGATCATTCAAAAGGGAGACCTCGCATGGACTGGCGGGGCTGGGCCGAGATCGTCTTCACGATCGGCCTCACACTGGCGTTGAGCGTACCGCTCGGCGTCTATCTCGCGCGCGTCTGGACCGGTGAGCGCACCTGGCTGGACCCGGTGCTGAAGCCCGTCGAGCGGGTCGCCTACGCCGCGTTCGGCGTCGACGGAAGCAAGGGCCAGGGCTGGCTCGCCTACACCGGCTCGGTGATGGCCTTCAGCGCCGCCGGGTTCGCGCTGCTCTACGGCATCCTGCGCCTGCAGGGGCTGCTGCCCTACAATCCGCAGGGCTTCGCCGGCCTGTCGCCCCATCTGGCGTTCAACACCGCGATCAGCTTCGTCACCAACACCAACTGGCAGTCCTATGTGCCGGAGCAGACGGTCTCGACCTTCTCGCAGATGGCCGGGCTGACGGTGCACAACTTCGTTTCCGCCGCGACCGGTCTGGCCATCGCCGCCGCCGTGGCGCGTGCCTTCGTCGCCAACCGCGGCGACACCCTCGGCAACTTCTGGGTCGATGTGACCCGCATCACTCTCTACGTCCTTCTGCCGGTCAGTCTGGTGTTCGCCCTGGTGCTGGTCGCGCTGGGCGTGCCGCAGTCGCTGGCCTCGGGCGTCGAGGTGACGACCGTCGAAGGGGCGAAGCAGACGCTGGCCCTGTTCCCGGTCGCCAGCCAGGAGGTCATCAAGCAGTTCGGCACCAACGGCGGCGGCATCTTCAATGCCAACTCGGCCCATCCGTTCGAGAATCCGAACGCCTGGACCAACCTGATCGAAACGGTCGGGATGAACGTGCTCAGCCTGGCGGCGGTGTTCGCCTTCGGGCGGGTGGTCATCGCCCGCAAGGAGGCCCGAGCCCTGGCGGCCGTGATGGTCATCCTGGTCGGCCTCGCCGCCGCCGGCCTCTACGCCGCCGAGACGAAATCGCCGCAACCGGCGATGATCGCGGCGGGCGTCGACGCCCCGGTCAACATGGAGGGCAAGGAGGTCCGCTTCGGCGCCCCTTCGACCGCGGTCTTCTCGGCCTTCACCACCGGCGCGTCGGACGGCGCGGTCAGCGGCATGCACGACAGCTATTCGGCCCTCGGCGGCGGGATCGCGATGTTCATGATCCAGCTGGGCGAGATCCTGCCGGGCGGGGTCGGTTCGGGCCTCTACGGCATGATGGTCATGGCCCTGCTGGCGGTGTTCGTCGCCGGTCTGATGGTCGGTCGCACGCCCGAGTATCTGGGCAAGAAGGTCGAGGCGCGCGAGATCAAGTTCGCCATGCTGGCGGTGCTGATCCTGCCGATCACCATCCTCGGCTTCTCGGCCGCGGCGGCGGTGCTGCCGGTCGCCCTGGCCGGCCTGCTGAACCACGGACCGCACGGCCTGTCGGAGATCCTCTACGCCTACACCTCGGCGGCGGGGAACAACGGCTCGGCCTTCGCGGGTCTGACGGCCAACGCGCCCTGGTGGAACACGACCCTGGGCATCGCCATGCTGCTCGGCCGGTTCGCCTACATCGTCCCGGTGATGGCCATCGCCGGATCGATCGCCGCCAAGCCCAAGCTCGCGCCGACCGCCGGCACCCTGCCCTCGGATGGCCCGCTGTTCGTCGGCTTGCTGATCGGGATCATCCTGATCCTCGGCGGCCTGCAGTTCTTCCCCGCGTTGGCGCTGGGTCCGATCGTCGAGCACTTCCAGGTGCTGGCGGCGGCGCGCTGACCTCCTTTTTTGATCCTCAAGGACGCCTGAAATGTCCATCACCACCACCGCCGACACCAACGGCCGCAGTGCAAGGAGCGCCATCGGCGCGGCCGGTCTCTCCCCGGCGGTCCTGCTGCGGGCGTCGAAGGACGCCTTCATCAAGCTCGACCCGCGCAAGCTGACCGGCAACCCGGTCATCCTCGCCACCGAGGTCGTCGCGGGCCTGGCCACGGTCTCGGCCGTGGCCGCCATCAGCGGCGGCCAGCCGGCCGGCTTCCCGGTCCAGATCGCCGGCTGGCTCTGGGCGACGGTCCTGTTCGCCAACCTCGCCGAAAGCGTCGCCGAAGGCCGCGGCAAGGCGGCGGCCGACAGCCTGCGCGCCGCGCGGGTGACGACCAAGGCCAAGCTGCTGATCGACCCGACCACCGGCACCTGGATTCCCACTCCGGCCCACAAGGTCGGCGTGGGCGAGGTGGTGCTGGTCGAGGCCGGCGACGTCATCCCGTCCGACGGCGAAATCATCGAGGGCGTCGCCAGCGTCAATGAGGCGGCCATCACCGGGGAGTCGGCGCCGGTCATCCGCGAGAGCGGCGGCGACCGATCGGCCGTCACCGGCGGCACCACGGTCGTCTCCGACTGGATCAAGGTGCGCATCACCAGCCAGCCGGGGTCGACCTTCCTCGACCGGATGATCGCCATGGTCGAAGGCGCCGACCGGCGCAAGACGCCCAACGAACTGGCCCTGGCCGTGCTGCTGGCCGGGCTGACGCTGGTGTTCCTGATCGCCGTCGTGACCCTGCTGGGCCTGGGCGCCTATTCAGGCGTCAAGCTCGACCCGATGGTGCTCGGCGCGCTGTTCATCACCCTGATCCCGACGACCATCGGCGGGCTGCTCAGCGCCGTCGGCATCGCCGGCATGGACCGGCTGCTGAAGGTCAATGTGCTGGCCACGTCCGGCCGGGCCGTCGAGGCCGCCGGCGACGTCGACACCTTGCTGCTCGACAAGACCGGCACCATCACCTTCGGCAACCGCATGGCCACCGAGGTGATCCCGGCGCCGGGCGTGCGGCCGGAAGTCGCGTTGCGCGCGGCCCTGATGGCGTCGCTGGCCGACGAGACGCCCGAGGGTCGCTCGATCGTCGATCTGGCTCATGACCACGGCATGACGGCGGAAGCGCCAGCCGGCTCGACCTTCATCGCCTTCTCCGCCACCACGCGGCAGTCGGGTCTCGACGCCGGCAAGGCCTCCTGGCGCAAGGGCGCGGTCGACGCGGTGCTCAAGTCGCTCGACCTTACCGAAGACCGCACCCCGGCCGAGTTCCGTCAGGCCGTTGACCGCATCGCCCGCTCCGGCGGAACGCCCCTGGCTGTGACCGAGAACGGCGTGCTGGTCGGCGTCATCCACCTCAAGGACGTGGTCAAGCCGGGCGTGAAGGACCGCTTCGCCGACCTGCGCCGCATGGGCGTGCGGACCATGATGATCACCGGCGACAACCCGGTGACCGCCGCCGCCATCGCCTCCGAGGCCGGGGTCGACGACTTCCTCGCCGAGGCCACGCCCGAGGACAAGCTGCGGCTGATCCGCGCCGAGCAGGCCAAGGGCCGGCTGGTGGCCATGTGCGGCGACGGGGCCAACGACGCCCCTGCCCTTGCCCAGGCCGACGTCGGCGTGGCCATGCAGACCGGGGCCCAGGCCGCCCGCGAGGCCGGCAACATGGTCGACCTCGACAGCGACCCGACCAAGGTCCTGGAGATCATCGAGGTCGGCAAGCAGCTGCTGATCACCCGCGGCGCCCTGACGACCTTCTCGATCGCCAACGACGTGGCCAAGTATTTCGCCATCATCCCGGCGATGTTCGTGGTCAGCCTGCCGGCGCTGGGCGCGATGAACATCATGCATCTGCACAGCCCGGAGAGCGCGATCCTGTCGGCGGTGATCTTCAACGCGCTGGTGATCGTCGCCCTGATCCCGCTGGCCCTGCGCGGCGTGAAATACCGCGCTATCGGCGCCGGAAAGCTGCTGAGCCGCAACCTGACCATCTACGGCCTGGGCGGTCTCGTCGCCCCGTTCATCGGCATCAAGCTGATCGACATGATCGTCTCCACACTCGGCCTCGCCTGAGGATCCCGCCATGCTGTCGCAAATCCGTCCCGCCGTCGTTTCGATGGTCTTCTTCACCGCCCTGCTGGGCCTGGGCTATCCCCTGGCCGTGACGGGCATCGCCCAGGCTGCCTTCCCGGCCCAGGCCAACGGTTCGCTGGTGACCGACACCGCCGGGAAGACCGTCGGCTCCGGCCTGATCGCCCAGGCGTTCAGCCAGCCCGGCTACCTGCACCCCCGCCCCTCGGCTGCCGGCAAGGGTTATGACGCCGCCGGCTCGTCGGGCTCGAACTACGGCCCGATGAACCCGGACTTCGCCGCCCGGGTGAAGACCGACGCCGACGCCCTGAAGGTCGAGAGCAAGGCCGCCATTCCGGTCGACGCGGTGACCACCTCCGGTTCCGGCCTCGACCCGGACATCTCGCCCGCCTACGCCGAGCGCCAGGTCCAGCGGATCGCCGACGCGCGGGGCGTTTCGCCGGCCCAGGTCCGGGCCATCATCGCCTCGGTGGCCGTCGGCCCGACGCTGGGCTTCCTCGGTCAGCCGCGGGTCAATGTCCTGAAGGTCAATCTGGCGCTCGACGCCCGTCTCCCGGCGGCGCACGCTCCGGCGCAATGAGTCCGGACGAACCCAACAGACCCGATCCAGACGCCCTGCTGGCGACAGCGGGGCGTCATGGTCGGGGGCGGCTGAAGGTCTTCCTCGGCATGTCCCCCGGCGTCGGCAAGACCTATGGCATGCTCAACGCCGCCGCCCGCTTCAAGGCTGGCGGCGGCGACGTGCTTGTCGGCCTCGTCGAAACCCATGGCCGGAAGGAGACCGAGGCCCTGCTCGACGGCCTGGAGCTGTTGCCGCGCAAGCCGATCGACTACCGGCACCGAACCCTGATGGAGTTCGACATCGACGCCGCCCTCGCGCGTCGCCCCGGGCTGCTGCTGGTCGACGAATACGCGCACGCCAACGCTCCGGGCAGCCGCCACCCGAAGCGCTGGCAGGACGTCGAGGAACTGCTCGCGGCAGGGATCGACGTCTGGACCACCCTCAACGTCCAGCACCTCGAAAGCCTGGTCGACGTGGTCTGGAAGATCACCGGCGTGCGCCAGCGCGAGACGGTGCCCGACAGCGCCCTGTCGAAGGCCGACGAGATCGAGCTGATCGACATCACCCCGACCGAACTTCGTGAGCGGATGGCGGCGGGAAAGGTCTATGTGCCGGAAACGGCCCGGCTGGCCGCCGACCGCTTCTTCAAGCCCGAGAACCTGACCGCCCTGCGCGAGCTGGCCCTGCGCCGCGCGGCCCAGACGGTCGACGACCAGCTGAACCAGGCGATGCGGGCCGCGGGCGTCGAGGGACCCTGGGCCGCCGGCGAACGGATCCTGGTGCTCGTCGGCCCGGACGCCATGGCCGGATCCCTCGTGCGGGCGGGCCGACGCCTGTCGGACATGATGATGGACGCGCCCTGGACGGTCGCCCACATCGAACGACCCAACAGGGTCGCCGGTGATCCGGTCGGCGGGGTGAAGCTCAACGAAGCCCTCAAGCTCGCCGAACAACTCGGCGGTTCTACCGTCGTCCTGACCGGCGATGATCTGGTCTCAGCGGTGCTCGATCATGCCCGGCGCAACAACGTCACGCAGATCGTCATCGGCAAGTCGCGGCGCTCGAGATGGCGCGGCCTGTTCGGGCGCGCGCTGGCGCCAGCGCTGCTTGATGAAGCGGCGGGCGCGGCGTTGCACATCATCACCGAGGCGGGGGCCGACGATCATCCCGTCCCGCCGGTCAGACGCGCCAAAGGCCTCGTCGTCTGGCGCGGCCATCTTGGGGCGGTTGGGCTGGTCGCCGTGGCCATGGGCGCGGCGGCCATGATGGATCGTCGGGTTGAAAACGCCAATCTGGCGATGATCTTCATGCTGAGCGTGCTGGCCACCGGGCTGGCCTTCGGCTTCTGGCCCGCCCTCACAGCTGCCGCCCTGGCGGCGCTAAGCTATAACTTCTTCTTTCTCGATCCCCGGCTGACCTTTGTGATCGGCCATCCTGCGGACGTGCTGACCTTTGGCGTCTTCTTCGCGGTGGCGCTGACCACCGGCTGGCTGGCGGGACGCGTGCGTGACCAGGCGCGCGCCACCTCGCGCCGGGCCTCCGCTATTTCCGCGTTGCTCGCCGCAAGCCGCCGGCTGTCCGGCGCCGCGCGCAAGGAGGACGCCGCGACAGCCCTGGCCGAACAACTGGCGGCGGCGACCGGCGGGCGGGCGGTGATCTTCCTGCCGGTCGACGGAGACATAGCGCCGACCGCGGCGTCGCCGGCCCTCGAACCACTGTCCACGGCCGACATGGCGGCCGCGCGCTGGGCCTGGGAAAAGGGCGAACCGGCCGGCGCCGGCACGGGCACCCTGCCGAACGCCGCCTGGACCTTCAGACCCCTGCAGGGCGTCAAGGCGCGCTCGGGCGTCGCCGGCCTCGAACCCCGCGCTCTGGCCGCCGAGGAAGACGAGCGCTTCGCCCTGGCCCTGATCGACCAGGGCGCCATCGCGCTGGAGCGGGCCGAGTTCGCCGCTGAGGCTGCCGATGCCGACGCCCTGCGTCGCGCCGACCGTCTGCGCTCGGCCCTGCTCAATTCCGTCAGCCACGACCTTCGCACGCCGCTGTCGACCGTGCTGGGCGCCGTGACCACCCTGATCGATTTCGGCAAGGCGATGCAGCCGAAGGTCCGGGCCGACCTGTTGCTGTCGATCCGCGAGGAAGCCGAGCGGCTGAACCGCTACGTCGGCGACCTGCTGGACATGACCCGACTGGAAGGCGGCGCGCTCAACACGCGCAAGGACTGGACCGACGTCCGCGACGTCCTCGCGGCCGCTATCGCGCGCGTCGAACGCCGGCTGGAGGGCCGCCGCCTCGACCGCGACTTCCCGGCCCAGCTGTCGATGGTGATGGCGGACCCGTCACTGCTGGAGCAGGCGCTGGTCAACATCCTCGAGAACGCCATTGCCTACAGCCCCGACGGCTCGACGATCGAGACCGCCGCCTACGAGGACCGGGGCAATGTCGTGATCTCCATCGAAGACGAGGGCCGGGGTATCCCCACCGCCGAGCTGGAGCGTGTGTTCGAGCGCTTCCGGCGCATGGAGGAGGCCACTGACCGGGGCAAGGGCGCGGGCCTGGGTCTGGCCATCGCCAAGGGCTTCGTCGAGGCCATGGGCGGGCGGATCGCGGCGGCCAGTCCGATCCACGATGGACGCGGGACGCGTATCCTGATCAGCCTGCGCAAGGAAATCGTCACCCCCGGCCACATGCTTTGACCGCCCACCGCCCCCGTATCCTCGTCATCGACGACGAGCCACAGATTCACCGGTTCCTCGGCCCGGCGCTCGACGCGTCAGGCTATGAGCACGTCCGCGCCGATGACGCCGCCTCCGGTCTGCGCGAGATCGCCCGAAAGCCGCCGGACGCCGTCGTGCTGGATCTCGGTCTGCCGGACATGGACGGCAAGGAGGCCCTGGCGAAGGCGCGCGCCTTCTACGACGGCCCGATACTGATCCTGTCGGCGCGCGACCGGGAAACCGAGAAGATCGACGCCCTCGACGCGGGAGCGGACGACTATGTGGAAAAGCCGTTTGGAGTTGGCGAACTCCTTGCCCGGCTACGGGTCGCGATGCGCCACCGTCTGCGCGGCGAAGGCGCGGAGCCGATCATGCGCGCGGGCGCCGTCGAGGTCGACCTGGTCAACCGCAGGGTCTCCCGGGCCGGCGAACCGGTGAAGCTGTCACCCAAGGAATACGACCTGCTCGCCTGCCTCGCCGGCGGCGCAGGCCGGGTCCTGACCCACCGCCAGATCCTCACCGCGGTCTGGGGTCCCGCGCACGAGCAGGATGTGCAGTACCTGCGGGTCTTCGTCGGCCAGCTCCGGCAGAAGCTCGAAGTGGATCCCGCCGCGCCCCGGATCATCACGACGGAGCCGGGCGTCGGCTACCGCTTCGAAACGGGCGACGCCTAGAAGCCCCGCGCGTCCAGCCAGCCGGTCACCGCCGCCACGGCCTGAGGCAGCAGCTCAGGGCGGTCGATGTAGTAGTGGTCGGCGTCCTTCACCTCGACGAAGGTCTTGTCCGCCGAGCCCAGCGCCTCGTAGAGCCGCGCGGCGTGGCTCGGCGTACAGGCGAGATCGGCGGTGTTGGTGATCACCAGCGTCGGACAGGTCACGTTGGCGGCATTCTTCAGGCCGTGGGCGCGACTCTCGTCATAGCTCCACTGCGACAGCCAGGAGCGCAGGGTGGTGAAACGGCCGAGGCCCACCGGCCCGTCGTTCACGATCCGCGGATCGCCGAGGTAGCAGGTGTAGGGCTTGCGGTCGGACGGATCCTGGGTCGGGTCGGTCCAGCGCACATCGCTCATGGTGCCATAGACGACGAACGGCCGCTCCATATCCGGGTCGGTCTTCTTCAGCTCGGCCAGCGTGGCCTTCACCCGGGCGGTGATGCGCCGGTTGCGGGCGATCTGGGCCTCGCGGAAGCGGGCGACGAACTCGGCGCTGTAGGGCGGCTGGTTCGGGCAGGCCGGGTCGTAGATGTTGAGCTCGACGTCCCGCTCGAACGGCTTGTCCTCGTCGAGGATCGAGGGGTCCATCCATTCGGTCATGGTCACCGAGCGGCTGATGTGTGCGGCCAGCAGCATGATGCCGTCGGCCGGCTGCAGGTTCGCGGCGGCGAGATCGATCGGGTCGCCGGCCGGGGTCTCGGTGATGGTCGGATTGACCGCCTGCTCCTGGTAGAACATCGACAGCGAGCCGCCGCCGGACCAGCCGCCGAGAATGACCTTTTCGTAGCCGAAACGCTTCTTCAGGTCGGCGATGCAGGCGCCGAGATCGGTGACGCACTTCTCGAGGATCAGGGCCGTGTCGTTCCCGCGATAGCGCGGGTTGCAGTAGATGACGTGCCGACCGGCGTGCGCCAGCGCGGTGACCAGCGGCAGGAAGGAACCGCCGCCGATCGGATGGCTGAACAGGATGACCGTCTTCGACTCACCCTCGGCCGGGCGGATGCGCATGCACTCGACGAACACCCGCCCCTCGGGGCCGCCGTAGGTCTCCTTCAGGCGGCTCGCCTCGGCGTAGGCGAAGCCATAGGGCTCGCGAATGATGCTCATGAGGTTCCCCTACGGCGCCTGTCCGCCCGCTTGCGGCGGGCCGTTGTTTCTGGTTTCTGAGTCCGGAATTCAGGGCGGAGAGTCAAGGAAACGACCATGTCCCAGCACCCTTCCGGCATCCATCACCTGGCCTTCATGGCCGCGGACATCAAAAAGCACATCGCCTTCTTCTCGGAGGTCATGGGCTGCCCGCTGGTGGCGCTGTTCGACATGCACGGCGTGCCGGGAGGCCTGCACGCCTTCCTGCGGATGAACGAGCACAGCTATTTCTCGATCGTCCAGCTGCCCGACGTCGACAAGATTCCGATCAAGCTGGGCGAGACCCATGCCGGCAACGGGGCCCTGCCCAGCGCCGCGGGCACGCTGCAGCACCTGGCCTTCCGGGCGGACACGCTGGAAGGCCTGATCGCCATGCGCGACCGGATCCGCAGCCACGGCGTCAATGTCATCGGTCCGATCGACCACGGCATGTGCCAGTCGATCTATTTCGCCGGGCCTGACCACATGACACTTGAGGTGGCGACCGCCACCGGCGGCATCGACCCGGCCCTGTGGATCGACCCGGCCGTGCTGGCCAAGGCCGGCATCGACGACGCCGAAGCCGCACGCTTCAAGGCGCCCGCGCCCTACACCGGCCCCAGCCCCGTACCGCAACCGGCCTATGCCGAGGACAAGCCGCACATGGCCTACCCGAAGGAGGCCTACCTGAAGATGCTGGCCATTCCCGACGAGATGCTGACGGCCGGGGCCTCCTATGCCGAGCCGCCCGTGAAGGCGCACGCCTGATCGGGATGAGCGTCGCGGATCTCGCCGGCCGCATCGCCGACCGGGCCGCGCCAGGCGAGGTCCTGGTCGTCGGCGTCACGGGCTCGGTGGCGGCGGGCAAGAGCACCCTCTGTGCAGCCCTCAAGGCGGCGCTGGAGCCCGCGCTGCGGGTCGAGGTGGTCTCGACCGACGGGTTCCTGTTTCCCAACGCGGCGCTGAACGAGCGTGGGACGCTGATGCGCAAGGGCTATCCGGAGACGTACGACGCGGAGGGGCTGGCGGCCGCGTTGCGCGGCGTGCGCGAGGGGCCGGTGACGGTCCCGGGCTACTCCCATGTGATCTACGACATCGACCCGGCGCTCGCCCGGGTTGTCGCTCCGCCAGACATTCTGATCGTCGAGGGTCTGGGCCTGACGCCCCGGCCCGCGGGGCTGGATCTGCTGATCTACATCGACGCCGAGGAGGCCGACCTGGAGGACTGGTTCGCCACCCGGTTCATGGACTTCTGGCGGGCGGCGGAGGCCGACCCGACGTCCTTCTACGCCCGCTTCCGGGCCATGTCGGAGACCGAGACGGAGGCGTTCGCGCGCGAGCGGGTCTGGACGCAGATGAACCTGCCCAACCTGCGAGAGCATATCATCAGAGCGCGGGACGAAGCGGACGTGGTGGTGCGCAAGCAGGCCGATCACAGCCTTCGGCTTGAACGGTAGTTACTTCCCGCCGCTGACGGTGATTTCCTTGATCAGCGCCTGGACCTGGGCCTTGCCGCCGGCGGCCCAGACCACCTTCAGGTGGGCGAGCGTACGCGCGGCGGCGTCATCGAAGCGCCAGTCACAGGCATCGAAGCGGCAGTTGTCGAACACAGGCGGCTTGCCGCCGCTGAAGACCATGCGGCATTCGCGGAATTCGCAGTCGGTGAAGACTTCACCGTCCAGCGGGACAGTCTCGAGATTGAAGATGGTCGCGGTCTGCATGGCTGTCTCTATTCGTCGTCGTCATCGGCCGGCGCCGGGTCTTCCGGCTGGCCGGATTCGCGGGCGCGGCGCTTCGCTTCGGCCTTTTCAGCGGCCTTCACCGCCTTGAGCCGTTCGCGTTCACTGCGTTCGAAATTGTAGTTGGGTTTGCGGGCCATGGCGGCGCTCTCCGTCAGGGTCAGGGGCTATTGCCGGGCCTTGCGGGCGGCGTACTTGGCGTCGCGGGCGGCCTTCTGCTCGGCCTTGGTGAGGGCCTTGCGTTCCTTGCGCTCGCCGCGGCGGGCATCGAGATCGGCTTCCGCGCGGGCGGCTTCGGCGAGTCGCGCCGCTTCTTCCGCGTCCGCCTGGGCCTGCTTGGTGGCGGCCTTGGCGGCGGCGCGTTCCTCGCGGACCCGCTCCAGTTCGGCCGCCTTCATGGCGGCGCGCTCGGCGAACAGGGGATCGGTCACCGCGGCCTTCGGCTTCATCTTGGCCAGCAGGGCCTGTTTGGCTTCAGCGGCGGTCTTTAGCCGATCCGCGAAACCGGTCTTGAGAATATCGTTCATGTGTCTTTCGGACGTGCGGGCGCGAGCGGCCGGCCTATTCGGTCGGGTTCGGGGACTCGGGCGGCGTCTGGGGCTCGGTCGGCGTCGGAGGGTCGAGCGGCGGCTTGAAGGTGGCGGCGCAAATCGCTTCCAGATGCTTGCGGATCGAACGGGCCGCCAGCAGGGCGTCAACCGCGCGACAGCCTTCCGCCTTCAGTCGGTCCTTGAGGACATCGACATCGCGAAACTGGCCGGACCGGGCCAAGGCGTAAGCGCGTTGAACAGTGGACATGGTCTTGATCTGCTTGAGGACGCGCGGGCCGGGTCAGGCGCCGCACGATCAAAATGTCGGAGAGGAACGAGGGAGGCCCGGAACCCGATCCGAAGACCAAGTGTAGAGAGCAACCGAACCAGAACGAAATTCGACTTTGTCGTCATAGGGCAAAAGCCCGTCGGATGCCACTTAATAACGAAGCAGGCATCGGCACGTCTCCGGAATGCGGGTCCGGACAACTGGATTTCCTCAATGATTGTGGGACCTCGGCAGTCGGAAGGCGACCTCTCGAAAATGCCCGCCGCCCTCCGCGAAATGCTGCCCCGGTGAGTCGGTCAGGTCCGCGACCAGCCGCTCCCGTCAAGGTCCAGGCCCTTGGCGACCTCCTGAACCTCGGGAGAGAAGTCTTCCATCTCCTGGATACGCCGGACCTCGATGATCTCGTTCGGCTGGGCCGGGCACCGGGCGGCCCAAGCCGTGGCCTCTTCTAGCGAGCCGACCTCGATGATCCAGAAGCCGCCCAGCGCCTCCTTGGACTCGGCGAAGGGCCCGTCCGTGATCAACGGCTTTCCGCCGGCGAATGACACCCGCTTGCCGACGGCCGGCGGATGCAGGCCCTCGGCGCTGCGCAGGATGCCGGCGCCCACCAGGGACTGGTTGTAGGCCATCATCTTCTCGACCCCGTCGACCGGCAGGTCGAGCTCAGGGCCCGCGACCTCGTAGCCGCCGGGGATCATCAGCATCATGAATCGCATGGTCGGGTATCCTGTACAGGAAGGGGTGTCGTCAGGATGACGAACAGTCGCCGTCCATCCCGACAAACTTCTGTCAGTCAGCGCAGGTTGCGCCGGTAGAGCGACAGGATCCGCTCCCAGTGGCGCTCGGACGCCGCCTTGTCATAGGCCGCGCGCTGCGGAAAAACGTATCCGTGCTCGACGCCGGGGCACAGCTCGACCTCGGCCCTCACGCCGTTGGCGGCCAGGTCGTCGCGGAGCGGCGCGATGCTTTCCTCAGGGAACCAGCGGTCAATCTGGGCGCAGCCGAAATAGAGTTCCGCGTCGGTCTGGCGGGCCAGCAGGTGCGGGCTGTCGGGCGCGTCGGTCATCAGCGAGACGCCGTGGATCGAGGCGACGGCCTTGACCCGGTCGCGGAACCGGGCGGCGGCGGCGATGGCGTAGGGGCCGCTCATGCAGTAGCCGACCGTCGCCACCGATTTACTCCAGGCCGCCGGATCGCCCTCGGCGAAGGTCAGCAGGGCGGCGGCGTCGTCCATGACCAGCGGGATCGACAGGCTGTTCATCAGCTCGAACATACGCGCCCGGCCCGGATCGTTGGGGTCCGGCGACAAGGTCCCCAACTCCATCACGCCCGCACGATAGTAGAGGTTGGGCAGCATGACGTAGTAGCCGCTGGTCGCCAGCCGCCGGGCCATGTCGCGCAGCTCCTCGCGGATCGCGGGCGCGTCCATGAAGAACAGGATGACCGGGTGCGGACCTTCCCGCTCCGGATGGACGATGAAGGTCGTGGTCGCGCCATCCTTCGTGCGGATGTCGAGCTGGCGTTCGATCATGGAGAATCCCCGGCTGTTCCGTCCGAGGCATATCAGGGCCGGGAAATCCTGTCCCGCGGTCAGCGCCGGCTGAAACGGGCCCCGACATCCGCGATCGCGGCCGGAGCCAGAAACCAGGGCTCGACCAGGTAGCGGTAGGCGAGCCGCCTCGGCTGAGACAGCAGACGGTAGAGCCATTCGATGCCCAGCCAGCCGGTCCAGCGTGGCGCGGCCGCCTGTTCGCCCGCCTCGAAGTCTAAGGCCGCGCCGACGGGGAAGAAGACCCCGCGACCAATCCGGTAGCGGTTGGCGGCGATCCAGTCTTCCTGTCGCGGCATACCCATGCCGACGAGAATGATATCCGGATCAAAGGCCGCGATGTCGTTACGCAGGGCGACGCTCTCCGCGCTGTCCGGCGCGATGTCGAAGAAGCCGTTGCGAACGGCGAGGTTCACGCCCGGATGGCGGCGACGGATCTCGACCGCCGCGCGTTCGCCGACGCCGGGCGCGCCACCGACATGGAACACGCGCCAGTTCCGCTCACGGGCCAGAGCCCAGAAATCCTCGCGCCAGTCGAGATAGGTCGAGCGATGCTCGCGGCCGACCTTCAGGCCCATCAGCCGTCCCCAGAGGATCATCGGCAGGCTGTCGATCTGCGTCAGGTCCGCGTCTTCGAAGAAGGCGCGCAGGGCGGGTGTGCGCTGAAGAAGAAACAGACTGTGGCTGTTGTGGTTGGCGATCACGGCGGTGCCGCCCCCGGCGACGAAGATCTCGGTCGCCGCGAGCATCTCGGCGGGCGTGACGGGATCGACGTCTCCTCCAAGGAGATGCAGTCGCAGGGCGGGGGCGAAGAAATCCATGACCCGCAGGATGCACGGAGGCGATGTAGGGACGGTTAGGAGGCGTGGTTAAGGCCTTCTGAATTTCCACTTCAGCGCCAGCACCGCCCCGCTCAGAACCAGGCAGACCGTGTTGGACACCGCCACCGGCCAACTGCCGAGCATGATCCCGTAGGCCGTCCAAAGGCAGAAGCCTGTCACCGTCAGCAACCACATGCGCAGCGACACGGAAGAGGCGTCACGGTCGCTCCATATCTTGAGGATCTGCGGCATGAAGCTGGCCATCGAACAGATCGCCGCCGCCGTGCCGATGGCATTGACCCAATGGGACGTCACGCGGTGCGCGGAAGGTCGTCAAGGCCCCAGCGGCTGGCCCAGGCCGGCGCGAGTTGCAACCCGGCGGGGGGCATGCCCGGCGCATGATCTTCGCGGAGGCAGACGCCGAGGTAACGCAGGGCCATCTTCACGCCATGCTCGGAATAGGGCTTGCCGATGACGCCGCAGGCGCCGGCGAAGTCATCGGGCAGGCGTTTGACGTTGGCCGTCATGAACAGGGCGACGCCGCCGCAGTTGCTGGTGATGGCGCGGGCGACGTCTATGCCGGTCGGACCGTCCTTCAGATGCACGTCGACCAGCGCCAGATCGGGGCGCAGCCGCGCGGCGAGGGCCAGGGCCTCGTCCGAAGACATGGCGTGGCCCACTTCACGGCAGCCGGCTTCTTCGATGAGGTAAGCCAACTCGGCCGCGAGAAGCACCTCGTCTTCGACGATCAGGATGTTGAGCGGGTCGGAGAACGCCATGACGGTTACTCAGGATCTGCCGTTTTCCGGAAACCGGATAACGGTTCGCACGCCGGGTTGGGCGTCTGTGGTCTCGTACCGTGCGCCGAGCTGTCCGCTCAGCAGTGACACGATCGTCCCACCAAAACCCGGTGCGGCGGCGGGAGTTCCCAAACCAACACCGTTGTCGGCGATCTCAATAGTGAACTCCCCCTGTTCGCGACGGACGGCGACGGTGATGACGCCGGCCCGACCGTCGGGAAAGGCATGGTGGATTGCGTTGCTCAGAAGCTCGTTGATCAGCAGCGCCAACGGGGCGGCGCCGGCCGCGGGAAGGTCCACGGGCTCGAGGTGCAATCGGCTCTGGATGTCTCGACGCCCCGACCCGCCGATCACGTCGGCCAGCAGATCCTGGACAAACGCGCCGACGTCGAAGCGCTCGACATCCTCCCCGCGAAACAGTCGGCGATGAACGGTCGCCACGGCGTTGACCCGCTCCTGGGCGCCGATCAGGGCCCGCCGAACACTGGGGTCGCTTGATCGTCGCGCCTGCAACCGGAGCAGGGAGGTAATGAGCTGGAGGTTGTTCTTGACCCGGTGATCTATCTCGTGAAGCAGCGCGGACTTCTGTTGCAGCGCGTGGGCCAGGTCGCGGGTGCGGGAGTCGAGTTCGCCCTCGGCCACGATCCGCTGATCGACCTCATAGTCGCGTGAAAATTCGTCCTGCATGTCGCCTCGGGCTAGCCCAACCCCCGGCTGCAAACGAAGGAAACGCCGCCCGGTTCCTGACCGGACGGCGTTTCAGAGAGTGGCGCTCCATGCCGCCGCCGACGTTACCCGCCCGGACGATAGATCCTGTCGAATACGCCGCCATCGGCGAAGTGGGTCTTCTGGGCCCTGGTCCAGCCGCCGAACGTGTCATCGACCGTGACCAGCGGGATCTTCCTGAACTGGGCGCCGTACTTGGCCAGAGCCTGCGGATTGCGCGGCCGGTAGTGGTTCTTGCCGATCAGATCCTGGGCCAGCGGGCTGTACAGGAAGTTCAGATAGCCCTCGGCGACGGTGCGGGTTTTCTTGCGGTCAACGACCTTGTCGACAATCGCGACCGGCGGTTCGGCGAGGATCGAAAGCGACGGATAGACGATATCGAACTTCGGCCCGAACTCCTCACTGGCGAGGTAGGCTTCGTTCTCCCAGGCCAGCAGGACGTCGCCGATGCCCCGCTGGGCAAAGGTGGTGGTCGAGCCACGAGCGCCGGTGTCGAGCACCGGGACATGGCTGTAGAGCTGCTTGACGAAAGCCTCGGCCGTCGCGGGCGAGCCGCCAGGCTGCTTGAGCGCCCAGGCCCAGGCGGCCAGGTAGTTCCAGCGCGCGCCGCCCGAGGTCTTGGGGTTTGGCGTGATCACGTCGATCCCGGGTTTGATCAGGTCGCCCCAGTCGCGGATCTTCCAGGGGTTCCCCTTGCGGACCAGAAAGACAATCGTCGAGGAGTAGGGCGTCGAGTTGTTCGGCAGTCGCGATTGCCAGTTGGCGGGCAGCAGCTTCGCCTTCGCGGCGATCTCGTCGATGTCGTAGGCCAGCGCGAGGGTGACGACGTCGGCCTGAAGGCCGTCGATCACCGCCCGGGCCTGCTTGCCGGACCCGCCGTGACTTTGCTGGATGGTGATGATCTGTCCGGTCTTCGCCTTCCAGTACGCGGCGTAGGCCGTGTTGATGTCCTTGTAGAGCTCGCGCGTCGGGTCGTAGCTGACGTTGAGCAGGGTCAGCGGCTTGGCCTGGGCCTCCGCCACGCCGGCGCCGAGCGCGGCCACCGCCGGTACCGAGAGGCCGCCAGCCAGCAGGCCGCGGCGCGAAGGGGTGTGGATCTTGTTGGTCATGCCCGGTGGCTCCAGCGGTCACGGCGACAGCCGCCTAACGCGTCAGAAGGCGATTGGGTGCGGAGGGAGAATACCTGCAGGTCCTGCCCAACCTGCTTGTTCAGCGCGGGGTCGAGCCGATAGCGACGCCGGCCCACAGAACGGTGCGGAAAATTCCACGGGAGGCGGTCATGAATGTCCCCTCGATCCGCCGGTCGATCCCGGCGTGAACGGAGGTCAAGAAATCACCTAATTCCTATCGTATCAATATAGTTATAATTCGAAGCCCTTCAGGGAATCTGGTCTCTCCGCAGGAAGGTCAGATATTCGATGTCGGGGCGGACGCGCCGCCAAACCTCCTGGGTTCGGCGGCGTCGCCTCAGAACATCATGCGGCCGGCGATCTGCAGGTTGTAGACGTCCTCACCGTCGGTCGCTTCGTATTCACCTTCGATGGCCACATAGGACATCGGCGTTCCGGCCTTGAGCGACAGGCCGATGATGGCCGCGCCGTCGGCCGCTTCGTCCGGCGTCAGAGCAACCAGCTGGCCGTTCTTGAAGCGGAACTGGGTCTGGCCGACCTCGCCGCCGAGGCGCGCGCGATAGCCGAGGCGGAGCTCGGGACGCCACCACAGTTCACGACCGAAGTTGGCGCCGAAGGCGACCTCGGCGGTGCCCGACAGGCGGCTGCTGTTGCGGCCATCGATGAACAGGTTGAACGCGTCCTGCCCGCCCGATTCCTGACGCGAGCCTTCGCTCAGGTACAGATAATCGACGCTGACCAGGGGCCGCAGATAGAAGATGCCGACATTGGCTTCGTAGGCGGCGCTGACACTGGCCGAGCCGGTAAAGCCGTTCCAGCCAGCGTCCGCCTGACGGATCAGGCTGTCGGTCGGCGATACGAAAACCCGGTCGCTGTCGAACCAGGCATAGCCGGCGCTGCCGCGTGCGCTGAAGAGCCAGTTGTTGACCGAACGACGCCAGTAAACGCCGGCTTCCAGCAGCGAAACGCTGGTGTTTTCGCCGACCTTTGAGATGTCGTCCTTTTCCTCGGACGTGACGAAGGCCAGCGTGGCGCCGAGCGCCCCGCCGTCCGCGCCCATGCTTTCGTACCCGCCCACAAAGCCGAAGGCCTGGGTGGTCGAGCCAACGCTGGCGCCCGCTTCGCGCATCACACTGACGTTGACTTCCTGCATCCAGAAACTGTCAGGGCCGTAGCGCTCGCGAGGATCGGGCCGGGTGGCGGCCAAGCGCGAGATCGTGCTCGTGATCGCGTCGAGTGACGAGAACATGCCTTCGCCCTGGTCGGGCAGCATCTGGTCATAGAGCGCAAGGAATTCCTTGCGGGTCTGGGCGCCAAGGAAGGCGTCGAGCACATCACTGTCGCTGCTCAGCGCGCTGTAAACGGCGTTCAGAGCCAGGGCCTCATTCGTCGACAGGCTCATTTCCGTAGCCGTCCGGCGGCGGATGTCCAGGTTGACCTCACCAGCGGTCGTGTTCGCCGACGCCGTGGCTACCACCATGAAGGGCGCATTGCCGAGCAGGCTGCTGTCGATCGTACCGACGGTGAGACCGCCGGGCGTGTCTGTCTTGATGATCGTGTAGTGCTGGGTCGTCGCCCCGACGAGGGTCGTCAGGTTCAGCCCCAGCTGGGCGCCGGTGGCGATATTGGCGGTGGCGACCGTGATCTGGGTCGCCGTGTTGCCGGTGGGGTCCGCCGTGACGATCAGGGTGGAGTCGGCCGACAGGGCGATGCTGGTCGCATCGATCACGCCGGTGTTGTTGAGCTGCACGGTCCCGTTGACGACGTTGATCGCCAGGTTGCCGTCGCTGTCGCTGATCGAACCGGAATAGCCGGCGACCCAGCTCCCGGACCCGACGTTGAAGGTGTCCGCACCGGCGCCGAACGCAATGTCGCCGATGATGACGCCATTCTGCAGGTTCAGCGTGTCGGCGCCCGAGCCCAGCAGGACCTCGCCAATAATCGACGCTTCCTGGGAGTCCGGAGCGCCGTCGCCATCGACGTCGTTGTTGTTGACCGTGTCGACCGTGTCGAGAATGCCGTCGTTGTCGTCGTCCGTGTCATCGGCGTTGATGATGCCGTCGCCGTCGATGTCCTTGTCGATCGTGTCCGGAACACCGTCACTGTCGGTGTCGCCTGTATCAGAGACCTGGGTGATCGTGACGCCGGTGGTATTGTGGCTGAGGTCGATCGCGATCGCCCGGCCTGTGATGGTCTCGTTCGTCGCGTCCGTATCGGCGTCATCCGTATCGGAGGCGTCATCGGTCGCCGTGACCAGGGCGTTGATCGAGCCGGTGTTGGTCACCGAGGTGAGCAGGCCCGAGCCGTCCCAGACGGAAATGGCGTTGCTGCGCTCGCCCAGCACCGAGGTCGTGATCGAACCGGAGTTGATCAGGCTCGTGGCCGTCGATCCGGCGTCGATGCGAATGCCATAGGCGTCGAACGCGCCTTCCCCATCCGGGTGTGCGATCGTCGGAAGCGGAGCCGAGGTTGCGGTCAGGCCGGCGAAGATCGCGCCGGCGTTATTGATGGTCGGGACCACCGCGCCGGAGGCGAGATGCAGACCCTGGGCCTGGGCGTTGTAGCTCGTGACCGAGATGCTGCCGTTGATCAGCATGCCGTTGGTCAGTGTGGTGGCGAATCCATTCGAGGCGCCGATCTTCACGCCCGTCGCGGAGATGTTGTCGTAGACGCCGTTGGCCGAAACGCTGCCCGCGATGATCAGGCCGTAATTCTGGGCGCCCGGGCCGACCACGCCGATGGTGATCGCCTGGGTGTCGGAGCCGATCAGCATGGCCGGGGCTTCGCCGCCGACGGAAATGTTGGCGTTGCCTTCGGCCGTGTCGATGATGCCGTCGCCGTCGGTGTCGCCGTCGATCAGGCCGTTGCCATCGTCGTCGGGGTCATCGGTGTCGAGAATGCCGTCGTTGTCGTCGTCGGTGTCCGTCGCGTTGGCCGTGCCGTCGTTGTCGTAGTCGTTGTCCTTGATGCCGTCGCCGTTGGCGTCGGCATCATCGGCGTCGAGAATGCCGTCGTTGTCGTCGTCCGGATCGGCCCCGTTCGTGAGACCGTCGTTGTCGATGTCGTCAATGACGGCCGGAGCCGACGCCAGATTGATGCCGCCCGTTACGTTGGCCGCGATACGGACCGCCGATCCGCTCTGGAGCAGATCATCGGCGTCGAGGATGGCGCGGGCCGCCGCGCTGGTCGGACGGGACGGATAACGATAGCCCGTGGCCGAAACAGCGCCCTGGAACTGAAGCGCGCCGGTGATATTTCCGTCGATCTCGACGCCCGTGGCGTTCAGACCAACCGCCGACACAGAGCCGGCGATGCTGACGTTGCCGGTGACAGGCCCGGCCATCTGGATGGCATAGGTGTTGTTGCCGAGAATATTGACCGTGCCGAAGTTCGTGAAATTCCCGTTCAGGGCGCTGTCGATGCGGACGCCCCAGGAATCATTGCCCTCGACGGTGATGGAGCCGGCGATGTCGTTGAGGATGTTGCCCGTGAACGTGCCCGCGCCAGTCAGCAGCAGGCCGTAGCGGCCCGAGCCCGTCGCGTAGGCGCCGTCGAGGTCGCCGTCCTTGTCGGTGTCGTTGGCCGCCGCGTTCTGGTCGAACGAGTCGTTGATCGTGATCTGGCCATTGTTGGTGAATGACGTCGTCGTTCCGCCGTTCAGCTGAACGCCGATCGACCCGTTGACGTCCTGGGACGAGATCTCGCCCTTGTTCACCAGGGTATTGTTGGTGTTGACGTTGACGATGGGGCCGGCCGGCCCCGTCGAGGTCAGCTTAACGCTGCCGCCTGCGCCGATGATGATGTTGTCGGCCGCGCCGCCGTTGATCGTGCCGGTCGCGACAGGCGCGGTCCGCTTGTCGGTAATCGTCGTGTCGGCCATCGCCTGGCTCGCGAGGAGCAACAGGGGGGCGGCAGCGACAGTGGCGGCCAAACGCTTGCGGAACATGAACAGAGAACCCCGGACCTTATACGGCGACACGTTCGTCCCCTTTCGATGCGGCGAAATTGCGTCAGCCGTCATGAACCATCCCCAGGGACCCCGCCTCGTCTATCGCAAGGCCTGCAAGGGCGCCATATCTCCGCGCATCCTAGCCCGTCGAAAAAAATGAATCGAGGCTTTCGCGCCATGCCGCCACAGGAAGAGGTCCGGACACATCGTCCGACGCTGTTTGCGGGCCTCGCCGCGGCCGCCGCGCCACTCGCCCTCGCGGTCCTTGGCCAGGCGCAGATCGGCCCGGCGATGATCGCGGCGCTGGCCGCCGGTGGAACTGGATTCTATCTGGCCAGGCGCCCGGTCACCGCTTCAGCGTCGACCGCCGCTCAGTCGCTGCCGGTCATCGCGACGGATCCCCTGCCCTGGGCCGCCATTATCGAGTCGCTCGAAGATCCGTTGCTGGTCGTCGCGGCGGGCGCGCCGGGCGAAATGGCCGGACACCGACTTGTGTTCGCCAACCTGGCCGCCCGGGCGCTGTTCAGGATCCAGCGTCAGGACGCGCGCCTGATCACCGCGATCCGCAACCCGCAGGTCATCGAACTGGTCGATGAGGCCCTGGTCGGCGGCATCGCCGGACATGCCGTGTTCGAGGCCGGCGGCGCCCTTGACCGGACCTGGACGGCGACCGTGCGCCCGCTGACCTCGCGCCTCGAGAACGCGCCACTGGCCCTGCTGGTCCTCAGGGACCAGACCGACTTGCGGCGGGCCGAGCGGATGCGGGCTGATTTCCTGGCCAACGCCAGCCACGAACTGCGGACGCCGCTGGCGTCGCTGACGGGCTTCATCGAAACCCTGCGCGGGCCCGCGCGCGACGACGTAGACGCTCGCGACAGGTTTCTGGGGATCATGCAGACCCAGGCGGAGCGCATGGCCCGGCTGATCGATGACCTGATGAGCCTGTCCCGCATCGAGTTGAACGAGCACATCGCCCCACAGGGCAGCGTCGACTTGGCGCTGGCCGTCACCGATGTCGCCGACGCCATGACGCCGGTGGTCCGTGACAAGGGGGTGAGGATCGACTGGACGGCGCCGGCCGACGACTCGGCAAAGATCGAGGGCGATCGCGACCAGATCATCCAGGTGGTCCAGAACCTGATCGACAACGCGGTGAAGTATT
>CAZISF010000016.1:0-14123 GCA_964541915.1 uncultured Caulobacter sp.
TCGCTGGTCGCGTAGCTGATGCGGAAATAGGGCGACAGGCCGAAGGCCGCGCCATGGACCACGGCCACGCCCTCGCTCTCGAGCAGCTCGGTGGCGAAGTCCTCGTCGGTCTCGATGACCTTGCCGCCGGGGGTGGTCTTCCCGATCAGGCCGGCCACGGACGGATAGACATAGAAGGCGCCTTCCGGGGTCGGGCAGTGGATGCCGCTGGCCTGGTTGAGCATCGACACGACAAGGTCGCGACGGGTCTGGAAGAGCTTCGCGTTGGGCTTGATGAAATCCTGCGGCCCGTTCAGCGCCTCGACCGCCGCCCACTGGCTGATCGACGAGGGATTGGACGTCGTCTGACTGATCATCTTGCCCATGGCCTTGATCAGCTCCACGGGGCCGCCGGCATAGCCGATACGCCAGCCGGTCATGGCGTAGGCCTTGGAGACGCCGTTCATGGTCAGGGTGCGGTCGTAAAGCCTCGGCTCCACCTGGGCGATGGTGGTGAACTCGAAGTCGTCGAACATCAGGTGTTCGTACATGTCGTCGGTCAGCACCCAGACCTGCGGGTGGCGCAGCAGCACGTCGGCCAGCGCCTGCAGATCGGCGCGGCTATAGGCGCCGCCGGTCGGGTTGGACGGGCTGTTGAGGATCAGCCACCGGGTGCGCGGCGTGATCGCCGCTTCCAGGGCCTTAGGATCGAGCTTGAAATTGGTCTCGACGGTGGTCTCCACCGCCACCGGCTCGCCGCCGGCCAGCAGGACCATGTCGGGATAGGACACCCAGTAGGGCGCGGGGATGATCACCTCGTCGCCCGGGTTCAGGGTGGCCATCAGGGCGTTGAAGATCACCGGCTTGCCGCCCGGGCCGACATGGATCTGCGCCGGGGTATAGGTGAGGCCGTTCTCGCGGGCGAACTTGGCGCAGATGGCCGCCTTCAGCTCGGGCATGCCGTCCGGGTCGGTGTATTTGGTCTTGCCGGCGCGAATGGCGGCGATGGCCGCTTCCTTGATGTTGTCGGGGGTGTCGAAGTCGGGTTCGCCGGCGGAGAGGGCGATCACATCGCGGCCGGCGGCCTTCAGGGCGCGCGCCTTGGCGCTGACCCCGATCGTGGGCGACGGCTTGACGCGGCGAAGGGCTTCGGACTCGATCGACATGGTTCTGCGGGGCTCCCCGGACTCGGAGTGTCAGGATTGCCCGGGGTCATAGACGCGCCCGTGCTGCGGCGCAACGAAACGGCGGCCGGGATGACCCCGTCAGGCCCGCTCGGCGGCCAGCCCCAGCCCGAGGCGCCGCTCCAGGTCGCGCCAGAGGCCGGCGATTTCCCGGGCGGCGGTCGAGTCCGGGGCCCATTCGGCGACGGACGCGCCATGGGCGATCGCGGCCTGGTAGGCGGCGCGGGCGCGCAGGCCGACGGTCGCCAGCGGCAGACCGCCGAACCGCAGGGCCTCGATGGCGCGCAGAACCGCCGGCGGCTCAACGCCCTTACGGCTTGGCGGCGCCTGGTTCAGGACCACCACGCCGGTCCGCCCCAGACGCCGCACGGCATCAGCCGAACGGACGACCGACGCGACATCAAGGAAGTTGGGACGGCTGACCAGCACACAGAGGTCCGCGAGGTTCATCGCCAGGGCGACCTCGGCCTCGGGGGTCGAAGGCGTGTCGATCACCAGAAGATCGACGCCCTCCCGCCCGGCCGCCATGTGCAGCTGGAACAGCTTGCCGGCCGAAGTTTCGACCAGGGAGGGTCCCGGTCTGGTGCGGGCTTTCAGGGCGTCTGTCGCCGATCGTTGCGGGTCGATGTCGGCGAGAAGAACGCGGGATCCGGCAGCGAACGCGGCCAGCGCGATATTGACGGAGACGGTGGTCTTCCCGACGCCGCCTTTGCGGGATGTCACGACAATGGTTTTCATCGCAGCCGATCACCTTGATCGATCAATGTTCTGTTAACCGTCTGGTCTCAGGGCGACCAAGGTCAATGCGCAAAGGGCCCCGAAATGGGGCAATGGCCCCGATACCTGATCATTGTTCCATTTTGCGGCGTTCGCGCGACGCTTCGCCCGCCGTGAATGCGCCCCGTTCGTGCTTGACCCTCAGGGTATGATCGGCGAGGCCTTGGCGATGAAGCGCGCCTTCCAGTTTCTCATGAACAGGGACGCCAAGGCCTGGCGGACGGTCGTCATGGCCTTTCTGCTGTTCGGCGGAGTGGGCGTGGTGTTCCTCTTCGCCGCCCCGTTGCTGGGTCTGAACGGCGAGACGACGGTCGAGCACTGGCTCAGCGCCGCCCGCGGACCCTGGGCTCTGCCCGTGGCGGTCAGCGCCTTCGCCGTGCTGGCCTTTGTCGGCGTTCCGCAGTTCGTGCTGATCGCCGCCGCCGTGGTGGCGTTCGGTCCGTGGACCGGACTGGCCTACAGCTGGATCGGCACGCTGGTCTCCTCGACTATCGGTTTTTGGCTCGGCCGGGCGTTCGGCGGTCGACTGATCCGTGATGTCGCCAGCGAGAGTGTCGCGCGGTTCATGAAGTTGATCGGCCGAAACGGCTTCATGGCCAGCCTGATCGTGCGTCTGGTGCCGGCGGCGCCGTTCATCGTCGTCAACATGGCCGCGGGCGTCGCGCCGATGAAATTCCGGGACTTCGTCGGCGGCACCGCCATCGGCATCATTCCGAAGATCGCCCTGACCGCCTTCGCGGGCAATTCAATGGTCCAGGTGCTGCGCGGCGGCGGCCTGCAGCATGTCGTGCTGATCGCGCTGGCGGCGGTTATCTGGGTTGGCGGCGCCTGGGTCGCCCGGTCCTGGCTGCGCCGCCGCGAGGACGCCGCCGAACGCGAGGACGTGCCGAAAGTGTAACCAGGGTAGCAATCTCTGCCCCTTGACCCGATACCACAGGTCCCAACGATAAAATTCGGGAGGACTCCATGCGCCGACTGTTCGCCGTCCTGACGGCTTCGCTGATGCTCGCCGGGCCCGCGATGGCCGCCGAAGCGCCGTCGGCCGTCACGATCAAGGCGCAGGCCGACCTGAAGAGGAGCCTGCCGTTCGAGGATCGCCAGGACTTCGACTTCGCCACGCGCGGCTTCATGGGCAGTCTGGCCGACCCGGTGATCCGCCGGGTCGACGGCGCGGTGGCTTGGGACCTGACCGCCTACGACTTCCTGAGCGGCGACGCGCCCGCAACGGTGAATCCCAGCCTGTGGCGTCAGGCCCAGCTGCTGTCGAAGAGCGGCCTGTTCCAGGTCAGCGACACGATCTGGCAGGTGCGCGGCTTCGACGTCTCCAACATCACCTTCATCAAGGGCCAGACCGGCTGGATCGTCATCGATCCGCTGACCACGGCCGAGGTGGCGAAGGCCGCCTACGCCCTGGTGACCGACAAGCTCGGCGCCCGACCGATTGTCGCGGTGATCTACACCCACAGCCACACCGACCACTTCGGCGGCGTGAAGGGCATCGTCAGCCAGGCCGACGTCGACGCCGGCAAGGTGAAGATCATTGCCCCGGACGGCTTCCTCGAGGAGGCGGTCAGCGAAAACGTCATCGCGGGCGTGGCCATGAGCCGGCGGGCCAGCTTCCAGTTCGGCACGGGCCTGGCGCCGGGCGTCGACGGCCAGGTCAGCTCCGGCATTGGCAAGGGCATCTCCAGGGGCACGATCACCCTGATCGCGCCCACCGTCAGCATCCATCACACCGGCGAGACGATGGTCGTGGACGGGGTGAAGATCGAATTCCAGGTCACGCCGGGCACCGAGGCCCCGGCCGAGATGAACATGTTCTTCCCGGACTTGCGCATCCTGTGCATGGCCGAGAACGCCAACGCCACGATGCACAATGTGCTGACCCCGCGCGGGGCGCTGGTTCGCGACGCCAGGGCCTGGGCCGGCTACCTGTCCGAGTCCCTGCGCCTGTATGGCGACCGCACCGACACCATGTTTACCAGCCACGGCTGGCCCCGGTTCGGCGGGGACGTCGTCCGCAGCTACCTGGGCGACCACCGGGACGCCTACAAATATCTGCACGACCAGACGGTGCGGATGATGAACCAGGGCTATGTCGGGGCCGAGATCGCCAACCGGATCGCCCTGCCGCCGGTGCTGGCCCGCGAATGGTTCAACCGCGGCTATTACGGCACGATGAGCTTCAACAGCCGGGCGGTCTATCAGCGTTACATGGGCTGGTACGACGCCAATCCCGTGCACCTGGCCGTGCTGCCGCCGGCCGACGAGGCGACACGGTATGTCGAGGCGATGGGCGGGGCGGGCAAGGTGATCGCCCTGGCGAAAACGGCCCATGACAAGGGCGACTATCCCTGGGCGGCGACGCTATTGAACAACGTCGTCCTCGCCCAGCCCGCGAACGCGGAGGCGAAGGAGGCTCTGGCCGGGGTCTACGACCAGCTGGGCTACCAGGCGGAAAGCTCGCTGTGGCGCAACATGTACCTCAGCGCCGCCGCCGAACTGCGCGGCGGGGTCAAGGCCGGGCCCTCGGCTGGTTCAAGCGACATGATCGCCAACCTGCCGTCGCCGATGATCTTCGATCTGATGGCCGTGCGCCTGGACCCGGACAAGGCCGGCGACGCCGAGCTGCGCATCCTGTTCGTCTTCCCCGAACGCAACGAGCGCTACCTGGTCCAGGTGCGGCATGGGGTGCTGACCGCCGAACCGGCGGGCGAAGGCGTCAAGGCGGACGCTACCCTGACCCTCGCCCGGGCCCTGCTGCTGCAGTCGATGTTCACCGGCGCGCCGCTGGCGCCGAAGGTGATGTCCGGCGAAGCCAAGGTCGACGGCAACCCGATGGCGCTGGGCAAGATGGTCAGCTGGTTCGACAAGCCCACCGGCGCCTTCCCGATCGTCAGGCGTCCGGAGTAGGCTGCGGGGCATGATGCTCCTCTACTACGCGCCAGGATCCTGCTCGCTGGCCAGCCACATCGCCCTGGAAGACGCCGGGGCGGACTACAAGGCCGTCCGCATGGACCTGAAGGCGCAGGACCAGCGCAGCGAGGCCTACCTCGCTCTGAACCCGCTGGGTCGGGTGCCGGCTCTGTCGGTCGACGGTGAGGTTCTGACGGAAAACGCCGCCATCCTGGGCTTCATCGCCCAGCGCTTTCCGGACGCGCACCTGGCGCCGCTGGACGATCCGCTGGCGTTCGCGCGGGTGCAGGCCTTCAACGCCTTCCTGTCCAGCACGGTGCACCCGGCCCACTCCCACGGATGGCGCGGCTATCGCTGGGCCGATGACCCCGGCGCCATCGCGGCGATGAAGGCCAAGATGCCCCAGGTCGTCGGCGACTGTTTCGACCTGATCGAGAACGAGCGGTTCGTCGGCCCCTGGGTCATGGGCGAGACCTATACGATCTGCGACCCCTATCTTTTCACCATCGCCCGCTGGCTGGAGCAGGACGACGTCGATCCCGCCCGCTTCCCGAAGGTCGAAGCGCACCGCCGACGGATGGCCGAACGGCCGGCGGTCCGGAAGGTTCTTGCCGTCGAGGGGGCGGTCGAGCCCCTCTGGCGCAAGACTGTTGCTTGAATCAGCGGATTCCGTTATCTGATCAGGCATGCAACGTGATCGCGCCGATCTGCTTCTACTCGCGCTGGGGCTTAGCCGCCCCTGGGCGTCCGCCTGACCGCTTGACCGCGGCCTGGCGCTCAGGGGCCATTTCGATCCGCACCCTGATCCCGGCATTCGACCTTTGCAGAGACGTTTCATGACCGCCCCCGTATCCGCCGCCTCGCGCGACCGCGTCATCATCTTCGACACCACCATGCGTGACGGCGAGCAATCGCCCGGCGCCTCCATGAGCCACGACGAGAAGCTCGAACTGGCCAAGATCCTGGAGGAGATGGGCGTCGACGTCATCGAGGCCGGCTTCCCGATCGCCTCCAACGGCGACTTCGAGGCCGTCCGCGCCATTTCCCAGATCGTCACCGAGAGCACGGTCTGCGGCCTGGCCCGCGCCGCCGCCGTCGACATCGACCGCTGCGCCGAGGCCATCAAGCCCGCCAGACAGGGCCGCATTCACACGTTCATCTCCACAAGCCCGCAGCACCGCGACTACATTCTGAAGCTGTCGCAGGACGAAGTTCTGGAAGCGGTGGTCCAGTCGGTGACACGCGCCCGCAACCTGTGCGGCGATGTCGAATGGTCCGCCCAGGACGCCACCCGCACCGAGCCGGACTTCCTCTATCGCTGCGTGGAAGCCGCCATCAACGCCGGCGCCCGCACGATCAACCTGCCGGACACGGTCGGCTACAGCTTCCCCGAAGAATACGCCCAGATGTTCCGCAATGTGATGCTGAACGTGCCGAACGCGGACAAGGCGATCTTCTCCGCCCACTGCCATAACGACCTGGGCCTGGCCGTGGCCAATTCCATCGCCGCCGTCCAGGGCGGCGCGCGCCAGATCGAGTGCGCCATCAACGGCATCGGCGAGCGCGCCGGCAACGCCGCGCTGGAAGAGATCGTCATGGCCCTGAAGGTCCGGGGCGAGACACTGGGCTTCGACAGCGAGGTGGATCCGATCCACATCACCCGGGCGAGCCGTTATGTCTCGGCCATCACCGGCTTCCCGGTGCAGTTCAACAAGGCCATCGTCGGCAAGAACGCCTTCGCGCACGAGAGCGGCATCCATCAGGACGGCATGCTCAAGAATGCCGAGACCTACGAGATCATGAAGCCGGAGGACGTGGGGCAGGGCGCCACCAACCTGGTCATGGGCAAGCATTCGGGCCGCCATGCGTTCCGCGAGAAGCTGAAGGCGCTGGGCTACGACCTGGGCCAGAACGCCCTGAACGAGGCCTTCGTCCGGTTCAAGGAACTGGCCGACAAGAAGAAGCACGTCTTCGACGACGATCTGATCGCCCTCGTCGACGACGCCCTGGCCCGCGGCTCGGAGCGTATCCGCGTCGTGCACCTGCGCGTTGTCGCCGGCACCGAAGGTCAGTCGGCCGAGCTGACGCTGTCCGTCGACGACGTCGAGAAGAAGGCCGAGGCCAGCGGCGACGGTCCCGTCGACGCGGTGTTCAACGCCATCCACGAGATCGTGCCGCACAAGGCCGCGCTGCGCCTGTTCCAGGTGCACGCCGTCACCGAGGGCACCGACGCCCAGGCTCAGGTTTCCGTCCGCCTCGAAGAGGACGGCCGCATCGCCACCGGCCAGGCGGCCGATACCGATACGCTCACCGCCAGCGCCAAGGCCTATGTGAACGCGCTCAACAACCTCTTTTCCCGCAAGGAAAAGGGCAAACCCGACACGGCGATCGCGAGCGGGTTCTAACCCCGCTCCATGCTCTGGATTCCCATCACCGTCGCGGCGGCCGGTTTCCAGGTCGCGCGGAACGCTGCACAGCGCAGCCTGCTCGGCGGGGCCGGCCCATGGGGCGCGACGCTCGTGCGGTTTCTGTTCGGGCTGCCGTTCAGCATCCTGTTCGCGTCGGTCGCCCTGTTGCTCATGCCGTCCGAGCTGCGCCCGTCTCCCGTCAGCCTCGGCTGGGCAGTGCTGGGTGGTGCGATGCAGCTGGGCGCCACGGCAGCCCTGCTGACGGCCATGCATCGGTCGAGCTTCGCGCTCGGGACAGCCTTCCAGCAGAGCGGCCTACCGTTCGCGGCGATTCTGGGCCTGCTCGTGTTTCATGATCACCTCAGCCTGCACGGCTGGGGCGGGGTGCTGCTGGCCTCGGCCGGCCTGCTGGTGCTGTCCTGGCCTCGCGACGGCGACGCGACGCGCGACTGGACGGCCGCCGGTCTCGGAACGCTCTCGGGCTTCTGCTTCGCCGTCTCGGCCAACGCCTTCCGCCAGAGCGCCCTGGCGCTGGACCCAGGCCACCCGATTCCCGCGGCGCTGGTCACGGTGGCCATCGTGCAGGCGATGCAGTCCGTGGCCCTGACCTCCTGGATGGCGCTGCGGGACCGTGTTTCGCTTGTCACCGTCGTTGGATCCTGGCGCGTATCGCTCGGCGCCGGGCTGTTCGGCGCCCTTGCGTCGGCGGGCTGGTTCACCGCCCTGGCCCTGTCGCCGGCGGGTCCGGTCCGGGCCGTCGGGGTGGTGGAAATGCCGATCGCGGCGCTCGCCGGACGCCGTCTTTTCGCCGAGAGGGTGACGTTGCGCCAATGGCTGGCGGGCGGCGTCACGGCGCTCGGCGTCGTCCTCGCGGCGTTCGGTTAACCCCCGGCCGCAATAGACCTTGAAATCAACACGTTCGCGGTGCAAACGGCGTGTCGTCAGCTTGTCCTGCCATCCCGCGACGCTGCGCCCACGGGCGCGCTCGCGGATTGGTGCGAGGCTTGCAGGACACGCCTCGCCCGTCCCAAAAGCTCTCAGACTCAAGGCTCTGAATGTTCGGCTCACTCTTCGGCGCCATCTCGAACGATATCGCCATCGATCTCGGCACCGCCAACACCCTCATCTACATGAAGGGCAAGGGCATCGTGCTGAACGAGCCGAGCGTCGTGGCGCTGCGCAATGTCGGCGGCCGCAAGATCGTTCACGCCGTGGGCATAGAGGCCAAGCAGATGCTGGGCCGCACGCCGGGCCACATGGAAGCCATCCGTCCGATGCGCGACGGGGTCATCGCCGACTTCGAAGTCGCCGAGGAGATGATCAAGTACTTCATCCGCAAGGTTCACAACCGCAAGGGCTTCGTGAATCCCAAGGTCATCGTCTGCGTGCCGTCCGGCGCCACCGCCGTTGAACGCCGGGCGATCAACGACAGCTGCCTCAACGCTTCGGCCCGCCGGGTCGGCCTGATCGACGAGCCCATGGCCGCGGCCATCGGCGCGGGCCTGCCGATCCATGAACCGACCGGTTCGATGGTCGTCGACATCGGCGGCGGCACCACCGAGGTCGCCGTGCTGTCGCTGTCCGGCATCGTCTATTCGCGGTCCGTCCGCGTCGGCGGCGACAAGATGGACGAGGCGATCATCAGCTACATGCGTCGTCACCATAACCTGCTGATCGGCGAGACCACCGCCGAGCGGATCAAGAAGGAAATCGGCACCGCCCGCGCGCCGGCCGACGGCGAAGGCCTGTCGATCGACGTCAAGGGCCGCGACCTGATGCAGGGCGTGCCCCGCGAAGTGCGCATTTCCGAGAAGCAGGCGGCCGACGCCCTGGCCGAGCCGGTCAACCAGATCGTCGAGGCGGTGAAGGTCGCGCTGGAAGCCACGCCGCCGGAACTGGCCAGCGATATCGCCGACAAGGGCATCATGCTGACGGGTGGCGGCGCGCTGCTGCGCGGGCTCGACGCCGAGATTCGCGACCACACCGGCCTGCCGGTGACGGTGGCCGATGACCCGCTGTCCTGCGTCGCGCTCGGCTGTGGCAAGGTTCTTGAACACCCGAAGTGGATGAAGGGCGTGCTGGAAAGCACTCTCGCGTAACATCAGCCTATGAGTCGGCGCCGGGGGTGGCGCTGACGGAGACATCGGGTGGCTCTGCGTCAGGACTCGTTCGGCGAATTGAAGGTTCCACTGACCTGGATGGCGGTGGTGGCCCTGATCGTCTGCGGCGTCGTCGGTGTCTCGATTCTGCTCAGCGACCGTCGTGAAACGTTCCAGACTGAAGCCTACGGCGCCGCGCGTCAGGCCGTCGACACGGTCTCCGCGCCGGTGGGCGGCGCCGTCGCCGCGCCGGGTCGCTGGACGGGAGATCTGCTGGGCTGGCTGCGCAGCTACGCCGCGGTGGCTCACGAAAACCGCCGCCTGAACAAGGTCATCGCCACGCTGCAGCTGCAGGCGGACGAGGCGGTCAGGCTACGCGACGAGAACGAGCGTCTGCGCGCCATGCTCGGCGTACGCACCGATCCGCCGATCCCGATGGTCACCGCCCGGGTTGTGACCGACTCCCGGGGTCCCTTCGCCAATGCTCGCCTCGCCAACGCCGGCAGTGATCTCGGCGTGGTCGTCGGCTATCCCGTGCTCACCGAACGGGGCCTGGTGGGCCGTATCGTCGGGGTGGCAGGCAACGCCAGCCGCGTGCTGTTGCTCACCGATGTCGCCTCGCGCACCCCGGTGATGATCGACCGCAGCAACGCGCGCGCCATCCTGACGGGCGACGGCGGTCCCAATCCGAAACTGGAATACCTGCGCGGCCGCGACGCCGTGCATCAGGGCGACCGTGTGCTGACCAGCGGCGACGGCGGCGTGCTGCCGCGCGGCCTCCCGGTCGGGCGGGCGGTCAAGGGCCTCGACGGCCGCTGGCGGGTGGTGCTCGACGCCGACGCCGGCGCGATCGACTGGGTCCGCATCCTGAAGTTCAAAGACTACTCGCAGCTGGCGGACCAGGCCGCGCTGGCCCAGACGCACCTGCCGCCGGTGATTACCGAGAACCCCGACGAGCGGATCATCGGCGCACCGGCTCCGCCCGCACCTGCCGCGACGGCTCCGCCGGTTGCTGCGGCTCCGCCGCCGAAGACCACGGCGGCGCCCGCCAGGCCGGTGACGCCCCCCGCGAGGACCTCGTCGCCCCCGACCGCTCCGGCGCCGAAGGCCACTGCCCCGGCGAGGCCCGCTCAATGAGCTTCTCGGCCGCCCGGCCGCTTGACCCCTGGCGCTGGATCGGCGTGCCCGCGCTGCTATGCCTGGGCGCCACCATCCTGCTCGCCGCGCCGATCCAGCTGTTCGGCCTCCGACTGCCCGAGCCGATCTTTCCGATGGTCTGCGCCTTTGGCTGGGCGGTGATCCGGCCGTCGATCCTGGCCCCGGTCGTTCTGCTGCTGATGGGCCTCTTTCTCGACATCTATTGGGGCGGCGCGCTCGGCCTTTGGGCCGTCTCGCTGCTGCTGGCCTATGCGGTCACGCTGTCGATGCGCAACATGATGACCGGCCAGAGCCGCCCGATGATGTGGGCTTGGTACGCCGGCATGACGTTGGCCGCGTTGACCACGGGCTATCTGATCACCATGCTGGACGTGAAGGCCGCGCCCAGCCTCGTCGCCGTGATCTGGCAGTTTCTCGCCACTGCCATCCTCTACCCGTTCGCCCACCGGCTGATCGACCGCTTCGAAGACGCGGACGTGAGGTTCCGATGAGCGAACCGACAATCTTCTTCAGCGAAGTCAACGAGAAGCAGGGCGCCTTCACGCGGCGCGCCTTTCTCATGGGCGGCCTGACGGGCGCGGGGCTACTGGCCCTGACCGGTCGGCTGGTTCACCTGCAGATCGTCGAGGCGCAGCGCTACCAGAAGCTCGCCCAGTCCAACCAGTTCAACTTCCGCCTCGTGCCGCCGCCCCGCGGCCTGATCCTCGATCGCAACGGGGTCACGCTGGCCTCCAACCGACCCAACTTCCGCCTGCTCGTCGCGCGCGAGACGGACATGGACGTGGAGAAGACCGTCGACGATATCGCCACGCTGGTGACCATCGACGCCAAGAAGCGCGAGCGGCTGATCAAGGACATCAAGCGCGCGCCGAAGAAGGCTCCGGTCCAGGTCATGGAGGACATGAGCTGGGAGGAGTTCTCGCGCATCAACGTCCGGGCGCCGGAGCTGGCCGGTGTGACGGCCGACATGGGCGAGGTGCGGGTCTATCCCTGCGGCGGCGCGTTCGCCCACGTCATCGGCTATGTCGCGCGGGTCAACGACAAGGACATCCTGTCGGCCAAGAAGGCCGGCATCAGCCCCGACCCGCTCCTCTACAACCCCGGCTTCCGCATCGGTCGCCAGGGCGTGGAGAAGGCCTTCGACGTCGAGCTTCGCGGCAAGGCCGGGGCGCAGAAACAGGAAGTCGACTCGCGCGGCCGCGTCGTGCGCCAGGACCCCGGCGGCGACATTCCCGCCACGCCGGGCAAGGAGATCCGGCTGACGCTGGACGCAGACATCCAGAACCGCGCCCTTGAGGTGATGGGCGAGGAAAGCGGCGCCATCGTGCTGATGGACTGCCGCAGCGGCGACCTGCTGTGCATGGCGTCCACGCCCAGCTTCGACGCCAACCGGTTCGTGAAGGGGCTCGCCGGTCCCGAGTATCGGGCGCTGGCGCAGTACGAGCGCAAGCCGCTGCTCGACAAAGCCATGAGCGGCACCTATCCGCCCGGCTCGACCTTCAAGCCGATGGTGGCGCTGGCGGCGCTGTCGGCGGGCGTCAATCCGGAGGTGCGCGTCAACTGCGGCGGCAGCTGGTTCTTCGGCGGCCGGACGTGGCACTGCTGGGGCCGGCACGGCTCGCAGAACATGCACGACGCGATCAAGAACTCCTGCGACATCTACTTCTACCAGACGGCCCTGAAGGTCGGCCCCGACCCGATCGCCGCCGCTGCGCACGCCTTCGGCCTGGGCGGCACATTCGACATCGGCATTCCGGGTCAGAAGAAGGGGCTCGTGGGCACCCGCGAGTGGAAGCGCAAGAACCTGAAACGCGAGCCTGTCTGGCAGCCGGGCGACACCGCCAACTACGGCATCGGGCAGGGCTATATCGGCGTCAATCCGCTGCAGTCCGCCGTGATGACGGCCCGCCTCGCCAACGGCAAGAAGGCGCTCAATCCACGCCTGATCAAATCGGTCGGCGGCGTCGACCAGCCTCACGGCGACGCGGTGCCGGACCTGCCCTACGCCAGGGAACTGCTCGACTACGTTCGGGGCGGCATGATCGCCGTGGCCAACGATACCTCGGGCACAGCCTACCGCCAGAGCCAGCTGGGCCTCGGCGACATTCTCATGGCCGGCAAGACCGGCACGGCCCAGGTGCGGGTCTTCCGGGACGGCGAGTCGCGCAAGAGTGCGGGCGTGCGCTGGGCCCTGAAGGACCACAACTGGTTCATCGCCTTCGCGCCGATCGATGATCCGCGCTACGCCATCTCGGTGCTGATCGAACACGGCGGCCTTGGCGGCGCTACCGCTGCCGCCCCGCGCGCGCGCGAGGTCATGCGGGTCGCCCTGCTGAAGGATCCGGAACTGCGCGCGCGCATCGAAAAGCCGCTGCCGATGCCGGAAATCGATCCCAATGCGCCGGTCGAAGGCGCCGCGCCGCTGCCTGCCGACATCGGCGCGCCCCTGCTCAGCCCGACAGGAGCGCCACAATGACTCTCAGTGGCGGCCTGACACGTCCGGGCGAACGCGATCGGCTGATCGTCAAGTTCACCGAGATCGACTGGACCTTCTGTCTGATCCTCTGCCTGATCGCCGGGGCCGGCGGAATGATGATGTTCTCGGCCGCGGAGTCGTCGTGGATGCCGTGGGCGGCGCCGCATCTGATCCGCTTCGCCGTGTTCTTCGTGATGATGATCATCCTGGCCATGGTCGACCTGCGCGTCTGGTTCGCCGCGGCCTATCCGCTCTACGGGGCGGCGCTGATCCTCCTGGTCGGCGTGGAACTGATCGGCGACTCCGCCAAGGGCGCCCAGCGCTGGCTGGAGATCGGGCCGTTGCGCTTCCAGCCGTCCGAGGTGATGAAGATTGGCATCGTGCTGGCCCTTGCGCGGTTCTATCACGGCATGTCCGCCGACAGCGCGCGGATGAGCTGGTGGCTGCTGGTGCCGCTGTTGCTGATCGCCGCGCCAACGCTCTTGGTGGCCCACCAGCCCGACCTCGGCACCGCCGTGCTGATCGCGGCGACGGGGCTGGCGATCATGATGCTGGCGGGGCTGTCCTGGCGGCTGGTCGGGGCAGGCGTGGTGCTGACGATCGGCGCGGCCGTGCCGTTCGTGATGTTCTTCATGCACGACTACCAGCGCAAGCGGGTGCTGACTTTTCTTGACCCCGAGAGTGACCCATCGGGATCGGGCTACCACATCCTGCAGTCCAAGATCGCGTTGGGCGCCGGCGGCCTGCTGGGCAAGGGCTACGGCCTCGGCAGCCAGAGCCAGCTGGACTTCCTGCCCGAGAAGCGCACCGACTTCATGTTCGCCACCCTGGCCGAGGAGTTCGGCTTCGCCGGCTGCTTCTCGATCCTGTTCCTGTACGGCGCGATCATCTTCATGGCCCTCCGTATGGCCTCGGTCAGCCACAGCCACTTCGGCCGGCTGAGCGCCGCTGGCGTAACGGCGACCTTCGCGCTCTACGTCCTGATCAACGGGGCGATGGTCATGGGTCTGGCGCCCGTCGTGGGCGTGCCGATGCCGCTGCTCAGCTACGGCGGCACGGTCATGCTCACCGTCATGATCGGCTTCGGACTGGTGCAGTCCGTGCGGGTGCACAGATACTCTGAAGT
>CAZISF010000016.1:14223-41258 GCA_964541915.1 uncultured Caulobacter sp.
TCATGATCGGCTTCGGACTGGTGCAGTCCGTGCGGGTGCACAGATACTCTGAAGTCACCAGCGGACGTGGCTCCCTGATGTGATTTTGGGTGGATTTTGATAAGAATACTACTAAGGATAGTAGGGAGTAGGGAGTAGGGAGTAGGGAGTAGGGAGTAGGGAGTAGGGAGTAGGGGTGCACATGGCGTCCTACCGCGACCTGCTGGTTTGGCAGAAGGCCATGGATCTTGCGGAGGGCGCTTACGCCGTCGCGAAGCTGCTTCCTAAGGCGGAACAGTTTCGCCTTACAGCCCAAATTCTGCGCGCTGCCGTCTCAGTGCCCGCAAACATTGCCGAGGGCCGGGCCCGAACCGGCAAGCGGGAGTTTCTGCATTTCCTGAGCATCGCCAGCGGATCGCTCGCGGAGACTGAAACCCTTCTTATTATTGCGGTGCGATCTGGCCTCTTGGAGCGAACAAGCGCGTTGCCCGTCTTTCAGACCGCTGAAGAGGTCGGGCGCATGCTGACGGCGTTGAAGCAGGCTCTGAGGAGCAAGGTCGGAACAGCGACCTGAACGCTACTCCCTACTCCCTACTGCCTACTCCCTACTTCCTACTTCCTACTTCGCCCGCGCCGCCTCGTCCGTCGCTCTGATCAGGGCGTCAATCACGCCTGGCTCGGTCGAGGCGTGGCCGGCGTCCCAGATGATATTGAAGCGGGCTTCGGGCCAGGCCTTGTGGAGGGCCCAGGCGCTTTCCAGGGGCGTAACCACGTCGAAACGGCCCTGAACGATCCAGCCCGGGATCTTGCGGACCTTTTCGACCTGTTTGAGCAGCCAACCGTCCTCGGGGAAGAAGCCCCGGTTGGCGAAGAAGTGGCATTCGATACGGGCGAAGGCGATGGCGAAGTCGACCTCGTTGAACTTGGTCGGGCGCGCTTCGGGGCCACGGATCGACAGGGTGTCGCCCTCCCACTGGCTCCAGGCCGCGGCCGCCTCCGCCTGCACCTTGCGGTCGGAGTGGACCAGCCGTTTGTGATAGGCGGCGATCATGTCGTGCCGCTCACCCTTCGGGATCGGCCCGACAAAGCGCTCCCAGGCGTCGGGGAACAGGAACGAGGCGCCGTCCTGATAGAACCACTTCAGCTCGCGCTGGGTCAGCAGGAACACGCCGCGCAGCACCAGACCCTCGACCCGGTCGGGATGGGTGATGGCGTAGGCCAGCGCCAGGGTCGATCCCCAGGAGCCGCCGAACACGGTCCATTTCTCGACGCCGAGGTGGACGCGGAGCCGCTCGATGTCCTCGATGAGCGACCAGGTGGTGTTGTCTTCGAGACTGGCGTTGGGGCGGCTCCTGCCGCAACCGCGCTGGTCGAACAGAGCCACGCGCCATTTCGCCGGGTCGAAGAACCGCCGCATGGTCGGGTTGATCGCCCCGCCCGGGCCGCCGTGAAGGACGACGGCCGCCTTGCCCTTCGGATTGCCGCACTCCTCGTAATAGAGCTCGTGCGGCCCGCCGGTCTGCAGCCAGCCGACGTTATAGGCATCCACCTCCGGGTAAAGGGTCCGGCGGGAGCCGGTATAGCCGGGGGCGGGCGGCGACGCTGAGCGATCCATGCGGCCGTTCTAGCGCCGCGATGGTCCGGGGGCTAATTACAAAGGGGGCTGCCGGGGACATGGACCGCAAGTACGTGTCCCCTAGAGCGGGAACCGCCGTCCCAGCCAGTCGAGCATGATGCGGTTGACCTGCTCCGGCTCTTCCTGCTGCGTCCAGTGGCCCGAGCCGGTGACCAGCTGCTTCTCCAGGTCCGAAATCAGGTTTTCCATGCCGTCGGCGGACGAGGGGGGAAGGACCGCGTCCTTCTCGGCCATGATCATCAGGCTGGGCTGGCGAACGCGGTGCTCCAGGCCCTCGGACCGCTGCCAGTTGCGGGTGAAGTTCCGGTACCAGTTGATGCCGCCGGTGAAGCCGGTGCGCTCGAAGGTCTCGACGAAGGTCTCGAACTCGTCGTCGGTGAGGAAATAGGGGCGGGGATCACCGGCCGGGTCGTAGGCGGCGATGGCGTCGACCATGGCGAACAACGAGGGGTCGCCTTCCTTGCGCTCGGTGGCGAAGCCCTGTGACGCCCCGGGCATGTCGATCGGCCGCCGCAGGAACATGTCCATCACCTTGCGGGCGTCGGCGTTGAGCACGGCGTCAGCCTCGCCCGGGGTCTGGAAGTGGACGATGTACATCCGGTCGCCCATCCGCTTGCGCATGATGGCGATCGGATCGACGGGCGCGCGTTCGTTGAAGGGCGTGTTCAGGCCGATGACGCCCGCGACCCGGTCAGGATGACGGATGGCCATATACCAGACGATGAAGCCGCCCCAATCGTGGCCGACGAAGATCGCCTTCGCGATCCCTTTGTGGTCGAGCAGCGCGACCAGGTCGGCGCAGAGATTCTCGATGTCGTAGCTCTCGACGGCGTCGGGCCGGTCGGTCAGGCCGTAGCCGCGCTGGTCCGGCGCGATGACCCAGCGGCCGGCCTCCGACAGGGCCTTGATCTGGTGGCGCCAGGAGAAGGCCAGCTCCGGAAAGCCGTGGCAGAACACCAGCGGCGCGCCTTCGCCCTGCGGTCCGGCCTCATAGTAGGCCATGCGGATGCCGTTGACGTCGGCGTACTGCACGGGCGGCATCATGGCGGTGAGAGCGGACATCTGGCGTTCCCCGGTTTGTTTTCCGAACCCTGACGGGTGGTCGTCGCGGAAGGCAAGGGGGGAGACAGCCGGCCTTCACCGCACTAAACACGGCCCACCTTGAGCCAGACCGCCCCCCCGCCTTCGCCGTCTGCCACGCCCTGGGGCCTGGTCTTCCTGCTCGGATCGCTGACGGCGTTCGCGCCGATGTCGATCGACATGTACCTGCCGGCGTTCCCGACTATCGGGGCGGCGTTGCACGCCAGCGCCAGCCAGCAGCAGGCGACGCTCGCCGTCTTCCTGTTCGGCATGGCCATCGGTCAGTTCCTTTACGGGCCGGCCTCCGACCTTTTTGGCCGACGCATCCCGATCATGGTGGGGATCACGGTCTATGTCGCCGCCTCGATCGCCTGCGCCCTTGCGCGGGGACCGGAGTGGCTGATCGCCGCGCGCTTCGTCCAGGCGCTGGGCGGCTGCGCGGGCGCCGTGGTGGCGCGTGCGGTGGTGCGTGACCTGTTCGACCATACCGAGACGGCGCGGATGCTGTCCCTGCTGACCCTGATCATGGGCCTCGCGCCGATCCTCGCGCCGATGTCCGGCGCCGTGGTGCTGCAGGCGCTGGGCTGGCGGGCGATCTTCTGGGTGCTCGCGCTGTTTGGCCTGCTGTGCGGGCTGGCGGTCTTCTTCCGCCTGGACGAAAGCCGCTCAGAAGCGACGGCGGCTCAAGCGCGATCGGAGAACCCGCTCAAGGCCTACCGGGTGCTGCTCTCAAACCGTCGATTGATTGGCTATTCGCTGGGGGGCGGGCTGAACGGCGCCTTGCTGTTCACCTATATCTCCTCGTCATCGAACCTGATGATCGAGACCTACGGCTTCACGCCCTTCCTCTACACGATCGTCTTCGCCTGCAACGCGTTCGGGGTCATCGGGGCGGGGCAGGTCAACCGCATGCTGCTGCGCGTCCGCACGCCTGATCAGGTTCTGGCCCAGGCGAGTCTCGCGGCGCTGGGCTTCGGCGCGTTGTTGCTCGTTGCGGCTCTGACCGGCCTTGGCGGCAAGTGGACGGTGCTGCCGCTCCTGTTCGCCTGTCTGGCCAGCTATGGCCTGATGGCCGGGAACACCATGGCGGGGGCGCTGAGCGTTGATCCGAAGCGCGCCGGTTCGACGTCCGCCCTGATGGGGGGACTGTCGTTCGCGGCCGGGGCGTTCGCCTCCTGGCTCGGCGGCGTCCTGCACGACGGCTCCGCCCGACCGATGGCGGCGGTGATGATGGTCTGTCTGCTCGGATCGAGCGCGGCCCTCTGGGGGCTGGCGCTTCCGCGTCGCCGCGATCAGGCCGCGGGCTGATCCACGTCGCGCGCCGACCAGGCGAGAATCGCCCAGCCGGTCAGGAAGCCCAGACCGCCCAGAGGCGTCGCGAACACCAGCCAGTGCGGTCCACCCAGCGCCAGGGCGTAGAGCGATCCCGAGAACAGCACCGTCCCGCCGAGGAAGAAGGCCGGGGCGAACCGGGCCCGCTTTGCGCCGATGTTCATGAAGGTCGCGCAGGCGAACGTCGCCATGGTGTGCATGAATTCATAGGTCGCGCCGGTCTTCAGCCAGTCCTTCGCGACGGGGTCCGAAACACCGTGCGCCGCGAAGGCGCCGATGGCGATGGCGGCGAATCCGCTGATCGCGGCCAGCGTCATCCAGGTCCGTCTCGTCCAGCCGATCACGCTTTCCCCTCCGTCACGGTTGCCTAGTCAGGTTGTCATCGTTCACCTTGCAGGCTGTAGGCCCGAAACGCTCACGTGAGAAGCGGCGGTCCGTTGGAGGAACAAGGCCATGGCGCTCACCAAAGGCGACGATTTCCCGATCCACCAGACGGCCGAGCCGATCGCCTATTCGGGCACCGACCGGAACTTCTATGACCGGTACTTCTTCAACGGCTATCACCCGCAGAGCGGCGAGGACTTCTTCGCCGCGGCCTTCGGGGTCTATCCGCACCTGAACGTCGTCGACGCCGCCTTCGTGGTCGTGCGCAACGGTGTCGAGACCGCGCTGCACGCCAGCGGCTGGCTGGTCGACCGGCTGGACCTGAAGGTCGGGCCCGTCGCGATCGAGATCCTCGAGCCGCTGCATCGCCTCAGGCTCACGGTCGATTCGCCGGAGCATGGCCTGAAGGCCGAGATCACCTTCGAAAGCCGCGCTCATCCGATCGAGGAGCCTCGCTTTGTCCGTCGCCAGGGCACACGGACCTTCATGGACTACACGCGCCTGACTCAGAACGGCCACTACACGGGCTGGATCGAGCTCGACGGCGAGCGTCGTTCGGTCGACGGCTTCGCCGGCACCCGGGACCGCTCGTGGGGCGTTCGTCCCGTCGGCGCCCGCGACAGTCAGGAGGTCGTCCCGCAGCAACCGCCGCAGTTCTACTGGCTGTGGTCGCCGTCCAGCTTCGAAGACGGCAGCTTCTTCTTCCACAGCAACGAGGACGCCACCGGCCGGCCGTGGAACACGCGCGCCGTCTGGACCCCGGACGGGTCGACCGAGGACGGCATGGAGCACCTCAATGGCGCGGCCGCGATCGAGTGGAAGAGCAACTCCCGCCATGCGAAGAGCGCGGTCGTGACCCTGACCGACGACTACGGCAAACCTGCCGGTTCGGTCGCCTTCCAGCCGATCTACGAGTTCCAGATGATGGGCCTGGGCTACACCCATCCCAAATGGGGCCACGGCCAGCTGCATGGTCAGCTGACCGTCGAGCGGGAAGATATCAAGCTGTCCGAGGCCGACCCGACGCTGCCGTTCAACCTGCACGTCCAGGCGCTGTCGGACGTTGTCTACACCGACGCGGCGGGCAAGGTCCGCAAGGGCCGGGGCGTGCTGGAACAGCTGGTGATTGGCCCGCACGGGCCGTCGGGCTTCACCGGCATCATGGACATGGCCAAGTGACGCTGCAGGACCAGCTCGAGGCCTATCTGACCCGCATCTGGGAGACGCCGGCGCGGGTCACGATGATCGCGCGGATCCCGGGCGGGGCCAGTCGTGAGACTTACCGGTTTGATGTGGAGGTCAACGGCGGGACACGTGGTCTGATCCTGCGGCGCGACCCTGTCGGCAGCCTGATCGACACCGAGCGCAAGCTGGAGTTCCTCGCCTTCCGCTCCTTCCACGGCAAGGGCTTGCCCGTGCCGGAAGCTGTGGCGCTTGAGGAAGAGGGCGCCGAGCTCGAACGGCCGTTCTTCATCATGGGCCGCATCGATGGCGGCAAGGCGCAGAGCCCCTTCACCCTGCCACCCTACGGTGACCATGCGAGGTCCATCGGCGAACAATTCTACGGCCACCTCGGCAAGATCGCCGCCGCCGATCCCGCCATCCTTCCGATCGCGGAGGCGACCGCCTCTCCGGCGCTCGACGCCTGCTGGAAGAAGGAACTCGACTACTGGGAAGGCGTCATCGACGCCGACGAGGAGCATCCGCAGCCGATCGTGCGCGCCTGCATCCGCCGCCTGCGCGCCAATCCGCCTCCGCCGGCCCAGAAGCTGTCGGTCGTGCACGGCGACTATCGCACTGGCAACTTCATGCATGACGGCGCCGGCAAGGTCATCGCCCTGCTGGACTGGGAAATGGCCCATATCGGCGATCCGCTCGAGGACCTCGGCTGGGCCATGGAGCCGCTTTGGTGCTACGGCGAGACCGACCGGGTGTCGGGCATGCTGCCGAAGGCCGAGGCCATCGCCATCTGGGAACAGGCCAGCGGCCTGAAGGTCGATCCCGTCGCCTTCGCCTGGTGGGAGCTTTTTGCGTCGGTGAAGGGCCAGGCCATCTGGATTTCCTCGGCCAACGAGTTCCGCGCCGGCGGCTTCAAGGACCCTGTACTGGGTCTGTCGGGCTGGTACACGGCGCGCCTGCAGGATCAGGTTCTGTCGCAAAGGCTCGCCGCCCTGGAGGCGCTCGCATGACCCCGACCGTGCCTGAGCTGCTGCTCGGCAACTTCCTCTGCCTGATGGACCCGCCGCCGCCGGAGTCGAGCGGCGAATTCCTGCAGAGCCGCATCGGCGTGACCGGCATGATCAGCCTGCTGTGCGCCCAGGAAGCCGAACGCGGCATCGCCGCCCGGGTCTGGGAGAACGGTGCGATCCGGTCGTTGCTCATCCGTGTCGCGCCGACCTACGGGGCCGCCTTCGCCGACGCCGCGAAAGGGGAGGACACCGACCTCTCGCTCGCCGCCCTGGACGCCGCCAACGCGACCCTTCGGCGGGCGCTCATCGCCCTGCACATCGCGGCCGAAAACGCACGCGACGCGGCGCTGGATACCGACATCCGCGGGCTCTACGTTCAGATGGCCGAGGCGCGCCGCCTCGATCTGCCGCCGCTGCCCGCGAGTTGACCATGCGCCCCCTCGTCGCCCTGACCGCCGGACTGACACTGCTGACGGCGGGCGCGGCCGGGGCGAGCGGGGTAAAGACCTTCCGGGACTGGACGGCGGTCTGCGACAACCTCAACACCTGCGTGGCGTTCGCGACGCCGGCCGAGGATGCGGCTGAGGTGGCCTGGCTGCGGCTGGAGCGGACCGGCGAGGCCGGCGCGCCAGTGTCCATGGTGATCGCCGTCTATGCCGAGGATGATCCCAACGTCGGCGGCGGCCCCTGGTTTCTCGATGTCGACGGAAAGCCGGTCCCCGGGCTGGGGGCGCTATATCCGGTTCAGGACGGCAGCGGATACTGGCGCATGGAAATCCCCGCGACCAACACCCGCGCGCTGGCCATCGCGGCCCGCGACGGCGCGGTGCTGAAGCTGACCCGCCGCAAGAAGGATCCGCTGACCCTGTCGCTGTCCGGCGGCGCGGCGACCCTGATCTGGATTGACGAGCAGCAGGGCCGGCTCGGCTCGCCGACGGCGCTCAGCCGCGGCGCCGGAACGCCAAAGGCCATCACGGTTCCGGCGATGCCCGGCATCGCCGTCGGCGCGGCCATCGCCCAGACGGATCTGCCGAAGAGCGTCCCGGCGGCGGTGATGCGCCTCCTGCCGGACTGTGAGGACATGTCTGACCGCCAGGTCGAGCCGTTGATCGCGCGCCTGGCGCCCGGCGTTGTGCTCTACGCGCCGGTCTGCAGTCTCGGCGCCTACAACGCCGTTCACAACCTGATCCTGGCCGGCGAGCACGGGGAGGGCGCACGCACCATCACCTTGCCGTTGCCCACGGGCTATGGCGGCGGCGGGATCAGTGATCCGATGAACCTCGACTACGACCCCGACACCCGCATCCTCGGCAGTTTCGCCAAGGGCAGGGGTCTTGGCGACTGTGGCGACGAGATCCAGTGGATCTGGGACGGCAAGGCCTTTCAGCTTCTGACCGCGCGGGTGATGCCGTTCTGCAGTGGCGTGCCCGGCGATGACTGGCCCAGTCTCTATCAGGCAGTGGTTCGCTAAGTTCACTCGACTCTGGTAGCGCAGGCCATGTTTCGCGCCACTCTGCTCGGCCTGTTCTACTGCTCGATCTTCATCGGCACGGGGGCGAGCCTGCCCTACATGCCGGTCTGGTTTCGGGCTCACGGTCTTACCGGGTCCCAGATCGGCATGATCCTGGCCGCGCCGATGCTGGCGAGGATATTCATCGCGCCGGCGCTTGCGGTCTGGGCCGACGGCTTCCGCCTTCGCCGCACGCCGATGATGCTGTTCGGGGCGGCGGCTGGCGTCGCCTACGGTCTGATCGGCCTTGTCAGCGGTTTCGGGCCCTGGCTGGTCTTCTGGCTGATGGCCTCCAGCCTTCTGTCGACGGTCGTGCCGTTGGCCGACGTTCTGACGATGCGCCGTGCCCGGGTCGAGGGGTTCAACTACGGCCTGCCGCGCGGCATCGGCTCGATGGCGTTCGTTGTCGCCAACATCGGCATGGGCGCCCTGATCGGTCGTTTCGGCCCTGACATCGTCATCCCCTGGATTTGCGCCGCCGGTCTGTCGGCCGGATTGGCCGCGCGGTTCCTGTTGCCGTCGGATCCGGTCCACGAAACGGGCGAACGGCCCGGCCGCAGGGATCGCTGGCGGGGTGTCTCCGAATTGCTGCGCAACCGACCGTTCCTTCTCGCGGTCAGCTCGACAGCGCTGATCCAGGCGACACACGCCTTCTACTACGCCTTCTCCGCCTTGCTCTGGAAAGCCCAGGGCGTTTCCGCCACCGTGGTCGGGCTGCTGTGGGCCACGGGCGTGGCGGCCGAGATCGCCTTCATGTGGTTCTGCGAGCCGTTGCGCAGAAAACTGGGGCCAGAGCGTCTCGTCATCCTCGGCGGCGTCGCCGCATTGGTGCGCTGGACGGCCTTCGCCTTCGCGCCGCCGGTGTGGCTGCTGTTCCCGCTGCAGACCCTGCACGCCCTCAGCTTCGCGGCGGTGTTCATGGGGTCGCTGCAGCTGATCGAGCGCAACGCCCCGCCCCACAGCGCTTCCGCCGCCCAGACCATCAGTTCCGCCGTGTCGGGCGGGCTGGTCGTTGGTCTCGCCACCCTGGCCAGCGGCCCGCTGTTCGACAGGTTTCATGAGCATGGCTACCTCGCGATGTGCCTGCTGGCGCTCACCGGTCTGGTTGGCGCCTGGCGCCTGGCCGTGGCGGGCCGCGCCCCGCGAAGGGTCGAAACATGACCAAAACTTCACCCGTCAGGTGATTGAAGGCGGCGTGGCGCTGATGGATAACAGCGCTATCGCAAGTTGGGGGACGGGCCGGTGCGGGCTCTGCTTGAGATCTTCGCCGCCATGGTGCTGTGGGCGGCTTCCGTGGCCTTCGCGCAGTTCGGGATCGAGCTCGACAGCGAGCCTGCGGCGACACGTCACGCGCCCACGGCGCGGCGAACGGCGCCAACGTCGGACACCCCGACCCCGACACCGGCTGTCGCCCCCTGCACCGAGCCCGGAAAAGCCCGGATTCACGACGTTTGACGTCTATCCGAGGTCGATCCTCGTCCGGACGTTAATGAAACCTTTTCAAGCCCTTTTCGCGGGCGAGTTTCACCGTTAGGTTTCTCCTGGCGCGCGAGGTGTGGGGCCGGCGATCGCGCACCATCGACTTCTGCGGCCCCTGCAGGACCACGACCCGCGAATGACGGCCAGGAAGACCCGCTCTCCGTTCGACTTTTCCCGAGCTTCCCGGGATGTCGCCGCCTCGCAGCAGGTCGCTGAAGCCCTCTCGAAGATCGAGCTGGAGGCGCCGCCGACGCTCGAGGCCGAGCTGGAAATGCGGCAGGCGCCGCCGACCGTGAGAATGGCCTCCGAAGACACCGCGCCGCCGACGCCCGTTCATGCCGTTGACCCTGCGGCCGAGCCGCCCCTTCCGCCGGCGGTGCTGGCCCGGACCGAGAAGGTCAAGGAACCCTCCGGCAGCCCGATCTGGATCGGCGCGTTTCTGGTCAGCGCCCTGTGGGCGGTGGCGCCCGTGGCGTTCGCGCTGGGATGGAGGTGGAAGATCGAACCGCTTGGTGACGATCCGCTCGCGCTCGGCCTGTTCACGGTCTTGGCCATCGGTCCGGCGGCGCTCGTGTTCGTCGGCGCCTATGCCCTGGTTCAGGGTCAGAAGCTGGCCGCAGAACTGCGCCGCGCCCGCGAAAGCACGGCGCGCCTCCTCGGTCCCGCGGCCATGGCCGCCGCCGAGACCGGCTCGGTGATCGAGTCCGTCCGCCTGCAGATCGCCAGCGCCACCGGCGCCGCCCACGAGGCGCGTGAGACCATGCTGGCCCTGCGCCAGGCGATGGCCGAGGAGACCGAGCGCCTGGCCGAGGCCGCCGCGCAGTCGGCCCGTGTCGCCGCCGACCTGGCCTCCACCCTGGGTGACGAACGCGAACAGCTCAGCAGCCTGAGCGGCGAGCTCGACGCCCGGGCGACGGCCGTCACCGACTCGATCACCAGCCAGGCGCGCATGGTCGCGGAGGCCTCCGACCTCGCCGAAACCCAGCTTCGCGAAGCCGAGGCCGCCCTGGCTGCCCGCGCCGCCGATCTGGCCGCGGCGGCCGGTGAAGCCAACGACGCGGCCCGCGTGGCCGGCGAGGATCTGGCTCGCCAGGTCGCCCGCCTCGAGACCGCCGGCGTCGGCGTCGGCGACCAGATGCGTCTGGTCGAGGAAGGCCTGACCCAGCAGAGGGCTTCGCTGGTCACGGTCGCCCACGCCCTGCGCGCCGATCAGGAAGATTTCGCAGCCCTGGCCGAGAGCCGCGCGGCCCAGCTGTCCGAGTTCATGATCCACGCCACCGAAGGGGCGACCAATCTCGGTGAACAGGCCGCCCGGGGCGCCGAAGCCCTGCGCCAGCTGATCGCCGACGCCGCCGAACGGTTCGAGGCGCTCACCGAACATGCCCGCGCCGAACGCGCGGCCCTGGGCGACGAAGCTGCCCAGGCCGTAACCCTGCTCGGCGCCGCCGCTGCGCGTGAACGTGATGGTCTGGAAGATGATCTGAAGCAGGCCATCGAACGACTCGGTTCCGCCGCCCAGGCCGCGCGCGAAGTCGCCGAAGGTCATGCCGATGCCGCCAGCCAGCGGGTCGACCAGTTGAGCGAGGCCGCCTTCGCCGCGCACCAGAAGGCCGATGCCGTCTTTGAAGCGCGCCTGACAGAGGCCCGCGACCTCATCGAGCAGTCGGCCCAGATGGTCGAACAGGCCGGCGCCGTCACGGCCCAGAAGCTGGAGCACGGGGTCTCCGTCGCCCGTGACGCGCTTGGCGAACTCGAGCACATGCTGGGCGAGGTTGACGCGCGCGCGTCCCGTCTGCCCGACGCCGCCCGCGCCCGCGTGGAGGAAGTCCGCGTCTCGGTCGAACAGAGCATGGACGACCTGCTGGCCGCCGCCCGCCGCGCCGCCGATGAAACCCAGACCATCGACGCGGCCTTCCAGGAACGCGTCCGTCGCAACTACGACATGCTCAGCGAGGCTGTGAAGGTCATGGGCGTCGTCGCCGGCGCCGCAGGGACCGCCGCGCCGGCCATCGGTGCAAACCGCACCCAGCGCGCCGAACCGGCTCGCAGGCCCCCTGAAGCCGCTGCAGGTCCCGCGGAAGCCGCCGGCCTGCGTCCACGCCTCAAGCTGACGCCGACCGCCACCGATCAGGAATTCCGCAGTGTGTTCGAAACCGCCGGCGGCCATACGCCGTCGCCCCAGCCCGCGCCCGAGCCCGGCGAGAGCGGCTGGAGCTGGAAGGACCTGCTGACCTCGATCGACGACGACGAGAGCGATCCGGAAAGCCTCGCCGAACGCATGGCCGCCGAGATCGCGGGCATGGGGATCGACCCCGCCGCCCTTCTGCCGCGCAACCGCATCGACGAGATCGCGGCCGCCGTTCAGACCCGCGACATCGAAGGCGCCCGCGAAGTCGTTCGCCGGCTCGCGCCGGCCGCCATCCGCCGGCTTGTCCGCCGCCTGTTCTCCGACGCCGCCATGCGCGGGCAGACCGAGCGCTTCCTGCAACGCTTCGGGGGAATGATCGAGGAGGCCGGCGAGCGCGACCGGAGCGGCCTGCTGGCCGGGACGCTGCTGGCCTCCGAGGGTGGCCGGGCCTATCTGCTGCTCGACGCCGCGGCGGGCGATCTCGGCTGACCCGGACTGACGTTCAACGCCCGGCGCCGTCGATTGTGATCAAGGGCCCGCTTTGACATAAGGATGGGCATGTCGCGTCCTCCCAGCTTGCAGATTCCCCGGTCGGCCTCCGGTCCGACGAGCCGGCACGTGCGGCAGAACGTCAAGCTGATGGACGACCTCCTGCTGGAGGCGATCCGCTATCTCGATGGCGAGGATGCCGCCGCGCTGGTCGGCAGCGCGCGCCGTGCGGCCGCCGAGGGCGGTGATGCGCCGCACCTGGGCTTCCTGTTCAACGCCGTGACACCCGATGAAGGCATGCTGCTGGCGCGAGCCTTCGCCTGCCACTCGATGCTGGCCAACATTGGCGAGGATATCGCCGGACGCCGTCGTCAGGCCGAGGACGAGGGGCATGGCAACGCCGCCCGGACGGTCTCGGCCGCGCTGGAGTCGCTGGGCCTCGGCGCCGAGGCTCTCGCGGACCTGAACGTCGTCCCTGTCCTGACAGCCCATCCGACCGAGGTGCGTCGCAGGGCGCTGGTCGATCGCGAGGCGGAGATCTCGCGACTGATGGCGCTGCGCCGCCACCACCTGCCGGTCGACCTGGACAAGCGTATTCGCGAGAGCCTGTTCCGCGAGGTGGCGCTGCTCTGGCGCACGCGTCTGCACCGGCCCGAGAAGATCACCGTACGGGACGAGATCCGCAACGCGCTGTCGATCGTGCGCACGTCCATGCTTCCGGCCCTGATCGACCTCTATGAAAACTGGAGCGATGTGATCGGGGAGGGCGGGGACGTGCCGCCGATGCTCAAGCTGGGCAGCTGGCTGGGCGGGGACCGTGACGGCCATCCCGGCGTGACGGGCGAAACCCTGCGCCTGGCCCTGGGCTCGCAGGCCCGCGTGATCCTCGATGTCTATGCCGCCGAGGTGCGTCGGCTGTGGTCCGATCTGGCGATCTCCGACGTCTACGAAGGCGCGTCGGAAGCGCTTCTGACCCTGGCCAGGACCTCGGATGACGCCTCGATCCACCGCGCCGACGAGCCCTACCGACTGGCGCTGGAGGTGGTGTTCGACCGGCTGTGCGCGACATCGCTGAAGCTGACAGGGGCCATGGTGGCGTTCGCCACGAACACGCCGCCGGACTCCGCCCCCGCCTATGACGGACCGAAACAGTTCGTGGCGGATCTGGAGACGGTGCGTGAGTCGCTCGCGTCACACGGCGGTGAACGGCTGATCGGGCCACGTCTGACGACGCTGCTGCAGGTGGCGCGGGTCTGCGGCTTCCATCTTCTGGCCATCGACATGCGCCAGAACGCCGACGTCCACGAACGGCTTGTCGCTGAACTGATCACCCGCTCGGGACAGGACATCGACTATCTGGCGCTCGACGAGGACGCCCGGGTCGCGCTGCTCCTCGGGGAGATGGCCCACCAGCGTCCGCTGCGTTCGCCCTTCGCCGACTATAGCGACGAGACCGCGCGCGAGCTGGCGACTCTCGAGGCGGCGGCCGAGGCGGTGACCCTGTACGGACCCGACGCCATCGGCGGTTATGTGGTCTCAAAGACCGCCAGCCTGTCCGACATCCTCGAGCCGTTGGTGCTGCTCGCCCAGGTCGGTCTGATGCGCGGCGGGTCAAACCCCCAGGCCCACGTGCGGGTCTCGCCGCTGTTCGAGACCATCGAGGACCTCGACAACGGCCCTGCCATTCTGCGGCAGTGGCTTGAGTTGCCGCTGACCCGCGCCCTGCTCGGGTCGAAGCCGGTGCAGGAAGTGATGGTCGGCTATTCCGACTCCAACAAGGACGGCGGCTATGTCGCCTCGCGTCGCGGAGTGGCGCGTGCGGCCTCGGCGCTGGCGGCGGTCTGCGACGAGCTGGGCGTCGGCCTGCGCATTTTCCACGGCCGGGGCGGTTCGGTCGGCCGGGGCGGAGGGCCGGCCGCAGAGGCCGTGCTGGCCCAGCCGCCCGGCACGGTGCAGGGCCGCCTCCGCATGACCGAACAGGGCGAAATGATCGCCCGTCGGTATGGCGACCAGCCGACCGCGCGGCGCAATCTCGAAAGCCTCGTCGCCTCGGTGCTGATCGCCAGCAATGACCGGCGCTCTACCGGCCCCTCGTCATCCGCCGCGACGGCGATGGACGCCCTCGCCGCCGGTTCGTTCGCGGCTTATCGCGCCATGGTCTACGAGACGCCGGGCTTCACCGACTTCTTCTGGGCCGCGACGCCGATCAGCGAGATCGTCCAGCTCAACATCGGCAGCCGGCCGGCTTCGCGCACAGCCAGTCGCGCGATCGAGGACCTGCGAGCCATCCCCTGGGTGTTCAGCTGGTCGCAGGCGCGGTTCATGCTGCCCGGCTGGTTCGGTTTCGCCGGCGGCGTCGCGCGCGCCGGTCTGACCATCCCGCAGCTGACGGACCTGGCCGGGGAGTTCGATTTCTTCGCGGCCCTGCTGTCGAACATGGAACTGGCCCTGGCCCAGAGCGACATGGCCATCGCCGCGCGCTACGCGGGCCTCGCCCGGGACGTGCCGAACGCGGGTGCGATCATGGATGCGATCCGGGCCGAGCATGAGTTGGCCGTGGACGTCGCCCTGGCCATCCGCGACGGGACCCAGCTGCTCGATGACCGGCCTGACCTCCAGGAGTCGGTCGAACTGGCGGCCCAGGCCGTCGATCCGCTGAACTACCTTCAGCTGGAACTGCTGTCCCGCCGCCGCGCCGGCGACCAGGACGAGCAGCTGCGGCTGGCCATCCAGCTGACTGTGGCCGGCGTGGCGGCCGGGCTGCGGAACACGGGCTGACGCTGCGGTAGGCTTCCCCTCCCGCTTCCGCTCCCTTACTGCACTGACGAAACACCAAGCTCCACAAGGGACGCGCCACCATGGCCCTCGACGCCGAGACCCGGGACCAGTTCATCGATACCCTGCGCCGGTTCGTCACCGAGCGGCTGCGCCCGCTGGAGGCCCAGGTGGCCGCCGACGACAAGGTGCCCGACAGCGTCATCAAGGAGATGGCCGACCTCGGCCTGTTCGGCATCTCGATCCCCGAGGAATACGGCGGCCTCGACCTCTCCATGGAAGACGAATGCCTGGTGGTGTTCGAGCTGGGCCGCACCAGCCCGGCCTTCCGCTCGGAGATCGGCACCAACGTCGGCATCGGCAGCCAGGGGCTGGTGATGTTCGGCACCGACGAGCAGAAGGCCAAATGGTTGCCCGGCATCGCGTCCGGCGAGACGGTCACCTCCTTCGCCCTGACCGAACCGGAAGCCGGCTCCGACAGCGCCGCCGTGCAGACCCGCGCGACGCTCGACGGCGCCGACTACGTGCTGAACGGCTCCAAACGCTACATCACCAACGCCGGCAAGGCCGGGCTGTTCACCGTGATGGCCCGCACGAACCCGGACGTGAAGGGCGGCGGCGGGGTGTCGGCCTTCCTCGTGCCGAGCGATCTGCCCGGCATCACGGTCGGCAAACCCGAGAAGAAGATGGGCCAGCACGGCGCCCAGATCCACGACATCACCTTCGACAACGTCCGCGTTCCGGCCTGGAACCGTCTCGGCAATGAAGGCGAGGGGTTCAAGGTGGCCATGCAGGTGCTCGACAAGGGGCGCCTGCACATCGCCGCCCTGTGCGTCGGCGTGGCCGAGCGGCTCATCGCCGACAGCGTCGCCTACGCCGGCGAGCGCAAGCAGTTCGGCCAGGCGCTGGCGCAGTTCCAGCTGATCCAGGGCATGATCGCCGACATGAAGACCGAGGCCATGGCCGCCCGCGCCCTGGTCATGGAAGGCGCCCGCAAGCGCGACCGCGGAGAGAACATCGTGCTGGAAGCTGCGGCCGCCAAATACTTCGCCTCGGAGATGGTCGGCCGGGTCGCCGACAAGGCCGTGCAGATCTTCGGCGGCGCCGGCTATGTCGCCGACTACGGCATCGAGCGCCTGTATCGCGACGTCCGCATCTTCCGCATCTACGAGGGCACCAGCCAGGTGCAGCAGATCGTCATCGCCCGCGAAACGATGAAGCGCGGGGGGTAGTCGAAGGGGACATGTACCAAAGGTACGTGTCCCCTAAATTCGCGATGCCTCGATTGGGGGACACGTACCTTCGGTACATGTCCCCTAGCGCAAAAACCCCGCCTCGGCGAAGTCGAGCATCCGCTCCAGCAGGGCGTCGACCTCGCCCTCGCGGGTCAGGCCGCCGGACAGGACGTGCAGCCGGTCCAGCTCCATGAAGCGGTTCTGGTGGATCATCCCCAGCACGAAGTGCAGGCGCCAGTAGACCTCTTCCGGCGGCAGGGCGGGCAGGGCGGCCAGCAGGGCGTCGGCGAAGCGCTTGAGGTGCGAGACATCCGTGCCGAGCACCTCGCGTATCTCGGCCGTACCCTCGCTGCGCGCGCGGATCAGGAACTGCAGCGAGATGCGGCGGTCGTTCGAGGGGTCCAGCCACTTGAGCGGCGGAGCGAACAGGGCGGTGAGGATCTCGCGCACCGGCGGCTTGCCGCCGTTGCGGTCGGCGGCCTCATGCAGCATGCGGGCGCGGTCGCGGTTCAGCTCCTGGGTCCGACGCCGGAAGATCTCGAACAGCAGGGCGTCCTTGGACCCGAAATGGTAGTTCACCGAGGCCAGATTGACGCCCGCCTCGGCGGTGATGTCGCGCACCGAGACGTTCTGGAATCCGTGCAGCGCGAACAGCCTCTCGGCGGCGTTGAACACCAGCTGCTTGGTGGCGGCCTCGGCCTCGGGAGTGCGTGACTCCGCGCCGGGATCGTCGGTGTGACTCAAGACGCAGCCCTTCCATTCCGTGGGGGGAGCTTTACGGGCGATCTGTCGCCGCGCAAGGGGCGATGAACAGCTGTTTGGACGGGCCTCAGTCCGGGTGCCAGTCGGCGATGGACGGGCGGACCCACGGCGGGAACAGGTCGACCATCGTCTCGTACTTGTCCCGCGCAGCCTTGTGCCGCGCCTTCAGGTCCGCGACGACCTCGGGGTGCAGCGAGGCGACACTGTAGTTCTCGCCCGTATCCCGGCGGATATCGAACAGCAGCGGGTAGTTGAACCGGCCAACGTTCAGATGCCAGCCGCGCGTGTGGACCCGGGTGACGTACTTCCAGTCGGGCGTCCGGATGGCGGCGACCTTGGTGTTGTCGAACAGGATGATCTGGTCGTGCGGCGAAGGCGCGCCCCGGTAGATCACGTCGCCGATGTCCGCACCGTCCAGCTCCAGGTCGTCGGGCAGCGTCTGCCCCGCCAGCCGGGCGAGCGTCGGGAGCAGGTCGAGGTTGCTGGCGATGGCGTCGGTGACGACCCCGGCGGGCACGGTTCCCGGCTGCCGCAGGATGAACGGCACACGATAGCCGCCGTCGAAGCCCGCGCCGCCCTTGCGGTCGCGGAACGGCCCTGACGAGCCCTCGAACCACGGACCGTTGTCCGAGGTGAAGATCACGAGGGTGTTCTCTTCAAGCCCGAGCGCCTTCAGCCGGTCCAGCAGGGCGCCGACGTTGCGGTCGATCTCCTCGACCACGTCACCATAGGCGCCGGCCGGCGAATCCCAGGTCCTGTCGTCATTGCGGACCAGCGGCACGTGCGGCGCGGTGAGGGCCAGCAGGGTGAAGAACGGCCTGTCCCGATTGGCCTCGGCGAAGGCGAGCGTCTCGGCGAAGAACCGCTGTGTCAGCTTCGGGAAATCGACCGGGCTCTCGGTCAGCGGCGCGTCGCCGTCCTTCTCGAAATAGGCCAGCGGCTGCATGTCGTGGCTGTAGGGCAGACCCTTGAAGACGTCGAAGCCATGGACGTTGGGCGGCCAGTACTGGCCGCGATGTCCCAGGTGCCACTTGCCGATCAGGGCGCTGGCGTAGCCGGCCGGCTTGAGCACCTTGGGGATCGTCAGTTCGGTCAGCGGCAGACCGCGATCCTCCGGCGACTGGATCACCTCGTGCGCCAGGTTCATGCGCACCGGATAGCGGCCGGTCATCAGGCCCGCGCGCGAGGGCGTGCAGAGATTGGCGCTGGCGTAGAAGTCGCTGAAGCGCGTGCCCTCCGCCGCCATACGGTCCAGGTGGGGCGTACGGATGATGGTTCCGCCGTCGCACCCCAGGTCGCCGTAGCCCAGGTCGTCGGCCATGATGATGATGACGTTGGGCGGTCGGCTCATGGCGGGTCTCTCAGGCGTTGGCCGTCACGATCCAGACGGAGGCGGGCAGGAATACGCCGCTGGGGCCGGCGTGCGGCTCGAGCGCGGCGCGCAGGCTGTCGATGATCAGGTCGCGTTGCCCCGGATGCTCGCGCAGCATCATGCCCAGCGGGCCCACGCGCAGGGACAGGGCGACCGTCTCCTCCAGCGTATTGCCGCCGATCAGGGCGTCGTGGGCGTCGATTTCGACATCCCGGAAGCCGCCGTCGGTCAGGATGCCGCGCACCCGGTCCGGATCGGCGAAGGCGAACGGGCCCGGCGCGAGCGGGTCGGCCGGTGCGGCGGGCGCGGGCACATGCTGCAACGCCGCCCGCAACGGCAGCTGCATCCATTCGTTTTCCGACAGCGGCCGCCAGCAGACGAAGGCCAGTCGGCCGCCTGGCCGCAGGGCCTGATGCAGGTTCGCGAACGCCGCCGGCGGATCGCCGAAGAACATCACGCCGAAGCGCGAGAACACGCCGTCGGCCCCGCCGCGGGCGAAGGCGCGGGTCTGGGCGTCGGCCTCGAGGAACCGCACGTTGGTCAGGCCTGCCTCGGCGGCCCGTCGCCGGGCTACTGCGAGCATCGGGGCGGAGATGTCCACGCCGAGCACCGACCCGTCGGGGCCGACCTCGCCGGCGAGTTCCAGGCTGGTCTGGCCACAGCCGCATCCGACGTCGATCAGGCGCTCATCGCCGGCCGGGTCGAGCGCGGCGATTGCAGTCTGGCCAAGCGGCTTCAGCTGGCGATCGAGCCGGTCCTGCTGGTCGACCCAGGTCTCTCCGGCCGCCGCGTTCCAGTAGGCGATCTGGTCGGCGTTGACCGACGGCTCGGCGTCAGCGGCCACGAACCAGCTCGCGCATGGCCTTGTCCAGGCCGTCGATGGTCAGCGGGTACATGCGGTCGTTGACCAGCTGCTTCATCACCCCGATCGACTGGGTGTAGTCCCAGTGGCGCTCGGCGGTCGGGTTCAGCCAGACGACGTTGTTGTAGATCTGGGTCACGCGATCGACCCAGATGGCGCCGGGCTCCTCGTTCCAGTGTTCCACGCTGCCGCCGGGATAGGTGATCTCGTAGGGGCTCATGGTCGCGTCGCCGACGAAGATGACCTTGTAGTCGCTGGGGAACTTGTGGAGCACGTCCCAGGTGTTCTGCTTCTCGGTCTGGCGGCGACGGTTGTCCTTCCACACGCTCTCGTAAAGGCAGTTGTGGAAGTAGAAGAACTCGAGGTTCTTGAACTCGGTCCGGGCCGCGCTGAACAGCTCCTCGCAGAGCTTGATGTGGCTGTCCATCGAACCGCCGATGTCGAAGAAGATCAGCACCTTGATCTTGTTCCGGCGCTCGGGGCGCATGGTGATGTCGAGATAGCCCTTGCGCGAGGTGTTCTTGATCGTGCCGTCGAGATCGAGCTCGTCCGGCGCGCCCTCGCGGGCGAACTTGCGCAGCCGGCGCAGGGCGACCTTGATGTTGCGGGTGCCCAGTTCGACGCTGTCGTCGAGGTTCTTGTACTCGCGCTTGTCCCAGACCTTCACGGCCTTGCCGTGCCGGCCCTTGTCCTGGCCGATGCGCACGCCTTCGGGATTGTAGCCGTTGGCGCCGTAGGGGCTCGTGCCGCCGGTGCCGATCATCTTGTTGCCGCCCTCGTGGCGCTTCTTCTGCTCCTTGAGGCGCTCCTGGAGCATCTCCATCAGCTTGTCGAAGCCGCCCATGGCCTCGATCTCGGCCTTTTCCTCGTCGGTGAGGAACTTCTCGGTCAGGAGCTTGAGCCACTCGGCGGGGATTTCGGGATTGCCCGCGTCGCCGACCATCTCCAGGCCCTTGAACACATGGCCGAACACCTGGTCGAACTTGTCGAGGTTCTTCTCGTCCTTCACCAGCGCCGACCGCGACAGGAAGTAGAAGTCCTCGACCCTGTGGTCGATGACGTCCTTGTCCATCGCCTCCATGAGCATCAGGTATTCCTTCAGCGTCACGGGGACCTTGGCGTCCCGTAGCTCGGTGAAGAAGCGCATGAACATGGCGGACTCTCGGGTGTCGAACGGTTGTTTGACAGAGGATGGGGGGCAACCGCCGGCTTGTCCAGTTTCGAGCGCTGACCCTGCCTCCTTCGAAACGCGATCCTGAAGGTTCGCTCCTCAGGATGACGACCACCTTTGCCCGTCATGGTGAGGAGCGAGGCCTCAGCCGACCCCGGACCTGATCCGGGGCTCGAACCACGCAGTTATCCCCGCCGGAGGATGAACTCCCGGTCCCGCGTCTGGCCGACGATGAACTCGTACTCGCCGACCTTCTCGAACCCCATCCGGCCGTAGAGCCTCTGGGCGCCGAGGTTCTCTGACCAGACGCCGATCCACAGGCGGCGGGGGCCATTCTGCTCAAGCCAGGCGAAGGTCTCGGCCAGCAGGCGCGAGCCGGTCCCGCCGCTCTGAAAGGCCTTGAGCATATAGAGGCGCTTCAGCTCGCCGCAGTCGGGGGTGACCTCGTCATGGGGCAGGTCGCAGGGACCCGCCAGCGCATGGCCGACGACCGCACCGTCAGCTTCGACCAGCCAGGCGGCCTTGGCCGGGTCGGCAAGATCGCGGCGGGTCTTCTCCAGGCCGTAGGCGCCGTCCAGGAAGGACCGGAGATCCTCCGGCGGATACAGGTGGCCGAAGGTCTCGGTGAAGGTCTCGGCGCCGATGCGGCTCAGGGCTTCGGCGTCATCGGGACCGGCGCGACGGATCGTGGGAGCGGGCATGGGCCCTGAATAGCGTCCGCTTGCCCGCGCGCAAGCCGCAGGTCACCGGATCGGCCCGCGCCAGCTGACCGCGGCGTCGGGGCCGGCGAAACCGGCCAGTCCGCCATCATGCAGATACGCAAGCGCCTTCGGGTCGTCCTTGAGCCAGGCGTCCCACCAGGCGAGGGAGGCCGCCAGGATGATCTGGCGATGGCGGGCGTCGTTGGGCCGGGGCGCGCCGCCGACTTCCTGCCGCCCGGAAAAGACCATGTGATCGCCGCCGGTCAGCAGCACCAGCATCGCGGGGCCTGCGACGTGGGCGAACGGCTGCTGGCGTCCGGCTACCACCTCGGCGTCGCTCTCGTCCGGACGGATGGTGAAGCTGTCTTCGGTGCCGGTCAGCGAAAGAAACGGCCGCGTCAGTCCTCGGAACGCCTTGTCGTTGTTCCCGTCCCGCGACGGCGATGGGCTCATGGCCAGAAACGCCTTGAATCGCGGCTCCGGCAATGACCGGCCATTGGGATAGACCTGCCCGGCCATGGCCTGGGTCGTCACAGCGCCGAAGGAATGGCCGGACATGCCGACCCGGCGCATGTCCAGCAGGCCGTGGAGCGGACCGGGCGCGGCGGTCATCGCCGTCAGCTGGTCGAGGGCGAACGGAATGTCGAGGAAGCGGTTGATCGTCACCATCGGGTCGGCGGTCACCCGGGCCAGGGCGGCGCGGTCGACGTTGGCCAGGTCCGGGCGGATGTTCCGCCAGATCGACACGTCCGAGCCGGGATGCTGGACCATGACCACGACGTAGCCGTGGCTCGCCAGATGCTCCGCGTAGTAGACGGCGCCCCGTCGCGAGCCGCCCAGGCCATGCGAGAAGATCACGACCGGCGCCGCGCCGGTTATCCCCTCCGGGTAACGGATCAGCCAGGGCACCACCCGGTCGCGTCGCGCGTCGCGCCACTCGCCCTCCAGCACCGCGACCTTGTAGGGGCCGGCTTCGCTGTAGGCGGGGGAGGAGGCCGCCGATGTCGCGGGCGGCGCGGCGATGGCCGGCGCCGAGAACGTCAGGCCCATGATCAGGGCCGCAAGCAGTGACATCAGGCGCATCGGCGATCTCCAGTTTCATTCGGCGGCTGGAGTCTCACACGTGGCGATCACCCCGCATCCGTCGGTCTTCGCGTTCCGTCCCGGGCGCTGTAGCCTGCGCCCATGACACTGGCACTTTACACCCACCCCGCCATGCTCGGCCACGATCAGGGCGCCGGCCATGCCGAACGACCCGAGCGCCTCGGCGCCGTGCTGGACGTCCTGGCCGACGATGCGACGCTCCGCCTTGACCGACGCGAAGCGCCGAGGGCGGAGGACGCGGACCTCGTCCGCGTGCACGACCGCGGCTATCTCGACGGTATTCGCGCCGCCGGCGAGGCAGGGCGGATGGTGCGGCTTGACCCCGATACCGCGATGAACATCGGTAGCCTTGAAGCCGCCCAACGCGCCGCCGGCGCCCCGATCGCCGCTGTCCGGGCCCTCGCGGCGGGTGAGATTGAGCGGGCCTTCTGCGCCGTCCGGCCGCCAGGCCACCACGCCGAGCCCGACAGGGCGATGGGCTTTTGCGTCTATTCCAACCTCGCGATAGCGGCGCGCGTGGCGCAGGCAGCGGGGCTGGCGCGGGTGGCGGTGGTCGACTTCGACGTGCACCACGGCAACGGCACACAGGCGGCGTTCGAGCATGACCCGACGCTGTTCCTGGCCTCGATCCACCAGCGGCCGCTCTATCCCGGCTCGGGCGATCCCTCGGAGACCGGCGTCGGCAACATCGTCAACGGCGTCGTCGGTCCCCATGCCCCGCGCGAACGGTGGCGCAAGGTGTTCGAGGGGCTGATGAGCCATGTCGACGCCTTTGAGCCGGACCTGATCCTGATCTCCGCAGGCTTTGACGCCCATGCCCGCGATCCGCTGGCCAGCCAGTCGCTGGAGGCGGAGGACTTCGCCTGGGCGACCCGCGCGGTCCTCGCGGTGGCGCGGGGCCGCGCGAAAGGTCGGGTTGTGTCCTCCCTCGAGGGTGGCTACGACTTGGAGGCGCTCGGGCGGTCCGCCCTGGCGCATGTGCACGCGTTGCAGGAGGGATGACGGGGCGCCGGGGGAACGGTCCACGTCATGCGCGGCGTTTCTTCACCAGCCCCGGGGGACCATGGCCGAGGTTTTCTCCGCCGACGGAGCGACGACGCCGGAAGCCGCACGCACGGGTGCGGTGATTCTCGCGCGCCATGGCGAGCCGGACCTGTCCCGCAAGATCCTCCTCAACGCCGAGGGCTACCGCCGCTGGTGGAATGTCTACGAGACGAAAGGGCTGCGCGCGGGCCAGTCGGCGCCGGAGGACCTCAAGGCCGTGGCTGCCCGGGCTGGAGCCGTCATCGCCTCTGTCCGTCCCCGTTCCCTTGAAACCGCCCACGCCGTCTGCTGCGGCAAGGCCTTCGCGAGGGATCCGCTGTTCGTCGAGGCGCCGCTGCCGCCGCCACCCTTTCCGGCCTGGCTGCATATGTCGCCCCGTGTCTGGGGGTTCATCTCGCGCTTCTGGTGGTGGTTCTTCGATCACAACAACGGCGAGGAAAGCCGCGCCGAGGCGGAGGCCCGGGCAGATCAGGCCGCCGGCCTGCTGGCGGACCTGGCGCGGGACGGTCAGGACGTGCTCGTCGTCGCGCACGGCTTCTTCAACACCATGATCGGCGAGGCCCTGAAGCGTCAGGGCTGGCGCTGCACGCAGGATCAGGGATTCCGCTACTGGCGGGCCCGCACGTTCGAACGGATTTAGCGCCGGACAGGAATCGGCCGATTGCCCGGCTGGCCGAGCGTCTCTAGGCTGGCCGGACTCTCCTGGAACACGACATGACGAACGCCCCCGCCACCGATCCGGCCATAGCCGCCATGAGCTTCGAGGAAGCCCTCGCCGAGCTGGAGAAGATCGTCCAGCGGCTGGAATCCGGTTCAGCGCCGCTGGAAGAGTCGATCTCGATCTATGAGCGCGGCGCGGCGCTGAAGGGCCATTGCGAGGCGCGGCTGGAACAGGCGCGCCTGCGGGTGGAGAAGGTCGTCCTGAGCCAGGGCGGTGCGAGCGGCGTCGAGCCGGCCGACTTCTCGTGAGCCTGGCGCGCCGCATCGCCGAGACCGCCGATGTCGTGACGGTCGCGCTGGATGCGCTGTTGCCCCGGTCTGATGGTCCCGAAACGCGGCTGATGGAGGCCATGCGCTACGCGGCGTTGGGGCCGGGCAAGCGATTGCGGCCGTTCTTCGCACTCGAGACCGGCAAGATGTTCGACCTGCCCGAGCGGCCGGTGCTGCGCGCGGCCTGCGCCCTGGAATGCATTCACGCCTACAGTCTGGTGCATGACGACCTTCCGGCCATGGATGACGATGACGTCCGCCGGGGCCGGCCGACGGTTCACAAGCAGTATGACGAGGCGACGGCCATTCTCGCCGGAGACGCCCTGCAGACGGCGGCCTTCGAGATCATGGCCCATCCCGACACCCATCCCGACGGCAACATCCGCGCCGAGCTGGTGCGCAGGCTGGCGATCGCTTCGGGCGCCCAGGGCATGGCCGGCGGCCAGATGATCGACCTGCTGGGGGTTCGCGAGGATCTGGGCGGCGTCGCCCGTATGCAGCGGCTCAAGACCGGCGCCCTGATCGCCTTCGCTTTCGAGATTCCGCTGATCATCGCCCACGCCCAGGACGCCGAGCGGCACGCCTTGATGGCTTTTGCACAGGACCTCGGCCTGGCCTACCAGATCGTCGACGATCTGCTCGACGCCGAAGGTGATCCGGAGCAGTTGGGCAAGGCGGCTGGCGGCAAGGATGCGGCGCTGGGCAAAACCAACTATGTAACGCTGCTCGGGATCGACGCGGCGAAGGAACGGGTGGCTCATCTGGCCGATCAGACCCGCGCTCACCTCGATATGTTCGGCGAGCGGGCCGCAACCCTGCGGGCGTCCGTCGATTTCGTGCTGGACCGCAACTCCTAACCGCGCTTTCGTCGCGGACCATCGTAATCGACGGATTTTTCATGCCTCCCGTAACCCCGTTGCTCGACAAGATTTCGTCGCCCGCCGACACACGCGGCCTTTCCATTCCGGAATTGAAGCAGCTGGCGGAAGAAGTGCGCGCCGAGATGATCGACGCCGTCTCGGTGACGGGCGGTCACCTTGGGGCCGGACTTGGCGTGGTCGAGCTGACCGTCGCGCTGCACCATGTGTTCGAGACGCCGACCGACATCGTCATCTGGGACGTCGGCCACCAGGCCTATCCGCACAAGATCCTCACCGGTCGCCGTGATCGCATTCGCACGCTGCGCACGGGCGGCGGCCTGTCGGGCTTCACCAAGCGGGCCGAGAGCGAATACGACCCGTTCGGTGCGGCGCACGCCGCCACCTCGATCTCCGCGGCGCTCGGCTTCTGCGCCAGCCGCGACGCCAAAGGCGAAAGCAACAAGGTCGTGGCGATCATCGGCGACGGCTCGATGAGCGCCGGCATGGCCTACGAGGCGATGAACAACGCCGCCGAGACGACCAAGCAGCTCATCGTCATCCTGAACGACAACGACATGTCGATCGCGCCGCCCGTCGGCGGCATGAGCGCCTATCTTGCCCGCATGGTCTCGAGCGGCGGCTACCAATCCCTGCGCAAGATCGGCCGCCATATGGCCGGAGCCCTGCCCAAGCCGCTTCAGCAGGCGGCCCGCAAGGCCGAGGAGTTCGCGCGCGGCATGGTCACCGGCGGGACCTTCTTCGAGGAACTGGGCTTCCACTATGTCGGCCCGATCGACGGCCACGACCTGGACGCCCTGACCCCGGTGTTGAAAAACGCCCGCGAGTTCGAGGGCAAGCCGGTGCTGGTTCACGTCGTGACCCAGAAGGGCAAGGGCTACGCCCCCGCCGAGAACGCGGCGGACAAGTACCACGGGGTGGTCAAGTTCAACGTCGTCACGGGCGAACAGGCCAAGGCCGCCGCCGGCCCGCCCAGCTACACCAAGGTGTTCGCCCAGGCGCTGGTCAAGGAAGCGGAGCGGGACGACCGGATTGTCGCCGTCACGGCCGCCATGCCCTCGGGGACCGGGCTTGATCTGTTCGGCAAGGCTTTCCCTGACCGCACCTTCGATGTCGGCATCGCCGAGCAGCATGCGGTGACCTTCGCGGCCGGCATGGCCGCCGACGGCATGAAGCCGTTCTGCGCCATCTATTCGACCTTCCTGCAGCGCGGGTACGATCAGGTCGTGCACGACGTCGCGATCCAGCGCCTGCCGGTGCGCTTCGCCATGGACCGCGCCGGCCTGGTGGGCGCGGACGGGGCGACCCATGCCGGCTCGTTCGACGTCGGCTTCATGGGCGCGCTGCCCGGCATGGTGCTGATGGCCGCCGCCGACGAGGTCGAGCTGGCCCGCATGGTCGCCACGGCCGCCGCCATCGACGACCGGCCCAGCGCCTTCCGTTATCCGCGCGGCGAAGGCCTCGGCCTCGACATGCCGGCGATCAACGAGCCGCTGGAAATCGGCAAGGGCCGCATCGTTCGTGAAGGATCGGCGGTGGCCATCCTGTCGTTCGGTACGCGCCTGGGCGAGAGCCTCAAGGCCGCCGACCTGTTGGCCGCGCGCGGCCTGACCGCCACGGTCGCCGACGCCCGCTTCGCCAAGCCGTTGGATATCGAACTGATCCTGCGTCTCGCGCGCGAGCACGAGGCCCTGATCACGGTCGAGGAAGGCGCCATGGGCGGCTTCGGCGCCTTCGTGCTGCAGGCCCTGGCTGAACACGGCGCTCTGGATCGCGGCCTGAAGGTGCGCACGCTGGTTCTGCCGGACGTGTTCCAGGACCAGGACAAACCCGATCTGATGTACGCCCAGGCCGGTCTCGACGCCGAAGGCATCGCCGCCGGCGCTTTGGCGGCTCTTGGCGTCACCAACGCCAGCACGGCGGGGCGCCGGGCCT